>JAGXKI010000005.1 GCA_018335295.1 bacterium | reverse complement strand
GATTCACCCAAATAACCCCAGATTTTCTGAGCTGCCTCCGGCATCACCGGAGAGATGAAGTAACCGATAGCCCTCAAAGCCGCTCCGGTTTGGTAGAGGATTCTTCCCAGCTTCTTTTTTTGTCCTTCCTGTTTAGCCAGGTTCCATGGTTCGCTTTTGGCTAAATATTTATTGACTGAATTGATGTATTTCCAGATTTCTTCAAGAGCTCGGTTTATGGAATAATTTTCGTATCTTTTGTAGACTTTTTCTTTGAGGGATTCGAACTCAATTCGGACTTTTTTGTCCTGGGAGCTCTCTTCACCGATTTCTTCAATGGTTCCTCCAAAGTAATTATAGATCATGGTCAGAGTTCTCTGAACAAGATTGCCTAGGTCATTGGCCAGGTCCGAATTGACTCTATGAACAAATCCTTCATGGGAGAAATTTCCATCTATCCCAATGGGAATTTCTCTGAGAAGAAAATAACGGAGAGGATCAGCTCCGAAGAAATTCAAAATGAGGTGAGGATCCAGGACATTCCCCCTGGATTTGGACATTTTTGTTTCATCTTTAAGCCACCATCCATGTCCGAACACCATTTTAGGAAGGGGCCATTCGGCGGCCAATAGAAAAGCCGGCCAAAAGATTGCATGAAACCTTAAAATATCTTTTCCTATAACATGAACGTTGGCAGGCCAGAATTTCTGGAAGCGTTCCATATTCCAGTCATAACCGATTCCTGTTAGATAATTATGGAGAGCGTCAAACCAAACGTACAGGGTGTGACTGGGATCATCATGAACAGGGATACCCCATTTGACAGTGGTTCGGGTGATGCTTAAGTCTCTTAGTCCTTGACGGACAAAGCTCACCACTTCATTCATCCGGCTGGGGGGTTGAACAAAGGAAGGATTTTGCTCATAAAATTCCAGCAAAGGTTTTTGATAAGCGGAGAGTCTAAAGAAATAACATTCTTCAGAAACCAGTGTGGCTTCTTTTCCACAGTCTGGACAGATTTTAACATTCTCTTTTTCCAAAGGAACGTCTTCAGGAAGGAAGTTTTCACAGGATACACAATAATAGCCTTGGTAGGTGCCTTTATAAATATCTCCTTTGTCTTTGATTTTCTGAAAAATTTTTTGCACTCCCTTTTCATGAAGAGATTGGGTTGTGCGTATAAAGTAATCATAGGAGACATTCAGTTTTTCCCAAAGATTTTTGAATCTTCCCACCACCTGATCAGCTAATTTCAGAGGGGTGAGTCCTTTTTGGGAGGCGGCTTTTTCTACCTTCTGGCCGTGTTCATCTGTTCCTGTGAGAAAGAAGACTTCTCTTCCTGTGAGTTTTTTAAACCGACTTATGGCATCCGCGATGATAGTGGTGTAGGCATGACCGATGTGAGGGACATCGTTAACGTAATAAATGGGTGTGGTGATATAAAAGTTCTGATCAGTATTCTTTTCCACTGGACATGCCTCCTTTTATGAGGGTCATGGCTTCGGAACGGGTTGCACTGTGGGTTCGGAAAGACCCTCTGACCGCCGAAGTAAGGGTCTGGGATTTCGGTTTTTTGGCTCCTCTCATAGACATGCACATATGTTCAGCCTCGATGACCACCATGACCCCTAAAGGGTGAAGAGTGTCGTTAATGAGGTCGGCGATTTCCTTGGTGAGTCTTTCCTGTACCTGGAGCCTTCGAGAAAGAATTTCCACAACTCGAGCTATTTTGCTGAGTCCCACAATACGTCCCCCTTTTGGAATATAAGCTACATGAGCTACACCCCCAAAGGGAAGGAGATGGTGTTCGCACATAGAATAGAGAGGGATGCTTTTGATCAACACCATCTCATCATGCTTTTCCCCTTGGATGACTTCAAGGTGTTTGGAAGGGTCTTCATTGATACCTCCAAGTATTTCAGCGAACATCGAAGAGACTCTTTCCGGTGTTTGTTTGAGACTAGGACGGTGAGGATCTTCTCCCACCCCTTCCAAGATGTATTTCACTCCCTTTTCAATTTTTTTGTAATCCACTTAATTCTCCTTGTTTTGTTCTGACATCCCTGATTCCATCATGTTTTTTCCGATGGATGTTTCCTCTTCTTAGAATATTCCTTCAAAGCGAGATGAAGGATTTTTTTTAAAGGAATGTTGGTGCTTTTAGATAACCTCAAACAATCTTCAAGCTCAGGATGAATATTGACTTCTTCTCCTTCCAGATAGGCTGTTTTGATACGGACATTTTGGCCTTGAATATTGACCTTTTGGGTCTTTCTTTCCAGGATACGTCTTTGAACAGGGAAGTATCTCACTCCGATAGAGCTGGTTTCTCTGAAAACTTCCTTAATAAGGGAATCTATTTTATCAATCTCTCCAAGGAGGGTCAATTTGGTGGCTAAACGATTCTTTTTCATGAAAATTGGAGTTAAATAGACATCCAAAGCTCCCTTTTGGAAAGCTTTCTCGAAGAAAGTGGATAAAATTTCAGGATTGGAATCATCGATATTGGTTTCGATCATATATATTTTGTGATCGGATGGAGATTTTTTTATATTTCCGTAGAATGCCCGGAGAATATTGGGAAAACCAGGAATGTTTCGAGTCCCTGCACCGTAGCCAATTTTTTCATAGCAAAGTTCAGGAGATTGAATGAATTGTTTGCAGAGGGTGGAAACAATGGCGGCTCCCGTGGGAGTAACTAGTTCATTTTGTGCATGGGCAGAATAAACCGGTTTATTCTTTAAAAGTTCCGCAACAGCTGGGGGAGGAACCGGAAGAAGGCCATGATCGGTCTTAACCCATCCTTTTCCTAAGTTTAAAGGAGAAGAATAGAAATCCTTTATTTTGAGAATATGATACAAATAACAAAAGCCCACAATGTCGATGATGGCATCATCCGCTCCGACTTCATGGAGATGCACTTCATGAAAAGGGCAGCCATGGACTTTGGATTCAGCTTGAAAAAGATTTTTGAATACCCTCAGGGCGTTTTTTATAACTGAGTCAGGAAGAGGTTTTTCCTGGATGAGTTTTTTGACGTCAGCCCACTTTCGAGCCATTTGCCTTTGTTCCAGAAGTTGAACATCCACTTTCAAGCCTCTTAAAGAAGTTCTTTGGGTCTCCTTGATTTCTATCTTTACAGAAAGACCTAACTTGTCCATTTCCTGCTTGAAAAGAGAAGGGGATACCCCCAGGTCGAGAAAAGCCGCTAGAAGCATATCTCCACTTACCCCTGAGGAGGCATCCAGGTGCACATAATACATTCCTTCTTTTCTCCTTTTAACTTAGAGATGCTCCGAGGGGAGCTTCTTATCGATTTGGGGGAGTATTTCTCCGGCATTCCCTCTGAATGAAAATTCAGAGTAAGAAGTAACGGGAGTAGAAACCGGGTTTATCTCCACGACTTTAGCCCCTGATTCTACAGCTTTTAGAGGGAGTGATGCAGCAGGTTGGACCACGGCAGAGGTGCCGATCGAAAACATCATTTCACACCGGCTGCTTTCTGTAAAAGCCTTATTTAAGGTGGTTGTGGGAAGGGATTCACCAAACCAGACTACATGGGGCCTTAAAAGACCTCCACACTGGGGGCAACGGGGAGGGAGTTCTTTTAAGGGGACTTCATGATTTTCAAATAAAGTTCCTTCTTGGGTGCACCGAAGCTTCCAGATATTTCCGTGAAGTTCTAGGACATTTTGGGATCCTGCTTTTTGATGGAGGCCATCCACATTCTGGGTAATGAGGACGAATGAAGGAAAATAGTTCTCCCATTTTGCGAGTATTTTATGTCCAGGGTTGGGTTCTTTTGATGCGATGATTTTTCTCCGCCAATCATACCATTCCCAAACCAATTTGGGGTCTTTCATGAAAGACGAAAGAGTTGCCAGATCCTGAGCTCTATATTTTTTCCAGAGTCCTTCTTTTCCTCGAAATGTAGGGATTCCTGATTCAGCTGAAATGCCGGCTCCTGAGAGCACGGTCACTTTTTGGGTGGAAGCAAGTTGTTTCACTAAAGAAGATATACTGGACTGAAGAGTCATTTTTCCTTCCTCTGGCCAATAGGATACCCAAAAAGAAATGAAGAGTAAAGTTTTGATTCCTTGACTTGGCTTCTCATAAATTATATATCAATAATCTTGGAACAGGAGGAAAAATGAATCAAGAAAAACTTCCCCTAGTCAAAATTGGTATTTTGGGAGGAACAGGACTTTATGAAATGGAAGGCCTGGAGGTCAAAGAAAAAATAGATCTTCGGACTCCCTTCGGAAGTCCCTCTTCTTCTGTGGTTATCGGTGTCTTAGAAGGGAAAAAAGTGGCTTTTCTCAGCCGACATGGGCCGGGCCATCGCCTCCAACCTTCCGAGATAAACTACAGAGCTAACATTTACGCCTTCAAGATGATAGGAGTAGAGAGGGTGATATCAGTAAATTCAGTAGGGTCCCTTAAAGAATCTATCGAACCCAGAGATATGGTGTTTTCCGATCAGTATTTTGATCGAACACACCGACTGAACACCTTTTTTGGTGATGGAATTGTGGCTCATATCAGTTTTGCTCATCCTGTATGTTCAGAGCTTTCCAAAGTGCTTTATGAGGGAGCCAGAGACCTTGGCTTGAAAGCTCATTTGGGAGGAACATATATTTGCATCGAAGGACCTGCTTTTTCCACTGTGGCTGAATCCAACCTTTATCGGTCTTGGGGATTTGATGTTATTGGAATGACCAGTGTGTCCGAAGCCAAGCTGTGCCGAGAAGCCGAAATTTGCTATGCCACCATGAATCTGGTCACAGACTATGATGTCTGGCATGAAAAGGAAGAATCTGTATCTGTAGAGATGATTATTGAAAATTTGCGTCAGAATATTCATAATGCGAAGGCAGTAATCAAAAAAGCTGTGGTCTCACTTTCTGATGAGAGAAGTGGAAAGTGTGAATGTGTGGAGGCTTTAAAAAATTGTATTGTTACTCAACCTGACCATATTTCTTCTGATGCCAAGAAAAGACTCCGTTTTATCATTCAAAAGTATGTAGAAATTTAAAAAGGAGAAATGATCTGTGAGTTTAATTGTGGTAGGTTCGGTCGCTTTTGATACCATAGAGACATCGTATGGAAGAAGAGAAAAAACTGTGGGTGGTTCGGCCACTTACTGTGCTTTGGCTGCGAGTTTTTTCACAAACCCGAAAATTGTGGCTGTGGTGGGAGAAGATTTTCCATCTGAAACTCTTCAATTTTTGAAATCAAGAGGGATTGATACCCGAGGAGTTCAACTTAAATCAGGAAAGACATTTCACTGGGAAGGGAAATACGGAGAAGATCCTAACAAAAGGACCACCTTGAAGCTCGAACTCAACGTGTTCAAGAATTTTAAGCCTCAACTTCATCCTGAATACAGGAAACAGGAGATCATATTTCTTGGTAATATAGACCCAGATCTCCAGCTGGATATTGTCTCCCAGGTGGAAAAGCCCAAACTGATAGCCATGGATACAATCGATCATTGGATTCAAAACAAGCCTCAATCTTTACTGGAGGTAATGGAAAAAGTTGATGTGTTTTTTGCCAACGATGAAGAAGTGAAGATGCTGGCCCAAGAAAAAAATTTGGTGAAAGCAGGGAGGAAATTGGTGGAAAAGGGCCCCTCTTTGATGGTCATCAAAAAAGGAGAACACGGAGCTCTCCTTTTAGGCAGAGATTTTGTATTTGGTATCCTCGCCCATCCCTGTGAGGAAGTGATTGATCCCACTGGCGCCGGAGACTGCTTTGCCGGAGGTTTTTTGGGGTATTTGGATAAAATTCAATCTTATGAATGGAAGAATATTCGTGAAGCGGCCGTGTTTGGCAGTGTTCAGGCTTCTTATGCCATTGAGGATTTTGGGATCAACCGATTTAAAAACTTATCCTTTTCCCAAATCACACAAAGATTTAAAGAATTCCGGCATATGGTTTCTTTTTAAGTCGGGAAGAGATTTTTAGCCCTGGTTGATTCCATTTCTGTAAGGAGAGAGAAAGATGAAAAAAGGAAAAATGCCGGTGGAACCTTACAAAATTAAATCTGTTGAGCCTATCCATAAACCCAGTGCGAAAGAAAGAGAAAGAATCATACAGGATGCAGGATTGAATATATTTAACATTCCGGGAGAAAAGATTTTCATCGACCTCCTTACAGATAGCGGCACCTCGGCTATGAGTCACAATCAATGGGCGGGGATGATGAGAGGGGATGAATCCTATGCGGGGTCTCAGAGCTATTTTCGATTTGAAAAGTCGGTCCAGCGAATATCCGGATTCAAACACGTGATCCCTACCCACCAGGGAAGAGCGGCTGAAAGAATTTTGTTCCAAGTCTTACTTCGCAAAGGAGATTATGTTCCCAACAACATCCATTTTGATACCACTCAAGCCAATGTGAAGGTGAGAGAAGCTTACCCGGTGAATTTGGTTGTGGATGAAGCTTACAATCCATCAGTCCAATCACCGTTTAAAGGAAATATGGATGTAAATAAATTGCGCCGTTTCATCCAGGAAAAAGGAAAGGAGAATATTCCCCTTGTGATGATGACCATAACCAATAACAGCGGTGGGGGGCAGCCGGTCTCTATGGCGAATATCCGAGAGGTGAGCCAGATCTGTAGGGAGGCTGGGATTCCTTTCTTTTTTGATGCCTGCCGATTCGCTGAAAATGTGTATTTCATCAAGAAGAGGGAGAAAGGATACGGGCAAAAATCTCTATTGAATATCGCCCGAGAGATGTTTTCCTATGTCCAGGGAGTGACGATGAGCGCCAAGAAAGATGCTTTGGTCAATATAGGAGGATTCATCGCTCTTCAAGATGATGACTTGGTCCAAAAGATCAAAAATATCCTTATCATCAGTGAAGGATTTCCCACTTATGGAGGTTTGGCCGGGAGAGATATGGAGGCCATTTCCGCAGGTTTGGATGAAGTGATAGAGGAAGAATATCTGAAACACCGGATTCAGCAGGTCCATTACCTGGGTAAACTTCTCCAAGAAGCAGGAATACCCCTGTATAAACCGGTAGGAGGTCATGCCGTATATATCTTAGCGGACCAATTTCTCCCCCATATCCCCCGGCATCAATTTCCAGGATGGGCCCTTACGGTAGCTTTATACCGAGAATCTGGAATAAGAGCGGTGGAAATCGGGGGAGTGATGTTTGCTTTTACAGATCCTCAAACAGGAAAAAAAGTTTTTCCTCCGCTGGAAATGGTCCGGCTGGCTATCCCCCGCAGGGTTTACACAGCCTCCCATCTTCATTATGTGGCTGAAGCATTGGAAAAAATTTATAAAAAGAGAGATAAAATCAAAGGGTTGAAAATTGCTTATGAACCCCCCTATTTGAGACATTTTACAGTCCGAATGAAAGAGCTTACTTAACTCTGTAAAACCACATCAAAGGAAGCCATAGCTGATGGGCATAAGGGATTCTTTTATGGTTCACCCGGATTTCTGTGGATTTCCATTCATGGACTAGAGAGAAAAGTTCAAACAGATCATCCACCTCCTGGGGGGTGTATGTGGCGGAGTGGCGGATCCATTCTCCGCTTCCATTCTCTTTATAAGTGGGGTTTTTTTTAGCCAGTTCCACAGCTTTTTTATAATCGGGAGAAGATTTATACCCGAACTCCACCGTGATTTTGAATGTTTTAGCTTGAGTTTGGGGATGAAGGATGGAATCCAGTTTTTCTTCTGACTCTTGATTTTTGGTCTCTGCCATGGCTGTTTCCTCTCAGAAAATTTTAACTAAAAGTTAGTATATAGGAAATCTTTACCTATTTGTCAATGGGAAAGCACTATCCCAAAAGATTCTACAGAATGAGCATGCAGTCCCCATAGCTGTAGAACCGGTATTTATGTTCCACAGCTTCTCTGTAAGCCTTTTTTATGAGATCCACTCCTGCAAAGGCTGAGACCAGCATCAGAAGAGTGGATTTAGGAAGGTGAAAATTGGTGAGAAGCCTCTCCACAACCTTGAAACGATAGCCGGGATAGATGAAAAGATCGGTGGAATGGGTCCCTGGCTGAAGATTTTTTCCATTAAAAGAGCTCTCTAGAGCCCTGACAGAGGTAGTCCCTACAGCCACTACAGGAAGATTTTCTTTCTTGGCTTTTTGGATTGACTGGGCAGACTCTTTAGTTAGGGTGTAAGTTTCTTCGCCCATTTGATGGTCTTCCACCCGTTCCGTTCTCACAGGTTGGAACGTAGCCAGTCCCACATCCAAAGAGAGGGGAATAATTTCTATCCCTTTGGTTTGGAGTTGTCCTAATATTTGAGGTGAAAAATGGAGACCCGCTGTGGGAGCGGCAATGGAGCCTTCCTCTTGGGCATAGACGGTCTGGTATCTTTTTAAATCCAAAGACCTGAGTTCTTCTGAATAATGGGGACGTTTGATGTAAGGAGGAAGGGGAGGGAACCCGATTTTTTTGAGAAAGGAGAGGACCTCCTTGGAAGAAAAGCGGAGAAGTCTTTTTCCCTCTTTTTCTTGTCTTATCACTCGGCCTTTGAAACGGGGAGAAAAGGTGATGACATCTCCTTCTTTTGCATCTTTTGCAGGACGGCAGAGGACTTCCCAGGTGTTTTGACTGCGCTGTTTGAGGAAAAGGAATTCAATGGTTTGGTTTCCTTTTTTCCCCCACACCCGAGCGGGGATGACTTTAGAAGTATTGAGGACCAGGATATCCCCTTTATGAAGATAGTGGGGGAATTTGGAGAAGTGGCTGTGGATTATTTCTCCGCTATGACGGTAGAGAACCATCATTCTGGATTGGTCTCTCCGGGGAAGGGGTCTTTGAGCGATGAGTTCAGGAGGAAGATGATAATCAAATTCGGAGATCCACATGAATCCTTTTCCTGTTTTCATTCCAACTCTGGAGAGATGAACGGGTTGGAATCAATCTTTTTTCGGTTTTTGGAATAGTTTTTTTTGAGAAGGAGAAGGTGGACTCAATCCAAAGTGTTCATAGGCTTTGGGAGAAACCATCCGGCCCCTTATGCTTCGCTCCAGGAACCCGATCCGCATAAGAAAAGGTTCATAGATGAATTCAATGGTATCTTTATCTTCATCTATGGCTGCAGCGATGGTGTTGATGCCTACGGGGCCTCCATTGAAGTTTTCGATAATGGTCATGAGGATTTTTCGGTCCACTTCATCTAGACCTATAGCATCCACTTCCATGGTGTCCAAAGCCTGAGTGGCTTGTTCCGAGGTGATTTTTCCTTCTCCCAAGACATCGGCAAAATCGCGGACCCTTCTCAGCAGCCGGTTAGAAACCCTTGGAGTTCCTCTGGAACGATTAGCGATTTGTAAAGCTCCTTTTTTTACAATAGGGATACTCAAAATTGAAGCGGATCGCTGAATGACATTTTGGAGTTCTTCCCCACTGTAGTAGTCCAGTCTATGAATGATCCCGAATCGCCCTCTCAAAGGAGCTGTTATTTTCCCTGGGCGGGTGGTTGCTCCGATCAAGGTAAATTTTTTGAGTTGGAGTTTATGACTTCGGGCACTGGGTCCTTGGCCGATGACGATATCCAGAGTGTAGTCTTCCATAGCTGAATAAAGGATTTCCTCAACGGCGGGGGGGAGGCGGTGGATTTCGTCGATAAACAGGATGTCTTTATCCTGAAGGTTGGAAAGGATGGCCGAAAGGTCTCCTACTCTTTCCAGAACAGGGCCTGAAGTGGGTTTAATCCCCACCCCCATCTCTTTGGAAATGAGATAGGCCAGGCTGGTTTTACCTAAGCCGGGCGGGCCGTAGAGTAATACATGGTCGAGTTGTTCATTCCTCTGAGAGGCTGCCTGAATAAATATTTTTAGATTGGTTTTGATGTTTTCCTGTCCGATAAACTCGTCAAACTTTTGAGGACGAAGATTATCTTCAAACAGAAGGTCTTCTTTGGTCCGAACAGGATTGAGAATTGTGTCCATTTTTGTTTTATTCATTATATCAGTTCATGGAAGAGATTTCAGGGAGATCTGGATTTGAATTGGAAATAGGGAGCCAGAAGGATTTATTCTCGATGTTGAATTTATCCGCCTCATCGTTCTGGAACGTTTAGACTTTGGAAAGCCTTTTCAAACTTTCTCTAAGCAATTTTTCAAATCCGGCTTCGGGTGAAAGGGTTTGGAGGGTGTGGTCCACGATTTTTACTACTTCTTTTCTCTTGAATCCCATATTCATAAGAGACGATATCAGATTTTCCTTTTCTTGGAAACCAGGAGAATGGATGATTTTTTCCTTTTTATCCAGTTTTTCCTGGAGCTCCATAGCGATGCGCATAGCGGTTTTTTTACCGATTCCTGGAATCAGCGATATCCTTGTGACATCGCTCTGCTTAATGGCTTTTTCCAGGTCTGAAGTTTGGATTCCAGAGAGGATATTCAGGGCGATTTTAGGACCGATTCCTGAAATAGAAATTAATTTTTTGAAAATTTCCTTTTCTTCCTCAGTAGAGAATCCGTAGAGGGATAGAGAGTTATCTGAAAGCTGGGTGTAGATGAAGAGTTCCACTGTGTCCTGGACCTCTCCCACTTTAAGGTATGTGGAAAGAGGAATCCAGGCTTGGTAACCCACACCTCCGATATCCAGTATGATTTGATCCGGAGATTTTTGGATCATTTTCCCTTTAAGATAAGCGATCATTTATTTTTTTTATTCCTTTGGAGGTTTTTCCTTAAAGTTTGATGATAAATACGAGAATGGGCATGACAGAGGGCGGCGGCTAGTGCATCAGATGCATCCGTGGGTATTTTTTCATTCTGAATATGAAGCAGAGATCGAATCATGAATTTCACCTGATTTTTGTCAGCCTGTCCATAACCTGTGATTGCCTTTTTGATTTCCAGGGGAGAGTATTCAAAGAGGCTGCAGTTTTGAGAAGCCACAGCTATAAGGGCGGCACCTCTAGCTTGACCGAGGGTGATGGCTGTTTTAATGTTTTGGGCATAGAAAAGGCTCTCAACAGCCACTTCTTCAGGTCTGTATTGGGTGATTAATTCTTCAATTCGGTTTTTTATTTGGTTTATTTTATAAGGAAAAGACTGGTGAGAAAAAGGCTTAATTACACCAAAGGTTTCCACTTCGCAGCTATTTTGACTACATTGAATGATACCAAATCCTGTGTACCTGACACTGGGATCGATACCGAGGATCCTCATTCCCACATTATTCAAGCAGAATATTGGGTGATTTCTTGTTCATCTATATCAAAGTTAGACCAAACGTTCTTCACATCATCATGGTCTTCCAGCTCATCGATCAGTCTCAGAAGCTGTTGGGCCTGTTTTCCGGTGAGTTTTACATAGGATTGAGGAATGTAGCCCAGGTTGGAAGCAGCAATGTCAATGTTGTTTTCTTTAAGAGATTTGACCACAGATTCATAGCTTTTTGGAGGGGTGAATATTTCATAATTGCTTCCATCTTCTCTAAGGTCTTCAGCTCCAGCCTCCAAAATAAGGTCCAATAGATCGTCTTCAGAAGCGTTCGATTTTTCCACCACTATATATCCTTTCCGGTCAAACATCCATGCGACACACCCAGATTCGCCAATATTTCCTCCATTTCTGGAAAATATGTGCCTCAATTCGGAAATGGTTCTGTTTTTATTGTCAGTGAGGACTTCCACGTAAATAGCCACCCCCCCTGGACCATAACCTTCATAAGCTGTCTCTTCATAAGAGACACCTTCCAGCTGTCCGGTTCCCTTCTGGATGGCTTTTTTGATATTATCATTAGGCATATTGACGGCCTTGGCATCTTCGATAGCATTTCTCAAGCGGGGATTTGTATCTGGATCTTCTCCACCCATGCGGGCAGCTACAGAGATTTCTCTGATTATTTTAGTGAATATTTTTCCCTTTTTGGCATCCTGGGCAGCTTTTTTATGTTTGATGGAATGCCACTTAGAATGACCCGACATATGAACTCCTTGGATAAATTGCTAAAAAAATTTTACCATAAAAATTTAATTAAATAAAGAGATAGAGTTTTCTCAATGATGTATAATTCTTCAGGAAAACTTGAGAAAGAAAGCAGAATCCAAAAATATTGAAAGGAGTGGCTTCCGCATTGAAATTGAGTAAAAAGACCATGAACACCATCAACCAGAATCTTTTGGGGCTCTTTTTTACAATTCTGTAGGAATTCTTGTGGCTGCGGGGGGCCTCTATCCTCTAATGGGAGTTCTTTTAAATCCTGTGTTTGCTGCACTCGCTATGGTCTTCAGTTCGGTTTCGGGGGTTTCCAATTCTTTAAGGTTAAAGAGGACGAAATTAAGTTTTTAAAAGGAGTCTCCCGGGTTAACCAGAATGGGGGCGTGAGGGGATTCTTATGATTGTCCTGGTAAACGGATATTTTCTTAAAAAATAACCTAAACAGAGGCTTTCTTTTTTTGAGAAAAGACTATAGTTTGCTATTCTAAGAATATGAGCCGTCAAAAAGTGGTTGTGGCCATGAGCGGAGGCGTGGATTCTTCTGTGGCCGCATCTGTTCTGAAAGAGAGGGGGTATGAAGTACAGGGGATGACCATGGAAGTTGTTCCCCTCAAGAATTTTTCCCTTAAAGAAGAGGATGAAGCAATTCCCAGAGTTGGTGTCACTGAAAAGGCCCAAAAAGTAGCTCGGTTTCTGAACATTCCTCATGAGAGATTGAACTTGAAAAAAGAGTTTGAACAAAAAGTCATATCCAATTTTTGCAATGAGTATGCTCAAGGGCGAACTCCAAATCCTTGTATCCGGTGTAATAAATTTATAAAAATGGGCCTTTTAATGGATAAGGCTCTAGAGAGGGGAGCGGACTATTTGGCCACAGGTCATTATGCTCAGGTGGTTTATCAAAGGGATGTGAAGCGTTATCTTCTTAAAAAGGGAAAAGACCGGGAAAAGGATCAGTCTTATTTTCTTTACCCCTTGAATCAGAAACAATTTTCTTTCCTATTGATGCCTCTGGGTTTTATGACCAAACACCAGGTTCAAAAAAAAGCATCTCAGCTCAATCTTCCGTTAAAGAAGGACACTGAAAGTCAGGAAATATGTTTTATCCCCGAGGATAACTATGTGGGTTTTCTAAAAAAAAGAAGGCCGGAGAGTTTCATTCCGGGTCCGGTCAAAGACCTCAACGGAAACATTCTGGGCTTTCATCAAGGAATTTTGCACTTCACTATCGGTCAACGCAGAGGTATGGGAATCTCGGCATCTCATCCTCTTTATGTAGTGGATATTCGAAGTGAGGATCAGTCGGTAGTGGTTGGAACTCAAGATCAACTCTATAAAAAGAACTTTTTGATATCTTCAGTGAACATGATTGTTCAGAATGAAATCCCTTCGGAGATGGAAATTCAGGCAAGGATTCGTTATAAACATGAAGAGGCGCCGGCTTGTCTGAAGAAAAAAAATTCCTCTCAAGCATGGGTTGAATTCAAGAAACCTCAGAGAGCTATAACTCCAGGCCAATCTGTGGTTTTATACCGAGGTGATACAGTGTTAGGAGGAGGAATTATCGAGAAAGCATTAGATTAAAAACTATTCTTTCTTCAAAGACTCCATTTTGGACTTCAGGGTGGCGTCCTTATCCAGTCTATGGTCTACTCGAAGATCTATGTGAATTCTCTCCACCCCCATCTGGACCAACTTCTGGTGTGTTTTTTCCACTACCTTGAATAAAGTTTCCATATCGGGAGCTTCGATAGAAGTGGCCATTCCTCCCGTTTCATAATTCAATCCCGATCTTTGAATGATTTGGGTCACTTCTTTCACATACCGACTGACCGATGTCCCTTCACTTGTGGGAAAAATGGCTAATTCGGCTAATATCATTTTTATTCCCCTTTCCAATGGACTTAACTTATTTTATCAATTCAGTACCCCTCAATCAAGCAAAAGGATCTGATTGAGAAATGTTTCTGCGGTTAAGTGTAGCTGTGTAGCCCCGTGATCAAATAATTCACTCCGAAGTAGGTGAACATGGCTGTTAAAAAGCCAAGAACGGCGATCAGCGCAGAACGAAATCCCCTCCATCTCCAAACAATTCGAGTATGAAGGTAAAGAGCAAATACAAACCAAGTGATGAGAGTCCAGGTTTCCTTAGGGTCCCAACTCCAGTAGCTTCCCCAGGCTTTATAAGCCCAAATCATACCGAAGACAAGACCCCCTAAAGTAAAAAGAGGAAATCCTAGGGCGATAGCTCTGTAACTGATGAAATCCAATTTTTGAGCCGATAAGGGGGAAGAAGCCCCCCTTTTATCTTTTGATCTTACATAAAGATAGAGGATACTGGTCACAAAGGCTACAGCGAAAAATGCTTCTCCTAGAAGGGTGACGGAAACATGAAGCCATAACCAATAACTTTGAAGAGCGGGGACCAATGGAGTGGCTTCGCTGGACATTAAAGGTGAGGAAGCCAGAGCCATCAGCGCGATAACGATGAGCATAAGAAAAGGCCCGGCTTTTTTGAAAGCGTATTTTTTCTCCACAATCAAGTAGGCAAGAACAGAAGACCAAGCCAGAAAAGATAAGGATTCATACATGTTGGTGAAAGGAGCATGGCCGCTTTGGAAGGTTCTTAAAATGAGAGCGAGTGTGTGGATAATCAATCCTACTCCAGCAGTAGCTGAACCTATCCGGGCCAGCTTGTTTTTCTGTGAGAACAAATAACCATAATAGAAAGCGGTAGAAAGAATATAAATGAGAAAAGAACCCAGAAAATAAAGGGAAATGTTCAATTTTTCCTCCTTATAGACTTTACAATTTCTTTGAATTCACGCTTGAATGTTTCGGCTCCCTTAGGTGTGGTTCCTCCCATCCAGATGTGGATTTGGCCGTTGATTTTTTCAATGATGATTCTGATTTCTCTGTGATGCCAGTAAAAAGCCAAAAGCAGCCCTATCATAATCACGGCAGACCCGGCCCAGATAAAGTTTACTCCCGGGTCTTTGGAAACCTGAATGACGGAAAAACGGTTGGGGGAGTAATCTTGGAGTTTGAACTGCCAGGAAAGGGAATGTTCGGAGTTGATCATATTCATTTGAGGAAACCGTGCAAAAATCCATCCAGAAAATTCCGTTTTATTTCCTCTCCATCCCTGGATAAAAGCGGCAGGATTTCTGGGTTGATCGGAACGAGAGGTAGCTTTGTTTTGAGCGGTCAGAACGAAGTCGGGCAGAAATCGTCTAACAGAAAGGTAAAGTCCCTCCTCCAACTCCACCTTCTTTCTCAGTTTGAGATGGAGCGTTTTGGGAGAAGAAGACCCATCTTTTTTTTGGGCCCAGATTTCTAAGGATGGATTTTTCCAATCCCGTCCCCAGCTGTTTTGATAAAAAAGGAAACCTTTGTAGGAAAGAGGATGATTCACTTCAATGGTTTGAGTTAAGACAGGTTTTCCGTTATTCAAAATAGAAAGAGTGCTCTTCCAGTCTTTAATGTTTCCTCCAGGATAGCGCTCGATATCAAAATTTTTTAGTTGGATTTTATATTCAGATTGAGGAATGGATGCCACCTCACCAGGACGAAGAGAAAGATATTTTGTCATCCCTCCCAATCCGCTCACTATTCCACCGAGGAGAATGATAAGAATGCCTGTATGAACTATTTCGGGCCCCCACAGCCCCATGATCTTTTTTCTTGCTAGGAAATATATCTTGGCCCCTTGCCCAGCCTCGCGAAGCCGATAATGATAGGAAGAAAGGTTTTCTTGGATAGACCTTTTTACTTTTTTTATATTCCTTGAACTGATGAAATGATCGCAGAGGGATAAAGTTTGGATATTTTTTTTCTCTTTAATTACTTGAGGTCTGAAAATTCTGTTCCATTTGGGACTTAGCCTCCGGATAGTGCACGCCACCGTATTCAAGATCAACATTCCGAGAAGAGTTAAGAACCATACCGAATGATAAAGATCGTTCAACTGAAGATTCAAAAAGAGAGGACTCCAGGGGCCGTAATGGGAGTGGTAGAATGAAGAAGACTTTTGCTGAGGAATCAAAGTCCCTATCCCAAGAGAAACTACCAGTATAATGATCAGGAAAAGGGTGAGTTTAACCGAACTGAAGGCTCGAATGATTGATTTTGAGGTCATGATTTTATTATTCTGATTTTTTTATAATAAAGAAGCGCCCTATTTTTGCCAATAGGAGCTTTCCTTCCATTAAGCAGACTTTGGAGGAAGGGAAAAATGTTTCTTTCACGCTTGTAATTATCTTCAGAGAGTTCACTTTTTAAAGCTTTCGGAGCAAATTATGCTTTTTTTTGGGATCTTTATATTCTGAAAAATCATCAAAAGGAACAAGAGCTTTACGCAAAGATAAATGACATTAAGTTTCAGAATTTGTAACCAAACCCTACCGTAAAGATATGGGAAGAATAATCATCAAAGTCAAACATGGCTTCATTATAGGCTGTCCATCTGTAAGAAAAAGACAAAAGATAACCATTGGGAAAGGTATAGCCGGCATAAACCTGAAAGGTGGTCCAATCCAGTTTCCATGTTCCTGAATTTTTATAGTGGTACACCCATCCCTTTAAGGAGAGGTTTTTGAAGGCTTGATAATTCAGGCTTCCCCGAAACATGTTCGTGGAACTTTGATAAGTGCTGTTCCAGGATTTTTCGCTTCCCAAAAGGGGAGCCCAGGCTGGAGCTTCGTAAACCACTAAATTTACCACCGAGGTCTTGAATTTTTGCCTGGAGTATCCTCCATCTATGCTCAGATTGGGAAGGCATTGGTAGTTTAAGTCGAAACCGTAAGAGAGGGAGGTAAGGGTTCCGCCTGAATCCTGGTTGGTCAAGTCTTTATGGGAAAAAGAAAGAAGAAGTTTCATTTTCTTTAAAGGAGAGAATTTCATCCTTAATTTGAACTCATCCAAATCGGTCGGGCTAATAAGAGTATAAGGCTGATGAAAAGATCCTTTTTCGTACTTTCCTTTGATGTTTACAATCGATGATAAATGATAAGAGGAGTTAATGAAAAAAGTGGTCCTTTCTGTGTGTCGTGTTTGTTCTTCTTTTATTTGATAAGATGATTCTCTGGATTGGAACAGAATACCTCCACTCACTTGGAAATTATCAAAAGGGATGATTTGAGTCCCCAGCTCGAAAATTGAAGTAGAGAGGTCATACCAGGAATGGATTGAATTCTCATCGATGGATAAATCTCCTTCCTGATTCAAGCTCTGAGAACGGTAATTTCCAAGAAGATAAAGATTTTCCGAAGCCCTATAAGAAAGGTCCAAGTCGATCAAGAGGCTCTGACGTTTGAGTTGGGAAGTGCCTGTATACTCGTATCGAGTGGAGAATCCTTGAAAATTAGTTCCCTGAGCTTCTTCTTCATAATCCAGTTCCATATCCATAAGGGAATAAACCAAGTTCCAGGTGGTCTGCAGTTGAGGAAGAGGATTGGTATTGATTTTAGCTGTTAACATGGGCATGGAGAATTGATAGGGAGTTCTCAGTTCATAGGAGAGAAGTTCGGTGGGATGAGAAATGTTTTTTGCATCCGCTCCTGGAGAAAAGCCGGGAAGGAAAAGATGAGATTTGTTTTCATAATCCCAATAGCTTCCTTTCATGAATAAATCCATCCATTGAGAATTAATCTGAACTCCCGCACTGTAAGTATTCTTGATTTCATGGAGAGGCTGTTTCAATTCAAATTCATCTCTGCTGTAATCAAGAGTAGTGGTGCTTTCCCCTGATTTTTTTTGTCGATTGAAAGAGAGAATGAACTTTACGTTGTTCAAAGGTTTCACATCAAAGTAGAAATTGTCAAAAAACCTACGGAAGTTAAATGTATGAAAATCTCCTCCTGTGCTCAAATGGAAATCACTTTTATTTTCAGGAAGGAGAGTGTCTTTATAAAAGTATGTTGATTTTCGATGTCCGTAACGAAAATTGAAGTGGCCGTATTTTTTAATCGTTACTCCATAATTTTCAAAGGGATCTCCTCCCAATTTGGAGGCATACACATTAAAAAAATCGAAATATTTTTTGAATTTTTCAGAAGAGTGAAGGTTAAAATCTAAATCAAGGAGGCGGGGTCCTTGCCGGAGGTTTAAATCTTCATAGTATTTATGGGTGTTTCCTTTAACCTCTACATAACGGTATCCCAGTTGAAATCGACCCTTTATCTTCCAATCCTCTTCTTGGGCTTTTAGAAAAGATGGACCCGTGATGAAAGAAAGGATGAAAAAGAAAAAGATCCAACTAACTTTTCTCATTTTATCCTCTCATTCTTTTATTTAAGAAAAAAGGGATCCAGATGGGAACCGTGAATGGCTGTATGGCAGTTAGTGCACATGGACCGAGAAGTAAACCTGGAATGCCAGAAAGGAACAGAGATATGACAAGAATAACACAGGTCCGCCGTATTCTGATAACTCAGCATATGGCGGTTGACTGAACCATGGGGTTCATGACAGATGACACATCCTTCTGTTTGGACGGCTGGATGTTCGAAAAGGAAAGGTCCTTGCTTTTCTGTATGGCACTGAAAGCATATTTTTTGTTTGAATCCTCCTAAATGCTTTCTGAGGGAATTTTGATGGATTTTGTGACAATCAACACATTTGACTATTCCTTCGAGAATCCGGTGACTCTCATTAAGCAACAGTTTCGACTTGATGGCTGGATGACATTCGAGACAAAGTTTATAACCCTCCTCGCCGGAAAGCATAGCCTTACCTGGAGAAGGATGAGATTGGTGACAGTCAGAACAGGCCACCGATGCATTCATGTGGTCGCTTTCCCGAAAAGTAAAATTGACGTTATCGCTGGAATGACACTGAAGACATTTTTCGGATTTTTTGGCTGAAGAAATGGGGGCTTTGAAGGAGAAAATGTTGTCTATCCCTCCTCCGGACTCCACATGGCTGCTTCCGGGACCATGACAGGTTTCACAGCCATAACCAGGGGTTTTATTTTGTTCAATGAGAAAATGAACGGATGATTTGTAATTTTGATATTGTTCCTCATGGCAAGAACGGCACATTTTTGTCCCTGCATAGGATTTTTTATTTTTTTGATCCTCTCCCTTGAGACTTTTTAAAAAGAATATTAAGCCAAAAAGGATCACCAAAGAGGTGAGAAGAGTGATATAAATTTCCTTCCTATCCATTTTATATGATTTTCCTTCCATGTTTTTAATAAAAAGTTTAATGAACTGTCAAGAAATTAACAAAATAATTTATAAAAAGTCGAGGATTTTAAAAATCGGCCCTTGGAAACTTGACAGTGAAGGAAGAAGATTTTAAAATCTAGTATTCTACTAGAATAGTAGAAAAAAATGAAGATTTCCACACGAAGTCGTTATGGGATGCGGGCTATGGTGATTTTGGCCCGGCATTACAGAAAAGGTCCTTTACTGCTCAAAGAAATTGCAGAAAAGGAAGGAATTTCTATGAAGTACTTGGACCATATCCTTCAAACTATCCGAGCTGAGGGGTTGATTCAAAGAAAAAAAGAAGGATATATTCTTTCTCAGCCTCCAGAGGAATTGCGGTGCTATGAAATCGTTAAAATTCTGGAGGGATCCTTGGTTACAATGGACTGTATGGAGAATCCAGTAGCGTGTGAAAAATCGGAGAGATGCGTCACCGTGGATCTGTGGAAATCGGTTCGGGAATCTATAAAAAACACTTTACAGTCCAAAACTCTAAAAGACCTGGCATTATCTCAAGAAAAGATGGAACCTTGGACATTTATAAACAGGAGAAGGAAATGAAACAGAAGATTTATTTAGATCATAGTGCCACCACTCCTACGGACAGACGGGTGATTGAGGCCATGCTTTCTTATTTTGATAAGAAATTCGGGAACCCATCAAGCCTTTACAGATTAGCCCAAGAGGCTCAAAAAGCTCGAGAGGAGGCCCGGGAGAAAGTTGCCAGGTTGCTCAGTGCAAAACCGGGAGAAATCGTGTTCACTGGATGTGGTACCGAATCAGATAATCATGCCCTCAAGGGAATAGCCTTTGCCAACAAAGAGAAAGGAAATCATATCATCACTTCTTCTATCGAACATCATGCTGTTTTAAATACATGTAAATGGCTGGAAAAACAAGGTTTTGAAGTGACTTATTTAGAAGTGGATCAAAACGGTATAGTGGATTTGGAACAGCTTGAAAATTCAATCACTGATAAAACCAGTCTTATTTCCATTATGCATGCCAATAATGAATTGGGAACGATTGAACCCTTGGAAGAAATAGGGGAATTAGCCAAAGAAAAAGGGGTCTACTTCCATACTGACGCGGTCCAGAGTGTGGGGAAAATCCCCGTCAATGTCAATAAACTGAATGCAGACCTTCTCTCTTTATCGGCCCATAAATTGTATGGTCCTAAAGGAGTGGGGGCTTTGTATATACGGAAAGGAACTCAAATTCATTCCCTTCTTCACGGAGGGCATCATGAGAATAACCAAAGAGCTGGGACTGAGAATATTCCCGGTATTGTGGGAGTAGGAAAAGCCGTCGAGATTGCCATGGAGGAAGGGAAAGAAGAGGAAAAAAGGATACAGAAACTAAGAGATAGGTTGGAAAAAAGCCTAAAAGAAAAAATTGAAGATGTAAAGCTCAATGGTCATCCTCAACGGCGGCTGCCGGGTATCCTTAATATCTGTGTTCGCTACATCGAAGGAGAGTCTATGCTTCTTCAGTTGGATGCCCAAGGGATAGCGGCATCCAGTGGTTCTGCGTGCACATCTGGTTCTCTAAAACCTTCCCATGTGCTGACAGCTATCGGTGTGGATTCAGAAACAGCTCATGGCTCTCTTCGGTTTAGTCTAGGGAAGGACAATACCGAAGAACATGTAGAGAAAGTGATTGACCTTCTTCCCCCGATTGTGGAAAGACTTCGGGAAATGTCGCCTTTAGGAAAAGGAAAAACTTCCGGAAATTAAAAACTTCATCAAAACATTTTTATAAAAAAGAAGAAAGCACACCATTCCTGATTGCCCGATAACGGGAATAAGGGCTATAATAAGAAAGTTATGATATATGGGAGATAGCTGGATAAATAATAAGAGGAAAAGAACATGAATTTAAAAAACGAAATAACTCAATTGAAGAAAGAAAAAAATGCTGTATTGCTGGTCCATAATTATCAAAAGCCAGAAATCCAAGATATAGCGGATGAACTGGGCGATTCTTTGGGATTATCCCGAAGAGCTGCAAAGACAAATGCGGAGGTGATTGTGTTCTGCGGAGTGAAATTTATGGCTGAAACAGCAAAAATCCTTTCTCCTCAGAAAACAGTGCTCCTTCCCCGACCCGAATTGGAAGTGGGTTGTCCCATGGCTGATATGGTGACAGCCCCCCAATTAAAAAAATTAAAAGACGAACATCCGGAAGCCAAAGTGGTGTCTTATGTGAACACCAACGCCGATGTGAAAGCAGAGACAGATGTTTGCTGCACTTCCTCCAACGCGGTTGAAGTGGTAAAAAACATAGATGCGGAGAAAATCATTTTTGTCCCCGATAAGAATTTGGCTTCTTATGTGAAGCGGTTTGTAACAAAGGAAATTATTCCCTGGAATGGTTTCTGCTATGTGCATGAGAGAATCACCAAGAAAGAAGTCCTTAGGGCGAAAGAAGAATATCCAGAGGCCCTCCTCATTGTCCATCCCGAATGCCGTCCTGAAGTGATTGATTTAGCCGATGAAGTTCTTTCCACTGGAGGGATGGTTCGGAGAGCTAAAGAATCCTCCAGAAATAAGTTTTTGATTGGAACAGAAGAGGGAATCCTTTATCGTTTGAAAAAAGAGAATCCTCAAAAGGAATTCTACACGGCAGGAACTCCAAAAATGTGTGCGGGAATGAAACGCCCCACTCTCCAAGATGTATACCTGGCTTTAAAGGACGAGCTGAATCCTGTGGAAATTCCTGAGGCCATAATGAAGAGAGCAAGAAGATCGCTGGAAGCCATGCTCAATTATACTGGCTAACTTGGATAAAAAAGGAAAATGGATCTAGGTCGGAACAGAGAGGCTCTCGAAAAAAAATTTCATCATCTTCGAGAATTCCTTCAGTCTTTAGAAAGTGTGGTGATAGCCTATTCGGGAGGAGTGGACAGCAGTTTCCTCGCCAGTGTGGCTTTCGAATCTTTAGGAAAGAAAGCTTTAGCTGTCACGGCTGAATCTCCTCTTTTTCCCGGTAGGGAAATTGAGGAAGCTCAAAAATTAGCCCGAGAAATAGGGATTCTTCATGAAAGCTTCCCTTTGGAAGGATTGAAAATCCCGGAAATTTCCCAAAACTTGCCTGAGAGATGTTATTACTGCAAAAAAGCACTTTTTAAAAAACTATGGAGTCTAGCGCATGCCAAAAAATTAAATCATGTGGTGGATGGGGCCAATTATGAGGATAAGGACGATTACAGACCAGGAATGCAAGCAGCGGCGGAGATGAAGGTGCATTCCCCTTTGAAAAAAACCGGATTGACCAAAATCGAAATAAGGAAACTTTCTAAACAACGAGGACTTCGGACCTGGGATAAACCCAGCATGGCGTGTCTGGCTTCCAGGTTTCCTTATAAAGTGACTTTAACTCTAGATAAACTTTCTCAGGTGGAAAAAGCGGAACAGTTTCTTCAGAAGAAAGGATTGAAACAGCTTCGGGTGCGCCATCATGGAAAAACAGCGAGGATTGAAGTGTCTCCACAGGAAATGCATTTCTTTTTTCAAAAGGACTGCAGGGAAGAAATTGTTCAAACGTTGAAAAAACTTGGGTTTATCTACGTCACTCTAGATTTAAGAGGTTATCAATCTGGAACTATGAATGAAATGTTGTGATTTTTAACTTTTTTGCTGGGATAAAGACAAAAAATATGTTCATTCAAAAGAAAATGAGAGTTTATCCGACCTTTGCCCACGCTCTCGAATTTCAGGATTAAATCCCTCTACTTCAAGTTTCTGGATTCTTTTTTCTGCTGATTTCAATGAGGTCTTGGAGACTTGTGCTTTCGAAAAAGTTCTTGAGCATGTGGCTGGCTTTCTCCCAAATTTCATGAGTGGCACAGGTAGGAATGCGGTCGCAATAGTCTTCATCATCCACACATTCCACCAGGCAGCAGGGGCCTTCTAGAGCTTCAAGAATATCACTGAGTTTAATTTTGGAAGGAGAACGGGACAAAGTGTACCCCCCTCCGGCCCCCCGAATGCTTTTAACCAATTTGTTGATTTTGAGCGGAATGATGATTTGTTCTAAATAGCGGATGGATATATCTTCTTCATGGGAAACATTTTTGAGAATTACTGATTCATTTCCGTTGTCGTAATGATGGGCTAGATTCAGCATCAACCGGGTTCCATACCGTCCTTTTGTTGAAAGCCTTATCATGAGTAGCACCTCTTAATATAATGTTAATATTATATTAGCTGATTTGTCCTTATTTTTCAACATAAATAGATAGAAATTATAAGAATACAAAAGAGACTTGCTTGACACTTGAATTTTGAAAAGGTATTCTTACACTTCTTAAAAACCTCTTGTTTCTGGTTTAAAATTGTTTGATTTAAACAGAAAATGTTTCCGCCTTTCGTTTTCATGGGGAAAGAAAATTTATATCAGAAGCTTTTTTTCCAGTCTTCTTTATTAAGGATAAAGATATGAAATCAGAAATTTTGCTTGGTGATGAGGCTGTGGGTTTAGGAGCCATTCACGCGGGACTCTATAAAGCCTATTCTTATCCTGGAACCCCCGCCTCTGAAATCATGGAGTATTTGATAAAGGCAAGTCAAAAAAGGAAAAATTTCCATGCCTCCTGGTGTGTGAACGAAAAAGTGGCTTATGAAGAAGCACTGGGCGTTTCTTTTGCAGGAAGAAGAAGCTTAGTATCCATGAAGCATGTGGGTTTGAACGTGGCGGCAGATCCCTTCATGAATTCAGCCGTTACCGGTACAAACGGAGGTTTGGTAGTAGCTGTTGCGGATGACCCCAGTATGCACAGCTCTCAAAATGAGCAGGACAGTCGGTACTACGCTCACTTTGCCCAAGTTTTTTGTTTTGAGCCTTCCAATCCTCAGGAAGCCTATGAAATGACCCGGAAAGCTTTTGACATTTCTGAAAAAACGAATGTTCCGGTGAT
Source organism: bacterium (assembly GCA_018335295.1). Classification (GTDB taxonomy): domain Bacteria; phylum Acidobacteriota; class Aminicenantia; order Aminicenantales; family Aminicenantaceae; genus JAGXKI01. Next base: position 63,100 of record JAGXKI010000005.1, on the reverse strand, counting down.
GGTTCGACTGGTCACTCGTCTCTCTCACAGTCGTTCCAGGGTCCAACCCTATCCCTCGCAAAAGCCAGATTCTATTCAATACGGAAAGTGGGAAGACTGGACTCTTCTTCCTGTGAATGCCCGACGGAGGTTTAAAATATTAGTAGAAAAGCAGCCTAACCTAGTTGAATTATCCAACCGCAGCGAATTTAATTCCTTAACCCTTAACAAGAAAAATTCCCAACTGGGAATTATCACTTCGGGAATTGCTTATAATTATGTTTTAGAAAATTATCTTCAAAATAACGCCATTCCTTCGCTTTTGAAAATAGGTGCCTACCCTTTGCCGGCAAATTTGATTCAGGACCTGGTCAGACAGGTGGAAACCCTCTTAATAGTGGAAGAGGGATACCCCTTCATTGAAAAAAATTTGAGAGGTCAATTTGGGATTTCTGGAAAAAAAATTAAAGGTAAGTTAAGCGGTGATCTTCCCTTAACTGGAGAATTGTCTCCTGACCTGGTACGCAAAGCTTTGGAAATGCCCCCTTATTCCACTCATTTTTTAGAAGATAGCCCTTTGGCTTCTCGTCCTCCCAAACTCTGTCAGGGATGTCCCCATGCGGATACCTTTCATGCATTGAATGAAGTTCTCCGGTCTCGGAGCGGGGCTAACGTATTTAGTGACATAGGATGTTATACTCTGGGAGCCCTCCCCCCCTATAATGCAGTTCATACCTGCGTATGCATGGGAGCCAGTGTGAGTATGGCTAAGGGAGGAGCCGATGCAGGAGTGGATCCTTCAATTGCGGTGATCGGAGATTCCACATTTGCCCATTCAGGGATCACGCCTCTTTTGGATGCCGCTCGAGTGAAAGCCAATATGACCGTGATCATCCTGGACAACGAAGTTGTGGCCATGACCGGAGGGCAACCCACTTTTGCTAGCGGAGAAGAATTGGATCGGATTGCCCGGGGAGTGGGAGTGGAGGAAAAACATATCCGGGTGATCACTCCTCTTCCTAAAAATAAAGAGAAAAATATCCGAGTTATGAAGGAAGAAATTGATTACAAGGGTCTTTCTGTAATCATAGCATCCCGGGAATGTGTGCAGGAAGCACGGAAAAGGAAGAAAAAAAGAGGCTGAGTGATGAAACAAGATGTGATATTAGCTGGAGTTGGAGGGCAGGGAATCCTTTCCATTGCCTTTGTGATCGACAATGCCGCTTTGAAAGAAAGTTTAAATTTTAAGCAGGCAGAAGTGCACGGAATGGCCCAAAGAGGAGGGGCTGTGCAGTCTCATCTTCGCCTTTCCGATTCTTCTATCTACAGTGATCTTATCCCCAAGGGAAAAGCGGACATGATTTTAAGTGTGGAACCTCTGGAAACCCTCCGGTACCTTGAATATCTCGCTCCTGAAGGCTTAATCATCACCAGTCAATCTCCTTATGAGAATATTCCTGATTACCCAGATAGGGACAAAGTCATCAACCAAGTAAGAAAGGTGAATGAGGCGAGACTGATTGATTCTTTGAAGCTGGCCCGGAAAGCTGGATCTGCTAAAACTCAGAATATGGTGATGTTAGGCGCGGCTTCTCGTCATTTGATCATAAAAGAAAAAAATCTTCTCCGTTTCATTCAAGTTTTATTTGAATCCCGGGGGAGGAGTTTAGTGGATATGAATATCCAGGCTTTCTATTTAGGTCAGGAAGCCGTGAAAACTTGAATAAAAGTATGCCTTAGCGATAAATAGAGTTGGATTGAAAAAAAGGGGATGAGATGAAACCCTATTTTGATAGGATAGAAAAACTATTCAGAACGGCGGAGAAAAAAGACAGGTCTTTTTTTCTGGAGCATGAGGTCTACAATGTGCTTAAGGAATTGGGAATCCGGACTCCTGATTTTTTATTTGTGGAAAAAGGAAAAGAAGTAAAAAAGGATGAACTCTCTTCCATCCGATCCCCAAAGGTGGTGATTAAAATTGTTTCTCCTTACATTTTCCATAAGTCTGATGTGGGAGGAGTCAAGCTTGTCTCCAAAAATGTGCGGGAAGTGAACCAAACTATCCAGAAAATGCTTAAAAATGTACCTGAAAATTGTATCCGTTGGAGTGGTCAGAGAAGAAATCAGAAAGGACTCCCCAGCATTTCTTTGGATCAGGTGAAGAAGGGAATTCTTGGGGTCTTGGTGTGTGAAGAAGTGGATTTTGAAAAAGTAGGTTTTGGGTCTGAACTCCTCATGGGTTTGAGATCAACCAGGGAATTTGGGCCTGTACTGACTGTGGGAATAGGAGGGGTGGATGTGGAATTTCTCCATAAAAAGCTTAGACTAGGGAAGGCCTCATCTATAGCCTCGGTTCATCTTTTCCAGAAAAAGGATATCCCAAAGATGCTGAAGTCTCTGGCTTTCTATGATAAGCTCACAGGTGTATATAGGGGAAGGAAACCTCTGATTTCTTCGAAGGAACTGGAAAACATTTATCAAAAGTTTCAAAGGCTGGGAAGGTATTTCTCTCCCTTTAATAACCAAAGTGAATATGTCATCGAGGAAGCAGAAGTGAATCCTTTTGTGGTGAGTGAGAAAAAACTGGTTCCTCTGGATGGGACTTGCCGTTTCTCTCGAAAACACAAGAAATCAAGACTTCGACCCCTGGAACAAATCCATCACCTACTCCATCCTCGAACCCTGGCCATCATTGGAGTTTCGGAAAAAATGAATACCGGACACATCATACTGAACAATGTCCTCCGCCAAGGTTTTTCTAAGTCTCGGATTTATGTGGTCAAACCCGGAGTCAGTGAAATGGAGGGATGTCCTTGTGTGCCTTCTGTTTCCGAAATTCCCCAGTGTGTGGATTTATTTATCCTGGCTGTCTCAGCTGATCAGAGTTATAAGGTGATGAGAGAAGCGGTGGAGATGGAGAAAGCCCGTTCCGCCATCATCATTTCAGGAGGAATCGGAGAGAAAGCGGGAACTTATTCTTTAGAGAAAGACATTAAATCTCTTCTGGAGTCAGGAAGAAAAAAGGGGAAGAAAACTCCAGTGGTGAATGGGGGGAACTGTTTGGGAATATATTCCAGGCCGGGAAAGTATGATACCACTTTCATTCCTAAGTATAAGCTTTACCATCCACCCCGGAAAGATGTGTTTCCATCCAAATTGGCCTATATAAGTCAGAGTGGCGCGTTTATGATTTCACGGATGAGCAAAATTCCTTATATTGACCCTGTATATGCCATTTCTGTGGGAAATCAAATAGACCTGAGTATACCGGATTACCTGAATTATTTGAGAAGGAAGGAAGAGGTTCAGATAATAGCTGTTTATGTGGAGGGATTTCTTCCTTCGGAAGGGTTAACTTTTGTTCGAACCGCCCAGGAAATGGTTAGGGAAGGAAAGAAGATCCTGGTGTATAAAGCAGGAAGAAGCCAGGAAGGACAGAATGCTACTTCCACCCACACTGCTTCGGTGGCCGGAAATTACCGGGTTACCCGATGGATGTTAGAACAATCCGGAGTGATTCTTGCTGACAGTTTGTTAGAGTTTGAAAACAATATCCGGAACCTGTGTTTCTTGAAGGATAAACCAATCAAGGGTTCCCGGGTGGGATTGATCAGCAATGCAGGTTTTGAATGTGTGATCATGTCCGATAATCTGGAAAACGAAAAAAAATTGAAACTGGCCCGCTTTTCTCCTCAGACTATGAAAAAATTGTCCCAGGTCCTGGAGCCTTTGGGTATTGACCGTCTTCAAGATATTAAGAATCCCCTAGACGTGACTCCAGTGGCCGATGATTTGACCTTTAGCTGTTGTGTTCAGCTTATCCTGGAGGATCCGGGGGTAGATTGTGCGGTGGTTTCTCCGGTTCCCATGACGCCCGCTATGCAGACCCTAGAAACTTCCCCTTACCATAAAGAAAACGTCACTCAGAAGGGAAGTATTGCTTTAAGATTGGTGGATGTATTCAGGAAAACCGATAAGCCTTTTGTGGTGAACATCGATTCGGGAGTGCTTTATAATCCTATGGCTGAACTTCTTGAAAAATCCGGTGTTCCCACCTTCCGTCGATGTGATGAAGCTGTTAAATTTCTCCGTCAGTTCTGTTTTCAAAGATAAACGATTTTGGTAAAATTCGAGTATGATGAAATGGGTGTGGGGAGTTATCCTTTTGTTCTCCGCAGGAGTTTTTATGTGCCAGAGTCATGAGAACAAAGAATCCCAACTCCAAGATTTGCTTCCTTCACGGATTAACGGCTGGAAAGCCCAAGGAGAAGGGGAATTCTATGGTCCCGAATCTATCTTTGACTACATTGATGGAGCTGGAGAAGTCTACAGAGCTTACAATTTCAAAAAACTGCTGGCTCGAAAATATTCTCAGAAGGGACAACCGCATATCCATGCAGACGTCTTTGATATGGGTGAATCTAGGAACGCCTTTGGAGTTTTTACCCATGATCTTGAAGGAAAGAAGATGGGGCTGGGACAGGGTTCCACCTATAAAGGGGGTCTTCTTTCCTTTTGGAAAGGGCGTTTTTTTGTCTCACTTTACGCTGAGGAAATGACTGAAAAAGCCACAAAAACTCTTAAAGATCTGGGGTCTATTGTTGATTCTCGAATTCTTCACCCAGGAAAAAAACCTTCCATCGTCTTGCGTTTTCCCCAGCAGAACCTCATCGATCAAAAAATTCATTATTTTTATAACCATTTGATCTTGAATTATCATTTTTTTCTGGCCGATAAGAATATTCTTATTTTAGATGAAAACACAGATGCCGCTCTGGGAAAATACAGGCAGGACGGCCAAAAGTATATTCTTTTAATAGTGCACTATCCTTCTGTCCAAAAAACCTCCCGGGCACATCAGAATTTTTTGGACTCATATATGTTCGAATCGAAAGAAAAGGCTCTGATTCAGACTGGGGAGGGAAAATGGACAGCCATCCAAAAGATGAAAGATAGCTGGCTGGTCCTGATTTTTGAGGCGCCTTCTTCTTCTGTGGTTGAACAGACCATGAAAGCTGTTAAAAACAAATTGCCCTAGATGAAATTTTTTTTGGATAAAAGCCCTCATTTGGATCTCTGGATAGGAGGGAAGAAATGAGAAAAAAGGGATTAACCCGGCGTGATTTTCTCCGTCTGGCTGCCGTTTCTCCGCTGGCAGGAGCTTTCCTTTCAGGACCTTATTCAAAGAGTCAATCTTCCAAATCTAAAGTGGTTTTGATTCGGGATAAGAATGCTCTGGAAGCCTTTAAGAATCCCGATCAAGAAGTCATTCAGAAGATGTTGGATGATGCAGTGACAACTCTCCTTGATGTACAGGATCCAGTGAATGCATGGAAAACTTTGGTTAAACCTTCAGATGTGGTCGGTATTAAATCTAACGTGTGGCACTACATTCCCACCCCCGCAGAAGTGGAGAAGGCCATCAAGAAGCGAGTGATGGATGCGGGAGTTCCCGAAAAGAATATCGGCATCGATGATCGAGGAGTGAAGAGAAATCCTGTCTTTGAGAAGGCCACAGTCTTGATTAATGCCCGTCCTGGACGGACCCATCATTGGTCGGGTATGGGAAGCTGTATCAAAAATTACATCATGTTCACTCCCCGAGCTTCAGCCTGGCATGGAGATTCTTGCGCCGATTTGGGTAAAATATGGAAAGAGTATAATCTTCGGGAAAAAACAAAGCTGAATATTTTAGTGATGTTGACTCCGCTTTTCCATGGAATAGGTCCTCATCATTACAGCCGGAAATACGTGTGGGAATACAGAGGACTGGTGGTGGGAAAGGATCCTGTAGCTGTGGACTCGACCGGGGTGAGGATTTTGCAGGCCAAACGGAAGCAGTATTTTGGAGAAGAAAAACCCTTACAGCCTCCTCCTAAACACATTTTTTTGGCTGATACTCGTCATCATTTGGGAGTGAGCGATCCCCAAAGAATCGATCTTATCAAATTGGGATGGAAAGAAGGAATCCTGATCTGAGTTTGAGCTGAAGTTTACTCATACTCTCGTATCCCAAAGATCTTGGTGCCGATTCTGACCATATTGGCTCCTTCTTGAACGGCGACTTTATAAGAATTGGTCATTCCCATGGACAGAATTTTCATTTCTATTCGGGGTAGGTTCTTAGAGTTCAGTTTATCAAAAATTTTTTTTGTTTCTTGAAAATAGGGTCGGGCGTTTTCGGGATTTCCAGTAAAAGGACCCATGGTCATCAACCCATGAACATGGATATTATTGAATTTGCCGAGAGAGCTGGCAAATTCTTCAGTGTCTTCAGGGTAAATTCCATATTTCTGTTCTTCTCTTCCGCTGTTGATTTCAATGAGGACAGGCATAACTTTGCCTATACGGGCACACTGTTTGTTGATTTCTTTGGCGATTTTGAGGGAGTCCACTGTTTCGATCACATCAAAGATTCGCACAGCCTTCTTGGCTTTATTTCGCTGAAGATGTCCGATGAAATGCCACTTTACTCGATGACCTACCACTTGGAGGGCCTCTTCAGCTTCTTGAACGTAGTTTTCCCCGATGATTTTTATCCCTGCTCGGGCGGCTTCCTGGATTTCCTGGGGGGTTCGAGTTTTGGCAGCTCCTACCAACTGCACATAGGAGGGGAGTTCTTTTAATATTTGATTGACATTTTCTTTTATACTCATATATCTATTTTAACTCCAATCAATCCGAAGGCTCAAGAAAAAGAAAAAGGTAAATTTGGGCGCTTCCGGGGATTATGTGTTATAATAAATCGAATTATTTTTAAAGATGGATTGACTTTTTTTGATTGGGAGTTTGTATGAATAGAAAAGAGAAAAAAAAGCTTAAGGAATGGATACCTGAAGAACCTTTAAAAAAACAACGTAAGGGAGGGGCTGTCAAATTGATTCTGATTTCTCTTATGCTGGAAGCAGCCAGGATGAAGGAAGAAGGTATGGATGTCATCAGTATTGAAGCTTCAGGAAAGAAAGCGTTTGGAATTTCCAAAGGGTTTTTAACCCTCATGGATGAAGTGGGAATTCCTGAATTTATGGAAGAAGTGGGGGCTTTATACAATCCCTCTTCCGATGATCCTATATTCAAATATTATCAAAATTTTTTCCAGCCCCCTCAGACCCTTGTTGATATGAATGATCGATACCAGAAAACAGATGACAAATCGTCAGTGAAATGGATTTCTGAGGAAAAGGCCCAGATGGAATCCTCTGATTTGATGGTCCTTGAGATGTTGAAAAAGAGGTTTCAGGCGGTCGCCTTTATGGTTTCTTCTGAAGTGGTTCAAGCGGGAGTCATGGAAATGAAGGATGTGGAGAGATTATGTCAAAAGTATTTGGGGTGGAAAGAAGGTCCTTTTACCATGATGAACCGGATAGGAATAAAGGAATCCCTGAAAATGGTTACAGAGAAAATGGAGCTTTCTCATAAAAAGGAGATCAACTTTCCCATCTCCCGTCTTCTTATCAAACAGGCTCAACAAAACACCCCCTGGGAGATTTAAGCCGAATCTGTTGAGCAGAGAGAAATGATGGTCAGGGAACAACTGGAAGAGATTGAAAAACGCTCTCTTGCCCCCCAAGCCTGTCTGGCTTCCCAGACTCGAGGAAGAGAGCGGACCGAGAAACTGCACCCACTCCGAACGGAATTTCAGAGGGATCGGGACCGGATCATCCATTGCAAGTCTTTTCGCCGTTTGAAACACAAAACACAAGTCTTCCTGGCTCCATACGGAGATCATTATCGAACCCGCTTAACCCATACCTTGGAAGTTTCTCAGATTGCTCGGTCCATATCCAAAGCTTTGAGGTTGAATGAAGACTTAACCGAAGCTATTGCTCTGGGCCATGATCTAGGGCACACCCCCTTCGGACATTCTGGTGAAAAAACTCTTTCCCAACTCCTACCTGGGGGTTTCTCCCATGATCACCAGAGCCTTCGTGTAGTGGAAAAATTGGAGTACGAAGGAAAGGGGTTAAACCTCACCAAAGAGGTAAGAGATGGCATCTTTAAACATTCCAAAGGAATGGGGGACATATTTGTCGGAAACAAAGGGGTTACCCCTCTTACATTGGAAGGTCAAGTGGTCAGAGTTTCTGATGTCATTGCTTATGTTAACCATGATATCGATGATGCAGTAAGGGCTGGAGTGATCAGAGAGAAGGATATTCCAGGTCGGCTGACCAAAATTCTGGGAGACTTTCATGGTTACCGAATCGATAGGATGGTAGGAGATGTTGTGGATTCTAGTTTGAAAGAAGATCTCCAAAGAATCACGATGAGCGATGAGATTAAAAAGGCTGTTACCGAACTCAGGGATTTTTTATATACCCAGGTTTATTTTAACCCGGAAGCCAAAGCTGAGCTGGGAAAGACTGGAAAAGTGTTGAGGGAACTTTTTGATTTCCTTATCCACCATCCTCAGGACCACATCAAACCTTATCCCCAAGAGGATCCGTTAACTCTAAGAGTAGGGGATTTTGTGGCAGGAATGACCGATCGCTATGCTCTTCGTCTCTACAGTCAGATTTTCTTTCCCAAATCCTGGCCTGTGCTTTAAGTGAGGGAATGGTCCTGTTATTTTAAGCTCTTTTAAATATGTAGGAATCCATTTTTCATCCTTCTTTCTCAGCCAGAGGATAATCCTTTTATTTGATTTGGAATAAGATTAAAAAGGAGGATAAGAAGCATGAAAGTGATCAATGAATCTTTGGAATTTTCCACTTCTGGTTTTAGTGACATGAAGGATTTGACCAGCGGAGTATCCCGGATTCTTTCCCAGTCAAGATTGGAAAACGGTATAGTGACTCTGTTTGTTCCGGGTTCCACAGGGGGGGTGACTACGATTGAATTCGAGCCGGGTCTCCAAAAAGATTTCCCAGAACTTATGGAAAAACTGATCCCTCAAAAAAAGTCTTACCATCATGATGCTACCTGGGGGGATGACAATGGATTTTCTCACCTCAGGGCATCCTTGATCGGGCCTTCTCTCACCATTCCCTTTTCTCACAGCCGCTTAACCTTAGGTACCTGGCAGCAGATTGTGTTCGTGGATTTTGATAACCGCTCCCGTTCTCGAACCCTCACCCTCCAGTTTATGGGAGAGTGAAGGGATAGAGGGGATTTATCCCAGAAAGTGAAAAATTTTTTGCCTAGAATCAAAAAGGATAAGAGGAGGAATGGAGGGGGGGGTAATGAGGTTTATAAAGGCTTTTTATTATGATAAAAATAATTTGGGGAATATCTTCAGGAAACACCCATAACGTCTAGATACCAAAGCAATTTATGGAATGAATGATGTTTAAATTAAAGGAAAAGAGCCTTGAACATTCAGTCTAACTTAAGGCATAATCAGAAAAGATGAGCGATCTCAAAGATAAGCTGGAGCAGCTTAAAAGAGAGAAAAAAACCCGTTCCAAATCACAACGTATCCAGGATAATTGGAAAAAAATCGATAAAAATGAAGACGTATCGGTTAAAGAAAAGCTCCAAAAACTCATCAATCTTACCCAGGAGGAAAAGTCTCCCAAAGCTCAAAAATCTTCTTTTGAACCCTTATCTCGAGAGCCTGTTCAGTATTTTGAGAATGCTTACCCTCTGGATTACCGTTACGGGAAAATTATCCTTTCTTGGGGCCTGGATGTAGCCAGTGACATTTTGGCCGGTTTCAGCGGAAATCCGGCCTTTGAAGAATTGAACTTATCCACAGCTCTTTTTTTAGATTTGGAGACCACTGGACTCTCCGGGGGGACTGGAGTGGTCCCTTTTCTGGTGGGGATGGGATATTACAGTGAGAATAAGTTCTATGTGGTGCAATACTTTTTGGGTGACCTGGCTGCAGAGGAACGGATGGTGGGGGAGTTGGCTGAATTTTTTGAACAAATGAATTTTCAGTCTGTGATTACCTTTAATGGAAAAGGATTTGATATGCCTCTCATGGAAACCCGGTTCATTCTGAACCGATGTCCTTTTATCCTCTCTGAGCTTCCTCACCTGGATTTCCTTTATCCGGCGAGGAGTCTGTGGAAGCATAAATATGAAAGTTGTGGCCTCTCTTACCTGGCCTGCAATGTTCTTAAGACCGGCCGCACCGAAGATATCCCTTCGGCTGAAGTTCCCTGGCGGTATTTTCAGTATCTGCGCAGCGGAAATTTTGAGCTCGTTGAGCCTGTTCTTTATCACAACCAAGAGGACCTCCTCTCTCTCTTGGGAATTCTCGTTCGGGGAGCCTTGATTTTTTCCGAAGAAGGGGATGAGGAGATAGCCGATGCTATGGATCTTTTTGGAGCGGGGAAGATCATGGAAAATAGGGGAGAGATCGAGAAGTCCGTTTTGTTTTATAAAAAAGCTCTGGAAGGAAAGCTCAATCCTCAGGTCTCTTTAAAGGCCAAACAAAAACTTTCCCTTTTTTTCAAGAAAACCCAGGAGTGGAACAAGGCGGTTTCCTTATGGAAAGAAATCACTTCCATGGAGACTTCACCTCGAATCCAGCTATTTTCCATTAGGGAGCTGGCTATGTACCTGGAGCATCGGGAAAAAGATTACCAAGAGGCCAAGAGATTGGCAGAGGAGGGATGGGTTCTTTCCAGGGGTATTTCTTCTTACTATGAGAGGGATTTTTCCTACCGCCTGCAGAGACTCAAACGAAAATTAGGAGAAATCCTTTAACGATCTGCTTACAGAGCCAGTTGATGGAGAGCAGGATTTACTTTTTTCTACCCTAACTCCGGCTTTATAAGGATAAAAAAGTAAAATCTAAGGGAGGAAGATGACCTTATGAAAGCTATGGTTTTAAAAGAATTTGGCCCGATCGAAAAGGGCCCCTTGGAGTACTCGGAGGTCTCAACTCCTCAACCGGGTCCTACAGATATTCAAATCAAAATCAAAGTCTGCGGAGTTTGCCATACCGATCTTCACACAATAGAAGGGGAACTTCCTGAAGTTTCACTCCCTGTCATTCCTGGGCATCAGATTGTGGGGACTGTTGAAAAAAAAGGAGAAAAGGCTGAGCGTTTTAGAAAGGGAGACCGGGTAGGAGTGGCCTGGCTCTATTCTACCGATGAGACATGTAGATACTGCCGCAGGGGCAATGAAAATCTCTGTGAGAAGGCTCGCTTTACCGGATATAATGTCAACGGCGGTTATGCAGAATTTATTACCATTCCCGAAAAATTTGCCTATCCCATCCCGGATGTTTTTTCCGATCAGGAAGCCTCCCCGCTTCTCTGTGCAGGAATCATCGGGTATAGGGCCCTCCAGCTGAGTGAAATTCATCCGGGTCAGCGCTTAGGTCTTTATGGATTTGGAGCCTCAGCTCATGTAGCCATCCAGGTCGCAGTCCACTGGGGATGTGAAGTTTATGTATTTTCAAGAAGCGAAGAACACCGGGCTTTAGCTCGAAAACTAGGGGCTGTGTGGACAGGTTCCTCTAAAGAGGAACCTCCTCACAAACTGGACAGTGCTGTCAATTTCACTCCCGCCGGACCTGTGGTTCTGGATGCCCTGAATCATCTGGATAAAGGAGGAACCCAGGCCTTGGCAGGGATCTATATGAGCCCTATTCCCCAGATGGATTACACCCGCTATCTTTACCATGAACGGGCTCTCCGCAGTGTAGCCAATGCCACACGAAAGGATGGGGAAGGACTCCTCCAGATGGCCGCTCAAATCCCTATTCACACCACCACGCAGTTATTCTCCCTGAAAGAAGCCAACAAAGTTCTCCGCCTCCTTAAGGAAAGCAAGATCGATGGAGCGGCCATCCTTAAAATATCTTGATATTCAAGGGGATTGCCGTTTTTTTCTATTGTCGTTTTTCTACGATGTTTTTATATTCATCTCTAAGTTCTGTCTGGATGCTTTTTTGGGGGATGATTTTTCCGTTGACGATGACTGTTTGGGCCTTGGAGCTCATTTGAATAGGTTTCCCGCTCCATATAACCACATTGGCGGTCTTTCCTTTCTCCAGGGATCCCACCTGTTCTTCAATTCCCATAATCTCAGCCGGAGCTAAAGTTACGGCTTTCACAGCTTCCTCTTCTGAGAGTCCATGAGCTACCGACAAACTGGCTGGAACCGGCAGATTTCGGGCGTTCCGACTTTCCGGCCTTCCTTGAGTAAAGGCAAACTTGATACCTTTTTCGGCAAGGATGGAAGCTGTATGGTAATTCAAATCATAAGGTTCATCTTTGTCCGGGACGTTGGAGGTTCCTCCCCATAAAACGGGGATATCTTTTTCCGCCAACTGGTCTGTAAACTTGAGGATGTTCTGAGTGGCATGGATAATCCCGTCCAGTTTGAATTCATCAATAATTTTAAGGGCGTTCCGGATGGTCACCTCATCATAGGTGATGAAGAGAGCGGGAACTTGGCCTTTTAAAACCGGAATCAGAGCTTCTTTCTCCAGATCCTGATTGAATTCCTCGTTCTCTTCCTTCTTTTTCTGTTTCTTTTCCATGTATCTTTGAGCCTCATAAAGCTTTTTATGGATAAAAGACATCACTCCCGGATAGGTGGAAGGATATTTTTCTCGTCTCTTGGCTCCGGTATTGAATATTTGGCAGGTGTACCTTTGGATTACCATCTCCTCAGCAAAGCGTCCTTCCAGGTTCATGGCCACAGCCTTGCCGTTGATGGGACTTCGAGTTCCACTAACGGCCACCACTGTGGTCACTCCTTCAATCCGAGTGACTTTGATGCAGGGGTCTTCCGGGTTGAGAGCATCGTAGGGGTCTATCTGAGGCGTGGAAGTTCCCTTCTCATTCACATCGCTTCTTTGTCCTGGGTAGGCAGTCAATCCCACGGTGGTTAAAGGATGGACCATTCCAGGGTAAACATAGTTTCCTGAAGCATCGATCACCTCAGCTTCCGGAGGAGCGGTGATGTTGGGTCCTATTTTGGCAATCTTTCCATCTTTAATCAGCACATTTCCTTCCGAAATGCTTTCTCCGGCTACCGGAACCACCGTTCCGTTTTTAATGAGGATAACGTCCTGGGTCCCCGCCAGAACGCTTACACTCATCACAGTCAAAACGACCAAAAAGATTGATTTGATATGTTTAAGACTCATTGAGCCCTCCTTCCAGCGGTGACGCTGTCTTTTTCATAATCGAAAAAGATTTCTCCTTCGATGATGGTCATCAAACATTTAGTTGTGGAATTTAAAGGATATTTATCGAAAACAGCGATATCTCCGTCTTTTCCCACTTCGATACTTCCCACACGGTCTTCCATTTCCAAGGCCTCAGCCGGGTTCAGAGTGATCATCTTCAGCACTTCATTTTTAGGGATATCGTTGTATTTGAGCACCTTGGCGGCATTTAAAAACAGAAAGCGGCCCTCTGTTAGACTGTCTGAATTGATCACAATATTGGTTCCGGCATCATACATGATTTCGTATCCATAGGGACATCCATCGTAGGCTTCTTCTTTGAATCCCCACCAATCAATCCAGCCTCCATAGGAGACCCCAGATTCGGCCAGGACGTCGGCTACTTTATAACCATCCACACAGTGGCTAAGCTGTTTAAGTGGAAGATCATGCTTCTGGCAGAAATTGATAACCCAGACGATTTCATCAGCCCTGTACACATGGCAGTCGATGGCCAGATCCTTCTCAAGCACCATTTTGAGAGTTTCCATCTTTAAATCTTTTTTAGGCTTGGAGAGATCTTCTTTTCCTTCCTTTTTGGCTTTTTTGTATTTCTCCCATTTTTCTTTGTATTCTTTGGCTTTCAGGAAGGCCTTGCGCATCACGTGAGCGTTTCCCATTCGGGTGGAAGGAATCTGGTTCTTTCTTTCCCCATAGAGGCGTTTGGGGTTTTCTCCCAATGCCATTTTGAGCTGCTGGCGGACATCATCCACAATCAGTTCTTCAACAGGGCGGTTGTACTTGAGTTTTATAGTGACATTGACTCCTCCGATCACATTGGCGCTTCCGTGCATGGTTTTCACCGTAGTTACTCCTCCGGACAGAGTCTTCAATAGGGAATCATCGGAGGGCTCCAAAGCTTCTTTCATCCAGATCTGAGGGGTGACAGGATCCGTGGCTTCATTCACATCGGTGAGAGCAATATGGGTATGAGAATCAATAATTCCGGGCATAACATACTTGCCTGAGACATCGATAACCTTAATTCCTGGGGGAATGGGGATATCTTTTCCTACATTTGCAATCTTTCCGTCTTCGATGACTATAGTTCCGTTTTTGATGGTCCCTTGAGTGATGGTCAGGATGGTTCCTCCTTTGAGCACCAGGTTTTGAGCTAAGCTGGTTGTAACAAAGAGAAACAGAATGGCTAAAAACAATGAAAGCTTTTTCCTCATGCGGTCCTCCTTTTTTTATGTTTGACCTATTGTGAACTTTACAGGATAAACACCTATTTATTCGAAATCAATAAAAAAAATATTTGAAGTTCCCCCAAAAATTTTAAGGGTCAAAGAGTTTCAGTTGGGAAGTTTCCGATTTCACCATTTTCGTGAAGCTCTCTAAGCCTTTCTGACGTTTAAAAAGGAGTTCGCGAATCCCATCGGATAGGGCATAGAAGCGAAAATCAGGGATTCCGAACAACCGCCGGGTTGCTGTGAGAACATGGCGGGCTAACACTCTCAATTTCGTCTTCATTCCCAGGTAAACCATAGCAAAATAGGAGAGAGCCAAAACCAAGGCCATCATATTCTGAAGGCGGCGGTAGGTGAGAAGCCGATTTTACCGAATCCTTCTTTCCCCTGTAAATCAGATGACGCTGGCCTTTGGAGCGAAGAATAAACCCCAACTTCTCACCCAAGAAGTGATTGATAATTTCTCTGTTGTCTCCACCCCGGTCTAAGACTCAGATACCTCCTTTTTGTGTAGACTTGGAGACCAGAGATATGGCTTTACAAATTTCGGCATTTTCACTCCGAAAATCAGGTCCTCTCTGGGAGAAAAGACGACTGTAAAGAGGCGTGAGAGCCATCTCTCCCACCTCAGCTCCCACCACATGACATGTCCAATACCCATGGGCCACTGCTCCCTCACTGCCATCCCACACTCGGGCCATGTATTCCATCTTCTGCGCATACCTTTTTGCGACATCAGAGATATCCATTACCAAAAGAGTCTTCTCTTGGACCCGAGAAGAACCCATCCGCAGTAAAGAATGGGTGAGCTTGGACCAAAGTCCCCAACGGCCTAACTGACGGCACAACCGATACTGAGTTTTTCGTAAAGGAATCTTCTCCTCAAGCGCACGGGCCACCTCTGTCAGACGGACAGATTGACGCGCCTGAATGCCGTAGAGACTCTCAGCGAGGAAACGCCGCACCACTTTGGGCCAACCTGGAGAAAGTTCTCCCGAAAATTGGATAATTTTCTCTCGCAATTTGGAAGCGATTTTGGCATAATGCATTTGGGGCCTCTTGGGTAAAATCTTTAGGCAAAAGCTTTGAAAGCTTGGCTTTGTGAGGCCCCATTTTAGCTCAAAAAGTGTTAAAAGTTCCCCCATTTTTTTAGGATTCCACTTGGGATTTTAGATAATTATCAGAAATAAAAGAAATTATGGGCTTTTTCGCTTAATTTTTGGGGGAACTCCTATCTTTGATTTATTTTGACAAAAAAGGGGGTTTTTTTTATATTGACAAGTCAGCTTTGAGGAAAAATTTGAATTCACTCTATTTTGGAGGGGAGATTTTTGGATAAAGGGAGTTGAAATGCAAAAGGAAGACCGAAGAAAACAGAAGAGAAGAAAAGAGGAAAACAGGGTAGAGATAGAGGCCTTTTCTGGTAAAAATCATACCTCAACAACAAAACAGAGCTATGCTTTCACTAAGGATATTTCTTTAAATGGGTTAAGGCTCCAGAGTGATGTGTCCTTTTCGGTGGACTCTCTGTTAAGGATGAAATTGACATTATCTAAATCACGAAAGACCTTGGTTATGAGAGGAAGGGTTAAATGGGTGAGGGCGCATCATAAGGATTTCTACGAGATAGGAGTGGAGTTTGAACAAGCCATGCCCGCTGAATATATAACTCTTATCGGCCACCTTTATGGAGCTTCTGAGGAAAATTCTCATTGAGACTTTTTATCCGTATTTTTGATCTGATAATCACTTGTTAATCCGA
Organism: bacterium; assembly: GCA_018335295.1. Classification (GTDB taxonomy): domain Bacteria; phylum Acidobacteriota; class Aminicenantia; order Aminicenantales; family Aminicenantaceae; genus JAGXKI01. Next base: position 47,031 of record JAGXKI010000005.1, on the reverse strand, counting down.
GATTAAATATCATAAAATAGGGGAAAATGGATTTTCTCGAGTTTGATTTTTATCATAATTCCTCAGTATTCACGAGAGAAAAAAAAGAAAGGATGGGATCATGAAAAATCAAAAGGGCCACCGAATGGCTTTGATTTCTTTGGTTATTTTTGTATTGGTTGTTTTATCACCGATGGTTTATGGAAAGGAGGGTTCTTTATTTGTCCGTTATCCCTCATTAAATCCAGACGGCTCCAAGATTGCTTTTTCCTACCAAGGAGACATTTGGATTGTACCTTCTTCAGGAGGGAGAGCTGTAAGACTGACCCTGCATGAAGCCTATGAAAGTTATCCCCGATGGAGCCCGGATGGTCAAAGGATTGCTTTTTCCAGTAACCGCTACGGTAACAATGACCTTTTCCTTATTCCCTCCGGCGGAGGAACTCCCCAGAGATTGACTCACCATTCCACAGGGGATCAGTTGAGTGATTGGACTTCTAATAAAAATCTATTGTTTACCACCCGCCGAACATTTCAGCAGGTAGAATGGGAACCTGAGATTCATTCTGTTTCCGTGGAAGGAGGAACTCCGGTCCGAGTACTGGATGCTTTAGGATCTAACCCCACCTTATCTCCCGATGGAAGATTTATAGCCTTTGTTAGAGGTTCCTGCCGCATCACTCGGGAAGAATATCAGGGGCCGGCGAACCGAAATATTTGGCTGTATGATATTGAAGAAGAGGAATATATTCAGATTACCGACTATAAGGGGCAGGATTATCTTCCAAAGTGGGGAGATTCACAGACCTTGTACTACATAAGCGCTGCTTCCGGAAAATACAATATCTACCGTTTGAGTATGGATAAGGAAGGAAAAATTGTGGGGGAGCCGGAGCCGCTCACTAATTTTAAAGACGATGGAGTTCGGTACTATGATGTAAGCGAACGAGGGAACCTCTTAGTAATGGAAAGAAAGATAGACCTTTATACTTTGAATACAAACAGAGGAGAGCTCCATAAAGTGGATATACAGCTGGGAGCCGATTATCGTTATTATCCCGTTGAGTATAAAACCTTCACTAAAAATGTCCGGGATTATGCGGTTTCTCCAGAGGGTAAATATTCCGCTCTGATCATCAGAGGAGAGGTTTTTGTAAAAGAAAACGATAAAGAGTATAAACGAACCGTGAATCTGAGTAAGCATTCATACCGAGATATGAACTCTACATGGATAGACGAAAAAAAACTCATCTTTGCCTCTGATAGAAAAGGTCAGTATGACCTTTATTTAGTTCAATCAGCCGAGGAGGATGAACCCGATATATTTGAAAGTTTAAAACACCAAACGATCCGTTTGACTGAAACCAAAGAGAATGAAACCCATCCATTGGTTTCTCCGGACGGGAAAAAGATTACTTTTCTTCGGGATGGAAGCCGGTTGATTGTGGCCGACATTTCGGCTGAAGGCAAAATCATCGATGAAACGACCCTCCTTAAGGGGTGGGCTGAACCCGGGCATGTGACCTGGAGTCCAGACAGTCAATGGTTGGCCTATTCATTGGACGACCTCAACTTCAACAGTGAAATTTATATTCATGCGGCGGATAACAGTAAAGGTCCGGTAAATGTGAGTATGCACCCGCGGGGAGATGTATATCCTGTTTGGAGTCGAGATGGTTCCAAATTGGCCTTTATTTCTGCTCGAAACAACCGGAACAACGACATTTGGTTTGCTTGGCTGAGAGAAGAGGACTGGGAAAAGACCCAACGGGATTGGAAAGAAGAAAAGGAGGAAAAGGAAGAAAAAGAGAAAAAGAAAGAGAAGGAAAAGGTCAAACCTCTTGAGATCGATTTAAAGAATATTCATGAACGTTTGGAACAGGTGACTTCTTTGCCTGGGAATGAATCCAATCTGGAGATTTCAAAAGATGGAAAGACCTTTTATTTTGTAGCTCGAAGCAACACCAGTGATGGGCGGGACTTGTACAGTATCAAATGGGATGGGACAGAAACCCAGGCCCTCACTAAAGGCGGGCAGAACCCCTATGCTGTGACCTTGGGTCCTCAAGGAAAACACCTGTATTTATTGAGGAAAGGACGGTTAGCTCGGATTGAAACACAGAGTAAAAAAATGGAATCTTTGCCGTTTAAGGCTAAAATGAGCCTAAACCATCCCCAAGAACGTGAGCAGATATTTGAAGAAGCCTGGCGCACTCTTAAGAAACGGTTCTATGACCCCGATTTTCACGGTGAAGATTGGTTGGCTTTAAAAAAGAAATACAAAGGGTGGACCATGAAGGCTTCCACCAATAAGGATTTCCGGGATATGTTCAATATCATGCTGGGTAAATTGAATTCAAGTCATATGGGTTTGTATGGTCCCGACCGGTCTGAAACTCAGAAGGAAACAACTGGTTTGTTGGGAGTTGAAATTGTTCCAGAAGAAAAAGGAATGCGGGTGAAGCGAGTCATTCCCGAGTCCCCGGCTTCCAGAGAGAAAAGCCGGTTGTACAAAGGAGATCTGATCGTTTCTGTAGAGGGAGAAAAAGTGAATCAAGAGGTCAATTTTTATTCCCGTTTAACCAATACGGATTCTCAAAAGGTGATCCTTGAGGTTGAAGGCAAAAAAGGGGAGAGGCGAGAGGTGGTTATCCGACCCACTTCAAATTTACGTTCAGAACTTTACAATGAATGGGTGGATGAAAGACGGAGACTTACCGAAAAATATTCCGATGGTCGACTTGGCTACCTGCACATTCAGGGGATGAATATGAGGAGTTTCGAGCGTTTCGAAAGGGAGCTTACAGCTGTGGGAGAAAAGAAGGAAGGTATCGTGATCGACGTTCGTTTCAACGGGGGCGGATGGACTACCGATTACTTGATGGCTGTGTTGAATGTTGATCAGCATTCCTATACCATTCCTCGAGGGGCCGCGGAAGATTTGGAGAAGGAACATAAAAAATTCAGAGACTATTATCCCTTTGCTGAAAGACTTCCCTTTTATCCCTGGACCAAACCGTCTATAGCTATATGCAATGCCAACAGTTACTCTAACGCCGAAATTTTCTCTCATGCATATAAAACTCTAGAAATCGGAACCCTCGTGGGAACTCCTACTTTTGGAGCTGTCATTTCTACCGGAGGAAAGGGGCTTATGGATGGATCTTATGTGAGAGTTCCCTTTCGGGCCTGGTATGTCAAGGCCACTGACAAAAACATGGAACACGGGCCTGCTGTCCCTGATATTATTGTTCACAACGATCCGGACAGTAAGGCTGAAGGTAAGGATGAACAGCTGAAGAGAGCAGTAGAGAAATTGCTGGAAAAGATAGAGTCGCAGAAAAATTAATTCAAAGAGGATGGGGGAAGGAGGAAGGACAAGAGAGATTAGGGTGATTCATTCCACCCGAACCCTAACCTTTTGGACATAAGGTTTAAAAAATCCCATTCCCCCGGCTTCACTAACAACCTTGAGAACCTCTTGGGGATGAGTCACCAGGATTCCTGCCAAATAATCGACCGGAGTATCCTCGAAGATCTGTGGAATAAGGGGAGTAGAAGCTCCGAGAAGGATCACTTGAGGACAATTTTGAACACAATCGAGAAGGGGATCAATGGTGTGATTGATGATGCTGGTGGAGCTAATCAAAGCTGTGTTACAGGTTTGCAGGTATTGGGATGATTTTTGATAAGGAAGGATCCCTAGATCCCGATTTTCTTTTTCATCAAACACAGTCAGGTTGACCCCTTTTTCTTTAAGAGGCTGGATCAAAGGAGCAAAATAACCCACCATAACCATTTTTTCACCGGGTTGAATAGTCAAAAATTTGAGAATATCTCCTGAGACTGTCTTCTCCGATTTTGTATTCACTAGAGCATTGACTGTGGCCAGTCCCAAAGCGGACTCAATTCGATCTTTGGACCCCAAATAAGCAAGGAGTTCTGAAGCCCTTTTCCCAGAAAGGGGGCGTTTTCCCTTAAAAAGAGAACAGCCTGGGGAAGAATGCGGAGAAAATGTATAGGTCACTCCTGTAGCTCCGCTTTCAAGACTGACTGCAGTGTAACCTAGACCGATTCGCACCGCTTTAACTTTGAAAGAAATGGAGGAGTTTTTTACATACTTTTTTATCCTGTGGATAATCATTTTTTAAATTATTATCATAACCTTTTTTAGCCTGAATTATTCATAAAAAGGCCTATACGTATAAATAACACAAAGAGTATGAATGAGTTAAGAGAATTTCTCAAGGCGTACGTAAAGAAAGTCAGTTTCATGGACTCCTTACTTGTATCTAAGTTAGAAATCAGCCTTTTTATGAATAATTCAGGTTAACTATTTTTATCCATTTATGAGATAATAAAAATCAAAATGGTTAGGGTAAAGGTTGTAGCCGAGGAGGCTTCAGGGCTGGAAGAAACTTTTGTTAGGGAAAAGCAAGTCTTCGTCATCCCTTTTAAAGTCATAGATAAAAACGGAAATTCTGTCATCATTTCTCCTTCCCGTCAGGAAAATCCTGATAGGGGTGTTTTTAAAAGTAAAGATTCTTTTTTTAGATATCTTCAAAAGGTCAAAAAAAAGGATTTACCCACGACAGGGGCGATTTCTTTGGAAAAAAGCGAGCAGTTTCTCAGAGAGGCTTCTCGGGGATCCACAGATGTGGTTTGTGTCCTTTTCCCCAAACAATTCAGCAAAATCTTCAAAAATGTAGAGAGAGCTGCAGAAAGAGTGAGTGCTGATTTAAATAATCATATCGAAGTGGTTGACTCCAAGCAGGCATTCAGCGCTCAGTACTTTATTGCCAAAGAGGCAGCTGAATTAGCTGCAGAAGGAAAAAAAGTCTCCGGAGTAGTCGATCATGTTAAAAAAGCAAGAGAAAAAGTCCACTTATATGCGGCCATTTATAAACTGAGGTATCTTCGGCGAAGCGGGAGAGTGAAGAGACTTAAGAAATGGGGATCCATACTTTCGGACTTTTTAGGGTTGAGTTCGATCATTACCTTAAAAGAAGGAAATCCTATCCCTGTGGCCACTACTCCCAAGGTTAATGTAGAAAATAAAATATTTTCTGAAGCTAAAAAAGTAGTCGGCTATAAAGAAAAAATATCCATAAGGATCAATTATGGGGGAGAAAAAACCAGACTTAATGCTCAGAAGATTGAAAAACGGTTCATAGAAGAATTTGATGGACAAATAAGGGAGATTTCATCCCATCAGATGGGAAAAGTTGTGGGGTGCCATACAGGGCCTCATGTCCTTTCTGTAGCCCTTCGAAAATTTGGTTATAGAAAGATAGAAAATGCTGTGCTTTGGAAGATGTTCACTTGTGTTAAAAAGAAATTAAGGAAGAATATGAGTACCTTGAACAGGCTGAATATATATCCTGTTATCGATGGAGATACGGGGAAAAATTTTCTTTTTTCTTTCCACAATTTGACTTCCGACCTTCTCTTTTCCACTCTTGGTCAAACCATTCAAAGGATTGCTTCCCGCATTAGAGAGGACGGAACTGGTTTTTCAGGAACAGCTATGTCGGCATATGTTTCCGGCTTTGCTGCCTATATTTCAGAAAACAACCTGAACTCTCTCCAAGCTCAAGATTTTGTCAAAGCCATGGAAAAAGGAACTCGGTCTGCCTACCACTCTTTTCGAAACCCTAAAGAAGGCACCATCCTCAGCGCCATGAGAGTCTCTTCAGAGGAAGCTAAAAAAGCGATTGAAAATGAAGAAGACATCGCCGAAATCCTAAAAAGATCTTATCAAAAAACGCTCCAAGAAGTTTTAAACCCAGAGGTTCAAGAGATCCCCATTCTCAGAAGGAAAAGAATCGTGGATGCAGGGGCTTTGGGTTTCGTAGATATCCTGGAAGGTTGGCTGATGGCTTTGGGAAAGGAAATGGAAATCGAAGGTTTAATGAAAGAATTTCGAGATAAGATAAAAGTTCAAAAATCAGGCCTTGATTACAAGAGGGAAGAAGCCAAACATCCGGGTTTTTGTTTGAAGATAAACATAGAAGGATTAAAGAGAAAAGAAGAATTGGTAAAAGAACTGGAATCTTTACCCAATCCTATAGAAAGTCCTCTTTCCATCATTCATCATCACCTTCATATTCATGTCTACAATGAGGAGTTGCTTGATAAAGTTTTAAGTGTTTGCAATAAATACGGGAATGTCTCTATTTCCAAAAAAAGTCCTCTTTCTCAAAAGGAATGGGAGCTTTTCAAAAATAAAATTTTTTCATTTTTGGGCAAAGTGGGAAAGATTCCCAGACTGGTGATGGCATCCCTGTACTGGTTTGGACTCCGGCTGGTATTTCCTTTCAGAGAGATCAAACTGTGGAAGCACTACCGGAATTTATTCTTAGTCAACAAGGCTTTGCAAGATTCTCTGGAAAATAGAGAGGTGGGCCTATTTGTTTTCGACAGGAAAGGAAGGATCAGGTACTTCAATAAGACCGCTCAAGAGTACGCTGCTGATTTGGGAATAGAAAAGATAAAATTGGGTGACCAGGTTAAATATTACCTTCACCCTCAACTTTTAAAAAAATTGGAGGGAAATCTTTTTTCTTCAGGTAAGAATGAGCCTTTTTTATACAGAGAGAAACAATACACTTTTGAGTTGACACAGATATTTAAAGAGGAAGAACATATTGGAGCCAAGATGGAGATCAAAAAAAAGAAATCCTCATGAAATTCTCAAGTGAAATCCCGAGTTTTTATTTTACTTCGGGGTTTAGGTGTTCAATAAAGTACTCCACTCGGGCTTCCGGGTAGCGTTCAAACCGGATTCCGTGTCGCTGTTCTGGATAGAGCATCAGATCGAATTTTTTATTGTGTTTGAGCAGAGCTTGAATCAACTGGATGGTGTTTCCGGGATGGACGTTGTTGTCCACACACCCGTGATGAATGTAGAGATGCCCCTTGAGATTTTCGGCATAATTCATGCAGGAACTTTTCTTGTAACCTTCAGGATTATCCTGAGGTCTGCGCATGTAGCGTTCGGTATAAATAGTGTCATAATTTCTCCAGTCAGTAACAGGAGCTCCTGCCACTCCCACATCAAACATTTCGGGAGCTTTAAGTAGCGCTATACAGGTGAGGTATCCGCCGTAGGAATGTCCGGTTATTCCGACTCTATTTTGATCCACATAGGTCCGTTCTCCGATATGTTTCACTGCTGCCGTATGATCGGCCAGTTCGATTTCTCCCAGATTCATGTACATCAAATTCTGGAACTTCTTTCCTCGTCTGGAGACCCCTCGATGATCTATGGATAAGACGATGAAACCCAGTTGGGATAGAGCTTGCCTTCTGTCATCCATAATGAACCGGTTTCGGATCATCTTGGAGCCAGGTCCTCCGTAAACCGAGAGGATAAGAGGGTATTCGTTATGGGGATCAAAGTGGGCGGGTTTGTATAAGAGTCCATCCAGATTGTAGTTCCCCTCAGCGGACTTAAAAACAAAATGTTCAGGTTTGATAAGTTGGAAGTTTTGAAATTCTTCACTGACGACAGAATGCCCTAACTCTCTAATAAATTCTCCGTTGGCTGTATGAAGGGTGATTTTTTTGGGAGTCTCAAAGGAGCTGAAAGTGTCTGCAAAATACTGAGTTCCTGGGGAAAGACTGATTCGGTGAGAGCCTGGTTTTTGGGTCAATCGGGTGAATTCAGACCCGTCCATTTTGACCCGGTAAAAATGAAATTCCATCCCTCTGTTTTCTGCTCCGGTGAAATAGATCCAGCCGTTTTCTTCATCTACATCCACTAGAGAAAGAACCGGTAATTTTTGATGAGTGATCTGTTTGACTAGGTTCCCTTTCAAATCATAGAGATAAATTTCATTCCAGCCGCTTCTCTCAGAGGTCCAAAGGAAACGGGGACTGTTTTTAAGAAATGTGAGATCAAAGTCAGCCTGAATATAGCATTTGTCTTCATCTTTAAGGATATGCCGGACTTTTCCTGTTTCCGGGTCAGCCGCCCATAGTTCAATCTGGTTTTGAAGTCTGTTCATTTTTTGAAAGGTGAATTCTTTGCTGTCTGGAGTCCATTTTCCTCTCAGGAAGTAAACATTGGATTCAGTACCGGTTTCAATGCGAGTGATTTTTTGACTCTGAATATCCACAATGAACAGGTTGACGATAGGGTTGTTGGTTCCTGCTTTGGGATAACTCTGCATTTCCATCTGGGGGTTCGGATCGGTATCGTGGACAATGGGGTATTTCACTACGGGATGTTCATCAAACTGCATAAAAGCAATCTTTTGGGAGTCGGGAGACCACCAAAAAGCTTTGTACTGGCTGAGTTCTTCAGGATAGACCCAGTCAGGAAAGCCGTTCCGCAACTCTTTATGGCCGTTGGTTGTTAGGGGTGTTTCTTTTCCTTCCATATCTCGGATGTACAGGTTGTAATCTCTTGTATAGGCTCTGTATTTCAGATTGGGAGAAAAGACTTCGGTATACACTCTTCCCCGGACTCCCCTGACCTTTTTTTTAGGAACATAAGAAATCATCTTTTGGGTGTTTTGATCATAGATATAGCCCTTGGTTTGGACTTTGAAACGAATTTTTTGTCCTTCATCCATAAAAGTGAAATCCTTAAAGGGCAGTTTATCCAGGTTTTTGTGTGTGATTTCATTATAGGCGGAAATGAGAGCTTTATGGTCGAAGAGGGGAGATTTTTTGCCTGTAAGGATATGGATTTTTTGGAATGTTCCTTCTTTATAAACATAGATAGCTTTTCCATCAGGAGTCCAGTGAAATTTGGAAATTCCTTTAAATTTTATTAGATCTTCATCCTCGGTCAATCTTTCATAAAGGGCTTTTCCTCTTAATTGAGCATAGGTAAAAGGTACAAGGGATAGAAAAATAAAAGCCATAAAAGAAATGATGAAAGATAAGTGAAGAAATCGTTTCATCTTTTCCTCCTCGAAAAAATTTGAATCCATGAAGAAACCTTTTATCACAGCTTCAGAATACGGTCAAATCCGTAAGAATATTTTTCTCCCGAAAATGTTGTGTTATAGTTGTGATTTCAGAATCAATGTATCTCTCCTTTTTCGGAGCCCTGAGTATGGAGTCATTGGAAACTCTTATAAACAGCATCACCGGATTCTTATGGGGAGCGCCGCTGCTTTTCCTTCTGGTCGGAGGAGGCCTTTTTCTTACTTTCCGGTTGAGGTTTATCCAGTTCCGCCGTTTCGGTTATGTATGGAGTCAAACTTTAGGAGCTCTGTTCAGGAGATCAAAGAGAGAAAGCAATAAAAAGGGAACCATCACTCCTTTTCAAGCGGTCACTGCTGAACTGGGTTCCACAGTGGGAGCTTCCAACATCATCGGACCATCTGTGGCCTTGTTTTTTGGGGGGCCCGGAGCCATTTTCTGGATGTGGGTTACGGCGTTTGTGGGGATGGCCACCAAATATTCAGAGATTGTGTTGAGTATCTTATACAGGGAAAAAAATGAAAAGGGCGAATACGTGGGAGGCCCCATGTACTATTTGAAAAAAGGACTCAAATCCCCTTTTCTTTCCAGTCTTTTTGCTTTTATTTTTATGCTGGAGATATTCTCCAGTATTATGGTTCAAGCCAACTCCGCATCAGGTTCTGGGAAATCCTTGGGAATCAGCCCTATTGTTTCGGGTTTGATCATTTCTGTGATGATCGGACTTATCCTGATGGGAGGGGTCAAAAGGGTGGGAAAAGTTTCTGAAAAATTTGTGCCCTTCATGTCCAGTCTCTATTTGATGGGTTGTGTGGGAATCATCCTTTTCCATATCCAAGTGATTCCGCAAGTGTTTGTCATGATTTTCAAAGGAGCCTTGACGGGAAAGGCTGCTTTTGGGGGAACCGCCGGAGGCGCTGTTCTTTTGGCCTTAAGATGGGGGATGGCCCGAGGAGCTTATTCCAATGAAGCAGGAATGGGAAGTGCTCCCATTGCTCATGCCGCTGCCATAACCGATCATCCTTCTAGACAGGGGTTATGGGGAGTGATCAGTGTTTTTTTCGATACCATCGTGATCGGAACCATGTCCGCTCTGGTATTGCTATGTACGGGAGTGTGGCAGAACAAAGAGATTGAAGCTTCGGCCATGCCGGCGACCGCTTTTTCAGAATTATATGGAACCATCGGGGGGATTCTGGTGAGTTCATCTCTTTTTCTTTTTGTAATTTCCACCATTTATGTGATCGGGTTTTATGGAGAAAAACTGGCTTATTATCTTTTTGGTTACAAATTCTCTGTGGCCATGCGGTTGATCTATGTGGGGGGCTGCTTTATTGGAGCTATAGGGGGATTGAAGTTTATGTGGATTTTTCTGGATTTTTTCTTGGGCCTTGTGGTTATCATCAATATGGTGGGTGTGCTGGGTCTTTCTTCAAAAGTGGTGAAAACGAGCAAAGAATTTTTCTGTTGATATTTTCAGAGTTTGTTCCCACAGTAAGGACAAAAAGAAAAAGCAGGGGAGATTTCTTTTCCGCAGGAAGGGCATTTCCTATTGGATTTGGAGTCAATGGGCCTATTCATGGGGTTTCCATATTGGTCAAAGACAGAACTGCAGTTTTCACATATCAATAAGAGGGAACCTTTTTTGACCGGAAAAAGTGGAATAAAAAAGACACTCAAGTATTGATCTCTTCTTTTTAAATAAAGTTGGTAACGACCGCAAGCGGGGCAGATACGGGGGTTTTCATCTAAGGTGACGGTCTTTGGCTGAATACCTCCGATAAAGAAAAACATGAGATTTCCCGTGGAAATGGACTAAAATCAATTCATTTTCATCCCACACACTTATTATAGAAATTGCAAAAAGAATTCACAACCCTGTTCATTTTCTCAATTTTCCACTCAAATTGTGGATAACTTTGTGAAAAAGTAGAAAAGTTCAGCTCAAAATTTTCTGAAATTTTTAATTTTATGAAAAAATGCACAATTATTTATGCATAATGGAGTCTGGAGATACAAAAAAGCCCTGTACAGAAGGGGAGATTTTTGACAATTGTTTGCTTTGACTTTAAAAAAAATTTTTAGAAGATGATTTCCTCAGACCTCTCAGATGTTGAAAAGAGTATCTGGAGGCTTTATTTTGAAGTGAATCATTTCTTCAATTGAGGAGTTATCCAATCCGGTAGAGAGAGAAGGCCCCTTGAGTTGCTCCACCTTCCTTTCTGGGTGTTTGTTGGAAAGGGATCGATCGATAATGGATAAAGTTACTGCAGCTTTTTCCACAACCCGGTCTTCGATGTTTTTCAGAGATTTAGCTTGAGGTTCTCCGGTTACAGGATGTTGGTATTTTATAATTTTCTGATGAAAACTGGCGGGAATTTCTTTCCGGGGAAAGTAGAAAAGAGCCAAAAAATCATCAAGATAGACGGATGGAAATTGATTGAGGATGTCAAAAAAGTGGAAGAAATTTTTGATTGAAAAAAATTTTTGTAAGAATCGATGCCAATTCAAAGTTTGGATAACAGCTTTCAACCGGATTGGTTGGTTTTGAAAGTAATAAAAATGAACCAGCTTGAAAAATTCAAGAGGACCCATTTCCATATTCCGGAATAAAGAATCCACTTTGGGATTATGGGGCAGAGGAAAATTTTGCATGTAGAAAAGGTCTAGATTGGTTTCCCATCTTCGGTGACGGTAAACGGCGCCCTGAGAGATCTGAGGATTGTGAGAATTTTGATTTCCACAGAAATAAAACACCAGAGGATGATACTGACTGTCTGTAGCGATATGGGTCACAATACCCGATAAAAAAGCCCAGATGCGGGAGTTCATCTTGAGGCCGTAATGCCGCACTGTGGAAGGGATGAAAGAAAGGGTGTTTTCCCCCTGATTTCCGTGAAGACGTGGGGCAGTGTTTTGGAATTTTTCCCTCTTTTTCCAGGGAATGTGGTATAGAGGAGAATCCGGGATGACCGCCCCTAGACGGTAAAGATTTATATTTTTTTGGATAATATTTTTTATAGGGGAAGGAGGAAGGATTTGTTTGATTTTTTCTGCCATCACCCAATGGCAGTATTCTTTAGGCATGAAATATCCTGATATTGAAAATTCGGGTCTTTTGGTCTTTATACATGAATTCGAACATATCCATTTCTTTTTATTTTAGGGGTTGCTAGGAGATAAGACAAGCTATGGACTGTTTGCTGGAATGAGGTTGTTTTCTAAAAACGGGACTGGTTTTTTTTAGATTTGACAAAACTTGTAAATAATCTATATAAATAGAGTGAAAAATCCTAAAAATCAATGGAACACACCGTAGTGAAAAAGCGGATTGTCATAGACTCCGGTGGGGGAAGATAGATTCGATTGTCTCAAAAACAAAAAGGTTCTCCAGGTTATCCCAAAAAAGCTTCTTTGATCGAGGAGCAGCGGTACCGCATTTTATGTGAAGAAGCTCCGGATTTGATTTTTGTAGCGGATGATCGGCTGTGTTTCGTGGAAGTGAACCACACAGCCTGTAGGGTGTTGGGATATTCCAGGGAAGGTCTTTTAGGGAAAAAGCCCCAGGATATTGTGGTTTCTTCACAAAAAGGCCGTATCGATTCTCTAAAAAAACAGCTCGACCGGAAGGGAAAAATGGTTGTGGAGATGGAGGTTCTTTCCAAAAACAAAAATAGAATTCCCCTTGAAGTCAATCTTCAGAGTCAAACCATTGAGGGCCGAAACGAGTATCTCGCTATTGCCAGGGATATTTCCAAGAGAAGAAGAGTGGAAAATTCATTAAAGATAGAGAAAGAAAAGCTCCAAAGAATTCTTGATAACACCTGGGATGTGATTTTTCAGGTTGATTTGGATGGAAATTTTATCTTTGGTAACCGATCTTCGGAACGAGTGACTGGATACTCACTTAAAGAATTGTTAAACATGAATGTGAAAGATATTCTGGCTCCGGGGTACGGGAAAGAAGTCAAGAAGCGCTTGGAATCACGCCAAAAACAAGAAAACTTGTCCTCTCCGTTTGAAGTAGAAATCCTCCACAAGGATGGATACAGAATCCCAGTGGAGCTAGTCACCCGCGCCATTGTAAAATCAGGAAAAGTTGTGGCTTCTCAGGGAATAGCCAAAGATATTACGGAACGCCGAAAGGCTCAGCAGGCCGTGAAAGAGAGCCAAGAAAGATACAGGGCTTTGTTTGACCGGTCTATGGATTGGATATTCATTCATGATTTCGATGGAAATTTTCTGGATGCGAATTTGGCCGCATTGAAAGGATTGGGCTACAAGAAGGAAGAGATAGGAAATTTAAACTTTTCTTCACTTTTATCTTCCGATCAATTCTCCAAGGTCGATAAAATACTCCAAGAATTGAAAAAAAAGGGATATCAGAAAGAACTCACTCAGTTTAAGTTAAAAAGAAAGGATGGAACATACGTGTATGTGGAAACCAAAGCCTCGGTGATCTACCGGAACGGAAAACCCTATGCGGCCCAAGGAATGGCCAGGGACATTACCGAACGGATCAAAATGGAGAAAAAGTTAAAAAAAGCCAATGAGAAATTAAAAATTCAAGCCATTACGGATTCATTGACCTCTTTATTGAACCACGGAGCATCAAGAAAGCGCCTCCATGAAGAAGTAGAGAGGGCTTCACGTGAAGGAAAATCTTTGACAGTGGGGATGGCTGACTTGGATGATTTCAAAAAGGCTAACGATATATACGGGCATACGTTTGGGGACGCTATCTTGGTGGAGACCGCCCGGCGGATCAAAAATTCCTGCCGTCCCTACGATGTGGTGGGCCGGTATGGAGGGGAGGAATTCCTGGTGGTAATGCCCCATACTGATAAAGATCAGGCTGGAAAAATAGGAGAACGCATAAGAAAAGAAGTAGCGGAAAATCCTTTCCATATAGATAAGAAGACTCTGTTTCTCACCCTGAGCCTTGGGGTAGCTGCCTATCAACCCGATTCTCGGGTTAAAAATGGAGAGAATCTCATCCAAAAGGCGGACCGGGCTCTTTATGAAGCCAAGCGCCGGGGAAAAAACAGGGTCATTGTTTCCTAACCAAAAAAAATTTGTTTTCGAACTACTAATTCCCCATGGCGGCTCCGCCACCCTCAACCAATGAAAAGGGTTCGGGAGTGATGGGTTCAGTACCACGCCGGATTTTCCACATCGAGAACTCGGAGGGGAAAAGCTCCCCTTTCCCCCTTCCGACGGTCGCTAAAGCTCCCTGCCTCCCTTCTCGGGCTGAGGCCCTGCGACCAAGAGGCCATACCCCTTGGAACCCCACTGATTTGTGAAAACTCACAAATCAGACAAATCCGCTCGATTTCCGGTTTCGCTCTCCTTTCATTTCATTCAAGGAACCCTGCCCACTCAGGCTTCCATACGGGTTCTTCACCCATCACCCCCTCACCGGAGTATAACGGGAAATGGTTTTTCTTCGGGAAGGAGGGTTGATACCTTTTTATAAAGAATGGGGAGTATGGATGTTTTCATTTCTCGCTTTTTCGCCCGTCTCGCCTTTCTCGCTTATCAGATGCCTCCCGTGACAGAATTCAATCCTTAAAAAGAATATGATTCGCCAATAGCTATTTTCGAACGAAATTAGGTGTACTGTCCCCATTTTTTACTGAGTGTTTTGGGAATTCTTCTCAAAAGCGCTTATATCCAGAAACCCATGACCCGAGAGGTTAAACAGAATGACCTTTTCTTCATTTTCCTTTTTGGCTTTCAGTGCTTCCTCGATAGAGGCAGCCACAGCATGAGAAGATTCCGGAGCCGGGAGAATTCCTTCTGTTTGAAGGAAGGTTTGGGCTGCGTTGAAGATTTTTTCCTGAGGAAAAGCCCGCGGTTCGATTTCTCCTTTATTTACCAGATGACTGACCAGGGGAGCCATCCCGTGGTAGCGGAGACCTCCAGCATGGATGGGAGGAGGGACAAAATCCATCCCTAAAGTGTGCATATACAGAAGAGGAGTCACTCCTACACTGTCTCCATGATCGTACCTTAAATCCCCGTTAGTCAGAGTGGGACAAACTTCAGGTTCCACAGCGATAAAATGAATCTCTTCTTCTTTTCTTAATTTTTCTCCTACAAAAGGGAAAGCCAGTCCGGAAAAATTGGAGCCTCCCCCCACACATCCGATAATCATATCTGGCTTGGCCCCCACTTCCTTCATTTGTTTTTGAGCTTCTTGACCAATGACTGTTTGATGCATCAAGACACAATCGAGGACCGAGCCTAAAGAATATTTCGCGTTTGGATTTTGGACAGCCAGTTCCACAGCTTCCGAGATAGCCATACCTAGACTCCCTGGATGGTTGGGGTCTTGGGAGTAGAATTTTTTTCCAGATTCCGTAGAAGGGCTTGGACTTTCCTCGACTTGGGCTCCGAAAAGGTTCATTAAGATTCTTCTTCCCGGTTTTTGTCTGTAGCTTATTCGCACCATAAAGACTCTCACGTTGATTCCAAAAATGGAACCAGCATGAGCTAAGGCTGAGCCCCATTGCCCCGCCCCTGTTTCTGTGGTCATAGTTTCTACTCCTTCTTTAGCTGCTAGATAGGCTTGAACCAGGGCCGTGTTGCTTTTATGGCTTCCGGTCGGTCCCACACCTTCATATTTGTAGAAAATATGGGCCGGGGTGTGAAGATATTCTTTAAGCCCAGAAGCATAAACCAAAGGAGTGGGCCTGTAAACCGAAAAGGCTTCCTGTAGAGGGGAGGGAATTGGCAACTCCCTTTCAGTGGAGGTTTCTTGAACGATGAATTCATTTGGAAAAATGGGGGAAAGGTCTTGAGGTTTCAGAGGGGATTTATTTCGGGGATTCAAGGGAGGTTTAGGCAGATTGGGAAGATCTGCTTTGATATTATAAAAATTTTGAGGTAAATATTCGGATTTTCGAAAGGCATACCGTTTCATTTTTTAAATCTCCTTTATTGATTGAAGAATAGATTTTTAATCCAGTGAAAATTTTGGAAGGTTTAATAGAGGTATGGACAGACTATTGGGCGGAAGAACCCGCCCACCAGAGAAGGAGGGAAGAAAAAAAGGCTTTGAGCCTGGTTTCAGTAGAGTCTGTCTTCAACATCGAAGAGATTATAAATAGATCCGCGTGTTTTGTCAACAATTTTTTCTTCCGTTGTTCCGCGAAAATCGGGAATAGGTTTCTTTGGTCCGATTTCTTATTTTTAAAGAAAAATAGCTTGACAGTGGAAAAATCTTTGGGTATAAAGTGTAGGAAATGGATTTCGTGGAAAAATATTTCATCAAATATTGTTTCATAAAGTCTTCCCTCCATCGGAACTAACACCTCTCTATCTATTTTCCCTCTAATTTCAAAATTTCAGTAAGATTCCCTTTAAATCTTTTGAGTTTCGAGGGAAAACAAAAAAATTTGATTCAATACCCAACCAAAGGTGCGGAGGATAAGGATGAAAAAGATCAAAATGGTCATTCCCAAAGGGAGAATATTCAAGAAGGTGGCTGAGCTTCTTAAGGATTCTGGAATAGAAGTGAAGGCCAATGATCGGGTCTACATTCCCCACATCGGTGATCCTGAAATTGAAGCAAAGATCATGAAACCCCAAAACATAGCTCAGCTCGTGGAACTGGGTTCTCATGATGTAGGTTTTACCGGGTATGACTGGGTTGTGGAGACCCAATCTAAAGTCCAAGAAATTATGGATTTAGGTTTGGATCGAGTGAAGATTGTGGCTGCCGTTCCTTGCTTCATGAAAGGGAAAAAATTAAAAGACCAGAAAATGGTGGTGGCTTCTGAGTATGAACACATTTCCCGCCAATTTCTAAATAAGTATCAATATGACTACCTTCTTCTCCGGACTCATGGGGCCACCGAAGCCTATCCTCCTCAGGATGCCACCATGATCATCGATAACATCTCTACCGGCCAGACATTAAAAGACCATAACTTGGAAATCATCCATAATCTTATGGATTCTTCCACCCGATTTATCGCCAACCCTCAAGCAATGGAAGATGAATGGAAAAAGAAGAAAATCGATGAGCTGAAAATGTTGTTTGAGGCGGTGCTGAACGCCCGAAGCCGGGTGATGCTGGAGATGAATGTGCCTGCTCATAAACTGGAGGAGATTGTAAACATCCTCCCTTGCATGAGAGCTCCCACCGTTTCCACTCTGTATAAAGGACTAGGGTATGCCGTGAAAGTGGCTGTAAAGAAAGAGGAAACGGTTAAATTGATTCCTCTGCTCAAAAGGATGGGAGCTACCGACATTCTGGAAACCGAATTCAAGAAGGTGATCGCATGAGGAAAATCAAGAAATCTGTCCTTCAAATGAATGATTATTCGGTCCCCCAGGGATTCAATCGAATCAAGTTGAACCAGAACGAGTCTCCTCTGGATATCCCTTTTTCCGTGAAAAAAGAAATCTGTAACCGATTGAAGAAAATCCCGTGGAATCGGTACCCCCCAGCTGTCCCCCAGTCTTTGGTAGAAAAGCTCAGTGAATACAGTTCTTTTCCTTCTGAAAACATTGGGGTGGGCAACGGATCCAACGAGCTCATCCAAACCCTTATCTATTCCTGCTGTGATTCGGGAGATACCATCACTGTGGTGAAACCCGGATTTTCTGTTTATAAGAGGGTTGCTGGATTGATGGATATCCAAGTCCATGAAGTTCCTTTGGATGAAGATTTCCAGTTTAATGAGAAAAACATCATAGAAAAAAGTCAGGGGAGTCGATTGACCATCCTCGCTTCTCCGAACAACCCCACCGGAACCTTATTGAAGACCCCCCAAGCGGAGGAAATTTCCCAGAAAATTCCAGGAATTTTGGTGGTGGATGAGGCTTATTTTGAATTCTGTAAAGATTCTGTTTTTCCCCTTGTATCTCGAAGAGATAATGTATGGGTCCTCCGGACTTTTTCTAAAGCCTTAGGTTTGGCCGGTATCCGTTTGGGATATCTATTAGCTCCGGCGGGTGTAGTGAAAGAACTGTTTAAAGCCAAACTCCCTTTTTCCACAGGAGTTTTTCAGCTTTTAGCCGGGGAAGTGGTGCTCGAAAATCCTGATTTCATTTCTCGGAATGTGGATCTGATTGTCAAAGAAAGGGAAAGAGTGTACAGAGAAATTGAAAAAATGCCGGATGTTTTCCCTGTTCCTTCCGAAGCCAATTTTATCCTTTTTGAATCCTCCAGAATCCCAGGAAAAAGACTTTATGAGCGCCTTTATGAAGAAGGAGTGGTGCTTCGGTATTTTGATGTTCCGAAATTGAAAAACAAGCTCAGGGTCACTGTAGGAAAACCGCCGGAGAACGACTTTTTTCTGGAAAAACTCAGCCGGATTGTAAAGGAAGAGAAATGAAAGCGGTTCTTTTTGATATGGATGGAGTTCTGGTGGATGTTTCTTTATCCTACCGTTTGACCATAAAAAAAGTAGTGGAAAGGCTGGGTTCTTATGAAATTTCTTTTTCTCAGATTCAAGAGTACAAAAACAAGGGAGGTTTCAACAATGACTGGGACCTCACTCGAGCCATTCTTTGGGATAGGGGAAAAAGAGTGAGTCGGGAGGAAGTGGTGGAAATTTTCCAAGAAATATACTTGGGAAAAAATTTTGATGGGTTGATACGAAATGAAAAATGGCTGCTGGATTCAAAATACTTGGAAAAATTAAAGAGAAAATATCCTCTAGGAATGGTGACCGGACGTCCTCAAAGGGAAGTTTCCTATGTGCTGAAAAGATTCGACAAACAAAACTATTTTTCTGCGGTGGTAGCTATGGAGGATTTTCCTCCTCATAAATCCAAACCTCATCCCTGGGGAATCCGAAAGGCTTTAGAAATTCTTGATTCCGAAAGCTGTTGGTACTTAGGTGATACCAGGGATGATATGGAAGCGGCCTGGAGGGCCGGAGTTGTTCCCATAGGAGTGGTAAGCTGCGGTCCAGAGAGTGAGGAACTGGAGGGAGTGCTTCGAAGGTATGGAGCCGCCAGGATCTTGAAAAATATAAACAATATTGAGGAGGTTCTGGAATGAAAAGGACTTCCCGTGTGGAACGAAAAACCAAAGAAACCGAGATTACTGTTTCCCTACAGTTGGAAGGGAAAGGAAAATCCCAGGTGACATCACCCATAGGGTTTTTCAACCATATGCTGGAAACGTTTACTCACCATGGGATGTTTGATATTGACCTGAAGGCCCGAGGAGATGTGAATGTGGATCAGCACCATTTGGTGGAGGACTGTGGTATGATTTTGGGAAAAGCTTTTGACCAGGCTTTAGGAGATAAAAAAGGAATCTGTAGAGCCGGTTACTTTGTTTATCCCATGGATGAAGCTCTGGCTGTGGTGGCTGTGGATATCAGCGGGAGACCTTACCTGCAGTATGAAGTGACTTTTCGCCGTCGGTTCTGCGGGGAAATGGATACGGATGTGTTGGAAGATTTCTTTCATTCCTTTTCGGTCCATTCCATGTCAAATCTGGTGGTGAGGATGCCTTTTGGAAGAAGCGATCATCACCGGATGGAGTCCATATTTAAGGCCTGGGGACGAGCTATGAGGATGGCCTGCTCTCTGGACCCTCGAAGACCGGAAGGTCTGCCCAGTGTGAAAGGAGTGATTGATGATCGGGATCGTTGATTATGGGGTGGGGAACTTACGGTCGGTAAAGAAAGCCTTCGATTTTCTGGAAATGGACAATCAGATCATATCATCTGCCGAGGAATTTTCAGGTATAAACCGATTGGTTCTTCCGGGGGTGGGCTCTTTTGGGTATGCTGTGGGAAAAATTTGCCAGCGGGGTCTGTACTACCCTGTAAAGGATTGGCTTCAGGCAGGCAAGCCTTTTCTGGGAATCTGTCTAGGTCTCCAGCTTTTGTTTGAATCCAGTGAGGAATCGCCGGGATTGAAAGGATTTTCTTTGTTTCAAGGACAATGCTGTCGGTTTCAAGCCCAGAAAGTTCCTCAGATAGGATGGAATGACATCCAAATCCAAAAAGAAAATCCTCTTTTCCAGGGAATTAAGGATAGAGAGTTTTTCTATTTTGTCCACGGGTATTATGTCCTTCCAGAAGAGAAAAGAAATATTTTGGCTCTCACTCAGTATGGTCAAGAATATACATCAGCGGCGGCCCAAGGAAGAGTTTGTGGTGTCCAATTCCACCCAGAAAAGAGTGGAGCGGCGGGGTTGAAAGTGCTGAGTAACTGGGGAAAGTTATGCTGACAGTACGGATTATTCCTTGTCTGGACGTGGAAGATGGACAGGTGGTAAAAGGAATCCGGTTTAAAGACATCCGTCGAGCTGGAGACCCCGCGGAGTTGGCTCACTTTTACAACCAGCAAAAAGCGGATGAAATTATTTTTTTAGATATCGGTGCCACTTATCGAAGCCGGAAAATCATGATTGATGTGGTGGAGAAAGTGTCCCAATCTGTGTTTGTTCCTTTGACTGTGGGGGGTGGGATTCGGTCTGTACAGGATATGAGAGACCTCCTCAATGCTGGGGCAGATAAAGTGGCTGTGTGTTCAGCCGCTCTTGAGCATCCTCAAATTTTAAAAGAGGGAAAGGAAATGTTTGGCTCCCAGTGTGTGGTGCTATCTGTTGATGCTCAAAGGGTAAATCATTCCTGGCATGCCTTTGTCAAAGGGGGACGGGAAGATACTGGGAAGGATGTGCTGGAATGGGCCCAAGAAGGAGAAGCTTTGGGGGCTGGAGAAATCCTTCTCAATTCCATCGATATGGACGGGACTCGAGGCGGTTATGATCTGGAGTTAACTCGAAAAGTTTCCGGGCAAGCTTCCATACCCGTGATCGCTTCCGGGGGAGCTGGAAACCTGTTCCAAATATGGGAGGCGGTGGAAAAAGGCAAAGCCGATGCGGTTCTCATGGCTTCTCTTCTTCATTATAAAGAATTCACTATCTATCAAATCAAACAATACTTGAAAGAAAAAGGAGTTCCTGTGAGATGATCATTCCTTCGATTGATTTAAGTAAAGGGAAAGCTGTGCAGCTCAGACAGGGAAAAGAAAAGGTTTTAGAAAACTCTCAGGTTTGCGGTTTGGCTGAAAAATTCTCCCGGTTCGGACCAGTGGCTGTGGTGGATTTGGATGCAGCCATGGGGAAAGGAGATAACCTCAATAAAATCAAGGAGATATGTCGGTTCGCTGAGGCTAGAGTGGGGGGAGGTATTCGGGATGTTAAAAGAGCCGTTCAGTTGGTGGATTGGGGAGCAGATAAAGTGATTATTGGAACCCGAGCCTTGGATGGAGGGTCAGTAAACCATTCCTTTTTAAATGAGCTGGCCTCAGCAGTAGGAAAAGAGAGAGTTATTATTGCTTTGGATACCTTTCAAGGGAAAATCGTCACCCAAGGATGGCAGCACCAGACCGAATGGGATGGGGAAGCCGTTGTGGAAGAGTTCCAACCTTATGCATCGGAGATTCTTTTTACCTGTGTGGAAAAAGAAGGAATGATGAAGGGACCTGATTTTCGGGCTGTCCAAAATATTCAGGAGAGAACCTCTCTCCCCCTCACCGTTGCGGGAGGAATTTCATCCCTTCGAGAAATTGAAACTCTGTCCCGTTTCGGGGTGAATGTCCAGTTTGGGATGGCTCTGTATAAAGGAGAAATCACTCTTCCTCAGGCTTTTGCGGCTTCGTTGGACTGGAAAAAGGGGTTGATTCCCACTGTAACTCAGGATACTTTCGGTCAGGTTCTGATGCTGGCTTACAGCAGCCGGAAATCTTTGATGAAAACCTTTGAAACAGGAAAAGCCTGGTACTATTCTCGTTCCCGAGAAAAACTATGGATGAAGGGAGAAACCTCTGGGAATATCCAGAGATTTCAACAAATTCGTGCAGATTGTGACCTGGATACTCTCCTTCTTACTGTTTATCAAAAAGGAAAGGCCTGTCATACCGGCCGGTATTCCTGTTTTGGGAACAAAAGATTTTCTCTTGGGGAGCTCTATCAAGTTGTGAAGGATCGCCTTGACCATCCCTCTCCGGACTCCTATACCTCTCAGCTCACACCTCAGATGATGAAGGAAAAAATTGAAGAAGAGGCGGCTGAGTTGAAAGAGGCGCAGGAGAAAGAGGATGTTATCTGGGAGACAGCTGATTTGATTTATTTTACTTTGGTATGGATGTCCGCCAATCATGTTTCTCTCCAGGAAGTGGAGCAGGAATTGCGAAGACGGAGACAGAAAAAAAGATGAAAGGTTGGATTTTATGAAAAAAATAAGAAGTGATGAATTGGAAAAAGATTTTTTTGAGCCTGAGGAGCCCACGGAGCTTCCTCAGGTTTCTTCTTTGTTGAAAGAAATAAAAGAAAAGGGGGACCGAGCTATCCGGGAGCTCACCCAAAGATACGATAGAGTCTATCTCAAAAAGTTTGAAGTCAGCCCAAAGGAAAGACGCCAGGCTTATTCTAAGGTAGGGAAAGATTTGGTTTCCAGCTTAAAAAAAGCAGCTCGAAATATAAAAAAATTTTCTCAAAAGCAGCTGGAAAACTACAGGGAATTTGAATATGAAATGGAACCCGGAGTGATCACCGGTCAAAAAATTTTCCCCCTCCAAAGTGTGGGCGTTTATGTTCCCGGAGGACGGTACCCTCTGTTTTCTTCTTTGCTTATGGGAGTGATTCCCGCCCGGACCGCAGGTGTGAATGAGATCCATGTGTGTTCCCCTCCTTCCCAGAAGGAGACTCTGGACCCTGCCATTCTGGTGGCTTCCGATATGGCTGGTGTGGATTCTCTTTATAAAATGGGAGGGGTCCAAGCTGTGGGAGCCTTCGCTTATGGCACTCAATCAGTTCCTCGAGTGGATAAAATTGTGGGTCCCGGGAACAAATATGTGAATGCGGCCAAAAAATCTGTGTGGGGAGTTGTGGATATTGATTTCACAGCGGGCCCCACTGAAGTGATGATTATTGCCGATGAACAAGCCCATCCGGTTTATGTGGCGGCAGACTTAATCGCCCAGGCCGAACATGATTCCGAGGCTTTTCCGCTCTTGGTAACGGATTCCAATATTGTAGCCTCTAAGGTGGAAGAAAACATCGAAAAACAGCTTAAAGAGTTGAGAGTTTCATCGGTCGCTAAGGAGTCTTTAGACAATAATGGATTGATCCTTTTTGTCCGCAATATGGAAGAGGCCGTGGGTTTGGCAAACAAAAGGGCTCCTGAGCATTTAGAGCTTCAAGTGAAAAATCCTCAGGATTACCTCCCATTCTTAAAAAATTATGGCTCACTTTTTTTGGGGCCCTATTCCGCTGAGGTGCTGGGTGATTACAGCAGTGGTCTCAATCATATCCTCCCTACCCACTTTGCTTCCCGTTACACCGGAGGATTGGGAGTTAAAGATTTCTTAAAAATCCAAACTTATTTGAAGGTCAAAGAGAAAGGCTTTTTGCGAATTGCTCCTGTAGCCCGATTTATGGCTGAAGCGGAAGGAATGGAAGGTCACGCAAACTCCATACGGGTTCGGATGAAAGATAACCCTTCTTTTTGAATCCAAATAGAAGGAAAAATTCTTTCTTTATATCACCAAAAGATGAATTTATCTCCACTATCTCACCTCAAAAGGTGAGAAAAAAAGAGATAGAATCCCCCCCAATTTCACCTAAAAAGGCGATTGTAGACTTTCCTAGCCTATGACAGAATTTTATTTGAAATGGTATGGGTAAGGTGTTTATTTGGAATGAGTTCTCTGTTTCCCAGACAAGAAGGGTCTTTTTCCTTTAGGGGAAGAGACTATGAAAGCGAATTCTTTTTCTTTTAAACCTATACTTTGGTTGAGTCATGATAACACCCTTTCAGAGATGTGAGTCCCATGATCGAAAGATTTTTTCCTCCTCAGATTGTAAAAAGTGTGCTTTTCTGGAGCATTGGTTTTTTATTGATTTCAATGATGGGTTTTTTTCTGGCTCTCATCTTTCACAAATTAAAGTTGAAAATCAAAGAAAGAAAGAAGAATCGTCTTCGATTCCGAAACAATTTGAGAATTCGAAAATTCCTTCAAGAGATTGAACATAATCCCCCCATTCCCCAAACCAAAACGGAATACGAGGTTGTGGCTGACCTGTGTATCCAATGCCTTTTTGAATCTGATGGAAAGGAACAAGAAAGAATCAAGGAATACATCCGGAAAATCCAACTGGTTCCTTATCTTAAAAAGCTATCCCGGTCTTTTTTCCGTAGAAAAAGGATTTATGGGGTCAAAAAATTGGGATTCCTGCAGCTCCCCGAATTGAAGGATTATTGGATGGAACTTTTATCCTCGGATGTGCCCGATGAAATCAAATGGGAAGTGATCAGAGCGTTGAGTTTTATCGCGGATAGAGAGGCTTTGGAGAGAATAACCGAAGAATTGTCATCAGATATCTATTCAGCGAAATTTTACGAACAGATTTACCGGAATGTGATTCAAAATTTCAGACAAAAGGGGATTCTTTATGAATTTGTGTTTTTTATGGAGGCTATAAAAGATACAGAAAAAATGCCTCTTTCATTAAAAAAATCCATTCTGGAATCCTGCGGAAATGCCCACTTGAAGGAAGCTTCTTGGGTGGTTAAAGATTATTTTTTTCATTATAGAGAAAAACCAGAGATAAGGATTACCTGCATTCGGGTTTTGGGAAGATTGGGAACCGAAGAACTGTGCGGAATGGTATCCAGAGGTCTTTTTGATGAAGATTGGAGAGTCCGGGCTGTGGCAGCCCGTTCCGTTTCCATGTGCGATGGACAAGTGGTTTCGCACCTGCGCAATTTATTGTATGATGATTCTTATTATGTGAGAATCAATGCCGCGTTCACCTTATCTTGTCTGGGAAAGGAAGGCCATTCTGTCCTGACAGAGGAGAAAAATTCGCGGGATGAATTTGTCAACCAGACTGTTCAATACATGATAGAAAAATAAGAGGAGGAGACTCCTTTGGAAATTCTTATTCTGGTATTCCAAGCGGTCATTTTGACCTATTTTTTGTTTTTAAACGGATTCTATACATTTTTTACATTGATTTCTCTGGTCCAAGTGAGAAACTACTACTCCCGAGTCACCTTCCAGGATATTCGGAGCCATCTCTCTCCCTCTTATTACCGGCCTATAACTATTGTTGTTCCGGCTTATAACGAGGAATCCACTATAATTAATAATTTGAAGTCACTGCTTTCTTTGAAATATCCTCAGTATGAAGTAGTGGTGGTGGATGATGGCTCCACAGATGGGACATTGCAGAGGCTCAAAAAAGAATTCCGGTTGGTGGAAACCCAAAAGCCCATTAAATTGGTAATTTCTCATAAAGCTATAAAAAAAGTATATTTATCCCTTGATTTTGGTCATTTGATCGTGGTCCATAAAGAAAACGGTGGAAAAACAGACGCCCTCAATGCCGGAATCAATGCCTCAAGTTATCCCTTGTTTTGCAGCATCGATGCCGACTCTATCCTGGATAAAGAAGGACTTTTAAGGGCAGCCCGACAGTTCGTGATAGACAAGAGAGTGATTTCCACAGGTGGAATCATTAGAGTCCTCAACGGCTCAAAGGTTGAGAAGGGAGAGATTGTGGATTATCATCCTCCTCGGCGAATGGTGGAGAATTTTCAAGTTGTGGAATACATCCGTGGGTTTCTTTCCGGCAGGACCGCATGGAACTATCTGGGAAGCCTTCTGATAATCTCTGGAACTTTCGCCCTGTTTCGGAAAGATTTGGCTATAGCTGTGGGCGGCTACAGGGAGACAGTGGGAGAAGATATGGATTTGATAGTGAGGTTTCATAAATACTGCCGGGAGAATCATATCCCTTACCGAATCCTGTTTGTTCCGGACCCGGTTTGCTACACTCAGGTTCCCTCTGATTTCAAATCTTTGTGGAAACAGAGAAACCGCTGGCAGAGAGGATTGGTAGACAGTCTGTATTTCAGCCGGAAAATGTTTTTGAACCCCCGCTACGGAACTGTGGGATTGTTCGGGGTACCTTATTTTTTATTTGTGGAAACACTGGGACCGATGGTGGAACTCCTGGGGTATGTGGGATTTCTCCTATTTCTTGTTTTTGGCGTCTTGAACTGGACCTTTGCCCTGCTGTTTTTTGTGGTGGCTATCCTGTGGGCTATGTGGATCAACATCGGCTCTATTCTGGTGGATGAGTTATTGTATAAAAGATACAAAAGATTCAGAGATGTGATGAAGCTATGTGTTTTTGGATTGATCGAAATGTTGGGGTACAGACAAATGATTTCATTCTTTCGTTTTTGGGCTTCTTTCCAGTTTCGGAGAAAAAAATGGGGGAAAGCCAAAAGAGGACAAATATAAGGTCATTGCTTATGGCATGAATAAAAATGTTTAGTTGTTATTTCCGTGCGAATCAAGAAAGATGAAATTCAAAAGTCAAAATTAATCACTGTAAAATTGTTGTATAGCTCCTTTTTGTCATTCCCGCGGAAGCGGGAATCGAGGATTCAAGCTGAAGAAAACGGCTTTTTTCGAATTATTTGGGGATACGGCCAAAAAGCTGGTTGAAGTGATATTCCTTCCATTCTAAATAGGGGGCATCCCACATGTTGGTTTTGAGGTCATCCACAGCCACCCAAACACGCATTTGATTGGCTGAGAAGATGACTGAATATTCGGTACTCCCGTGAGAGACGATTTGAAGAAGTCTTTTGGCCTCGGGTATCCCTAGAGTTTTGTTTTTCCGGGCCCAGGCTTCCATTTCGTTCATTCCTGCTTCATAGCGCCATCGGGAAGAAAAAGAGACCGGTCGACCAAATGAAAGATGGGGTTGATCCGGGTTGAAACCATACACTTTATGATGGTTGGAGGCCATGATGGTGTGAGGATGGAGAGGTCGAACTTGGTCAGGCATTCTCATTTTTCCGCCAAAACGGTCTCCTTCATATACAAAGGCGGGCGTTTCGGGATTCTGGTAGGGAGATGCCCACAGAATGATAGACCCAGGAGCGGTGACTCCTCCCCCCTCACACTGAAATTGCTTCATTTTTTTCAGAATTTCATCGGAGGTGACTTTATTAACTCCTTGTTCCAAAATATATCTTTGAACCCAGGAGCAGGGAGTGATTTTTCCTACCACATCTCCGGGGCTGGATCCCCCTGCATTTTCCATGCTGTAGAGACCCTCTTCGTTGATTCCGGAAATCGTGCCTACAAACCCCGGCCACATGGTCGAAATCCAGCGTTTGCGACCAGGTTCGGAAGGATCCACCGCAAAAAGGAGAAAATGGCTGACTGTGACTTTCCGGACATCACATTCTCCATCCATATTTCGGGCTGCCACCAGTGCTCCTTGGAGCGGAGTGTTTTGTGTGAAATCTCCCCAAAAAGCAAATTGAGTGCAGGAAGATGGAGAGGAAACCGGAAAAGCGGCTCTTCGTTCGATGTAGGCATTGATAGCCATTAGGTCAGTTTGATTGAAATCCCTTCCCAGAGATTCCACCTCCATATTGATTCCGGAATCTTTCATTCCTTGAATCAGAGCCTGGGATTCTTTCTCCAATTCCAGAGGGAGGTGGAGGTGCTTTTCAAGGAAAGGAACAAAGATTTCGGTATATTTTTTGGCGGACTGCCAAATGTCTTCAATGATATAAAATTCAAAAAAGTCGATGATCTGTTTTCCTATAAGATACCCATGGGCATACCCCCGTTCTTCCACCGTCCCCTGAAGGTGAAGGACAGGAAGTCCGTTGATCCATCTTAAAGCTCCATGTTCTTTTTGGATGTTTTTTTCAGGAAAAGGAGTGGGAGCGCGGAGTAGGCAGTCCACATTTGATTTATTCTCTTGGGTGAGGTCTACCGGAGAATACCTGGCCCCAGGATGGGAGGCATACCATCCCCAAGGTTCCACAGGTTGGAAATCAAGCTGGTGGTCTTTATCTAAGTCCATGTAGGCCAAAACAGAGTAGTGTCCTGAGGGAAGCTTGGAAAATTTATAGACAGAAGGTTGGTTCAGAGTGAGTTCTTTAAATGGCTTTTTGGCTCCGTATATATCCCTCTTGGTAAGGCGGTGAGCTTTACCTTGAGGAGAAACCTCCAATTTGTATAATTGAATTTGAACCGGACCTTTTTGGTCTCCTTTATATTGGATATTTCCTGAAAGTGTTTTGTACGAGTCTGGAGTGACTGTACAGGATAGGAAAAAGATGAGGATGAAGATAATAAAAATTCGGCCTCTCATAACTTCCTCCCTTGTATTTGAAGCTAAAAGCAAAAATCTTATACCACAGCCGGGAGAGAGGTGTCAAAATCCTATGAATGTTTGGTGGGAGGGTGAACTTCACTTATTTTAAACCGCCTGTCACATTGAAGGCAGAGGTATTCTTTGTCTATGATTTTTTTTCTGGAGTGGGATTTTTTTTCCAATAATTTTGCAGTCAGCCCGATGAGGATAAGAATGAGAATGATGGAATTGAGTTGGAGCAGGAAGAAAAGGAGGAAGCCGGCTCCGATCAGAAAAAACACAGATATAATGACGATGGTTAAGGGATAGTCGGTTTTGTACTCTCTTTCAACCGGAAGGATGTTGTCTGAACCACAGTGAGGGCATGTTTTTTGTTGCATTTTGATGAATTTTCCTTAACTATACATGATATATTATTTTATCCTGAAAATGTAGATTCCTTTATAGGAGATTTGTCTCATGAAAAAAATATTTAACTGGACAGTGACCATGAGTTTTATTCTGGTAGCCGCCTCAGCTCTTACCTATACCATTCATTACCTTATTTTCAGGGATGTCCACCACATTTTTATATACATGATTGGGGATCTAGCATTCCTGTTTCTGGATGTGCTTCTGGTTATTCTGCTTATTGAGAGGCTGCTGTCCCGGAGGGAAAAAAAGGCTCTGATGAAGAAATTGAATATGGTCATAGGAACCTTTTTCAGTGAGGTGGGTTTGGAATTACTGGAAAAGTTTTCTTCTTTTGTAGAAAATTCTCATATCTTAGAGAAAAAAATGAATATCCAACCGAATTGGAGTAAGAAAGATTTCCAGGATGCGATGAGTGCAGCCCAAAATTTTTCCTATGATATCCAAATCGATAAAAACAAATTGTCAGAACTCCGAGATTTTTTAGTCCAGAAAGAACCCTTTATGATTCGCCTTCTGGAAAACCCCAATCTCTTGGAACACGACCAATTTACAGACCTTTTATGGGCTGTTTTTCATCTCACAGAAGAACTCAAATTCAGAGGAGACAAATTGAAGGATTTGCCTTCCACGGATTACGATCATATCGCCGGGGATATGAAAAGAGCCTATTCTCGATTGACCGTAGAGTGGTTATCCTACACCTCTCATCTTCAGAGCAGTTATCCTTTTCTATTCTCGCTTCTTGCACGGATTAACCCTATGAACCCCCAAGCATCCCCTGTGGTCCGGTGAAGTTATTGTTGTTCCTCTTTATGGTGTTTGATGACCCGTCCTTCCACGATGAAAATGACATCTTCGCAGATGTTAGTGGAAAGGTCCGCAATGCGTTCCAGACTGCTGGTGATCTGGATAAGACGGATGGAACGTTCAATGGTGGCAGGGTCAGAAATCATGTAGGTGATGAGCTCTCTCAGTATTTGATCTTTGAGCCCATCGATTTGAGGATCCCGTTCGCAGACGCTTTTGGCCAACTTGGAGTCTTCTTTGACAAAGGAATCGATGCTGTCTTCCAGCATTTTTTTTGTCGTTTTGGCCATTCGGGGTAAGTCTATGAGAGGTTTAACTGTGGGCTTTTCAATAAGATAGAGGCTTCCTTCGGCAATGTTGACCGCATGATCAGCCATCCGCTCCAGGTCATTATTCATTTTAGAGACCATCAGAATAATCCGTAAGTCTTTGGCTGTGGGCTGATATTTGGCCAGTATAATAGTGGTTTGTTCCTCTATATCAATTTCCCAATTATTCGCCTGAGGTTCATCTTTATCAATGATTTGACGAAGGGTTTCTTCATTTTTGTCTACCAACCCTTGAGTGCTCTTTTCGATCATTTTTTCCACTAAAGCGGCGTACTCGATGATTCGTTTTTTAATGGAAGTTATTTCTTGCTCTAACAAAGTTTTCCTCCTGTTTATTTAAAGAAATTTATTCATGGGAATTTAATGAAGATTCCTGGAGGTTATGAGGATTGAAAGTAGTTTGAATCCAACTCTTGATTTCATCTCTTATCCTTCGAAAGCTCTCTATTACCACTTCGTGATTACCCTGGGTAAGTGAAGGGTCCTGAAAACTTTTATGGATAAAATTTTTTCCCCGGGGAAAATAAGGACATTGTTCCCGAGCTTGGTCACAGAGTGTGACCACATAATCAAATTTTTCAGCCGAAAAGAGGTTAACTGATTTAGATTTATGAGAGGAGATATCAATTCCTATTTCCTTCATCACCTCTATAGCATAGGGATGAATGTTTTGGGGATGAGTTCCTGCACTTTGGACATGATAATATTTTCCGTAGAAAAATATAAGTATCCCCTCAGCCATTTGAGATCGGGCAGAGTTGTGGATACAAAGGAAGAGAACTTTTTTTCTATTATTAGGTGAAGACATTTCTTTTTTCATTCCCTCTTACTATCCAAATTTACCTGTCAGATAATCTTCGGTCATCTTGTTCTTGGGAACCGTGAACAGTTCATTGGTGGTAGCATATTCGATTAATTTTCCAAGATAAAGAAAAACCGTGTATTGGGAGATCCGGGCTGCCTGCTGCATGTTGTGGGTAACTATAACAATGGTGTAATCTTTTTTCAATTCTTCGATAAGTTCTTCTATTTTTTTGGTCGATATGGGGTCAAGACTGGCAGCTGGTTCATCAAAAAGAATTACCTCAGGTTCTACGGCCAGACAGCGGGCGATGCACAGTCTCTGCTGCTGGCCTCCTGAAAGTCCCAATGCGTTCTCCTGAAGACGGTCTTTGACTTCTTCCCATATGGCGGCTTTTTTTAAGGATTCCACTACTTTTTCCTCGATAGTGTGCCTGTTCTTGATTCCGTTAACCTTCAAACCATAGCTGATGTTATCAAAGATGCTCTTGGGGAATGGATTGGGGTTTTGGAAAACCATGCCCACCCTTCTCCGAATATCCACAATGTCCACTCCTGGGGAATAGATGTTTTTTCCATCCAGATAGATTTTTCCTTCAAACCGGGTATTGGGAATGAGGTCATTCATTCGGTTGAAAAGTCGGATAAAAGTGGATTTTCCACAGCCTGATGGTCCGATAATGGCGGTCACCTGTTTGTCAAAGATATCCATGCTGAGGTTTTTTAAGGTATGGGATTTTCCGTAGTAAAAATTGATGTTTTCGACTTTGATTTTAACAGGATTACTCATAACCTTTCCTCTGTCTTTGGCGGAGAATAATGGCCGCAGCGGAAATAGAGAGGACCAGGAAGAGGAGAATGAGAGCACAGCCGTAAGCAATCTGAGTTTGCTGTTCCGGATGAGTTCCTTCGGTCATCAAGGCATAGATATGATAGGGCAGAGCCATCACTTCTGAAAAGATGGATTTAGGAAACCCTCTCATGTAAAAGGTGGCTGCGGTGAATAAGATAGGAGCGGTTTCTCCAGCCACTCTCCCGATACTGAGGATGGCTCCTGTCATGATCCCAGGTAAAGCGGTGGGGAGAACTGTACTCCGGATGGTCTGCCAGTGAGTAGCTCCCAATGCCAATGAGGCTTCTCTGTAAGACTGAGGGACAGCCAGAAGGGCTTCTTGGGCCGCAGAAATGATTTGGGGAAGAACCAAAATACCTAAGGTGCAGCATCCAGAAAACACTGAGACTCCGAAACCGAAGAGTTTTACGAATACAGCCAGTCCAAACAGACCAAAAACCACCGAGGGGACCCCGGCCAAATTGTTGATGCTCATACGGATGATATTCACCACAAAACTTCGAGGGGAATACTCGGTGAGATAGATAGCACAAGCCACTCCTAGAGGAAGGGCGATGATGATGGACCCTACCGTGAGGTAGAATGTTCCCATAATGGCGGGAGCCACTCCTCCAGCGGTCATCGCTTCTTTGGGGACTTCGGTAAGAAAATCCCAGGAAAGGATTCGGACTCCCCGAACAGTAATGAAGTAAATGATCGTTCCTAAAAAAAAGAGAGCCGTAGTAATGCATAAAAAAAGAAGACCGAAACCAAGATTCTGAGTCACCTGTTTTCTCATCGTCCCAATCCTAGTTTGAGCCGGAACCTTCGGCTGATCAATTCAGCGATGATGTTGAAAATGAAGGTGATGAAAAAAAGGATGAGTCCGATGCCGAACAGGGCATGGTAGTGAGTGCTCCCCATCACCGCTTCCCCCATTTCGGCAGCAATGGTGGAAGTCATGGGTCTGACTGCCTGGAAAAAAGTGTGAGGGATGACTGCAGCTCCTCCTGTGACCATGAGAACGGTCATAGTTTCTCCCACGGCCCGACTCATCCCCAGGATGATGGAGGTGGAGATCCCTGAAGCCGCCGCAGGAAAGGTCACTTTGGTCAGGGTCTGCCAGCGAGTGGCTCCTACCGCTAAAGAAGCTTCACGAAAACTGCGGGGGACACAGCTGAGGGCATCTTCAGAAATGCTGCATACAGTAGGGGTGGCCATGATTCCCAGCATCAGACTTCCGGTAAAGGCGGTCAAACCCACCGGAAGATTCAAAAGTTTTTGGATGAAAGGAGCGACAATGACCATCCCGAAGAAA
This sequence comes from bacterium, assembly GCA_018335295.1. Taxonomy (GTDB): domain Bacteria; phylum Acidobacteriota; class Aminicenantia; order Aminicenantales; family Aminicenantaceae; genus JAGXKI01. Next base: position 14,440 of record JAGXKI010000005.1, on the reverse strand, counting down.
CCGTACACGATAGAGGGAATCCCTGCCAGTATTTCAATGATGGGTTTAAGGATGGACTTGAGCCTTTTTCCAGCGATTTCGTTGATAAACAGAGCACTTCCCACTCCGATAGGAACGCATATGAGTACAGCTCCGATGGTCACCCATAAGGTGCCGAGGATAAGGGGCAGGATCCCGTAGTCAGGTGGGGAATAGGTGGGATACCAATCTTGACCCAAGATGAAATCAAAAAATCCGACTTCCTGAAAGGCAGGCAGTCCTTCAATGAAAAGGGTGAGGGTGATTCCTACCAAAAAGAAAAGAGAAGCAAAGGCCAGAAGAGTGAATATCCATTTGTAGATTTTCTCTTTCAAACGGTCCATCTTTTGGGCTCTGTGAGAAAAAAAATATACATTAATTAACAGGGATATATCCGGCCTTCTCGGCTAATTTTTGGCCGTCTTCACTCAGGACAAAATCGATGAACTTCTTGACCAACCCTTGAGGAGCTCCGTCAGTGTACATGAAGAGGTTCCGAGCCAGCATGTAGGAACCATCCACCACATTCGATTTGGTAGGTTCCACTCCGTTCACAGCCACAGCTTTGATTCGGGGAGAAAGGTAACTGAGTCCCAAATAGCCGATAGCTCCCTTTGTCCTGGAGACAGTCTGAGCCACAGCTTGATTGGAAGCCTGCAGCAAGGCATCGGGACGGACTCTTTCCTTGTCCAATGCCAGTTCTCCGAAAACCTCGAAGGTTCCGCTGGCGCTGTCACGGGAAACCACTGCGATCTTTTTGTTATCTCCTCCGAGGTCTTTCCAATTGGAGATTTCTCCTGTGTAAATGTCTTTGATCTGGTCTTTAGTGAGTTTGTCCACAGGATTGGAAGGATGAACCACCACTGCGATACCGTCTATGGCCACGGCATTTTCATAAGGATCGATTCCCTTAGATTTGGCTTTTTGCATTTCTTTGTCTTTGATAAGCCGGGAAGCATCTGCGATATCACAGGTCCCATCGATCAGAGAAGCAATCCCTACACCTGATCCACCGCCTTGAACAGAAATATTGATATCCGGGTGCTTGTTCATGAAAGCTTCCGCACAGGACTGAGCGATAGGGAGGACCGTGGTGGATCCCTTTACGGTGAGATTTTTGGCAGAAAATCCATAAACACCGGCAATCAGACCGGTGCTCAGGAAAGCTGCCAAAACCGCAAACATCATTTTGTTTTTCATTGATACCCTCCTTTATTTAAATTTATACAAGAAAGACAGGTTTATGTAAGTATCTTCAGCCGGTTTTTCTCCCAGTTCGGGTTCATCATAGAAGACGTATTTGATATTGGGCATCAGCCAGACATTATCTAAAATTTCATAGCTGACAGCTCCAATTACCAGGTTGGAAGGGGCTTCAGTGGAGAAAGGAATGTAGTCGATGGTTTTGTGAACAGGGGAATCCAGCATTTTGTCGTAGCGAGCGATGAGATCGAGTTTTTCAGAAGCGGAGATCACAGCAAACCCGGAGAGCATGGTCCAATCTTTTTTGATTTCTTCGTGGTCGAAATGACGGTTGGCATAAAGAAGGCCAATCCGTCCCCAGTCTCCCTGGTAGGCAGCAAAGCCTTGGTAGACATAGTAAGTGGCGTCGTTGGAAGTGGTTTCATAATCACCGTAAGCTTCCAGGATCATTCCTTCAGTGGGGTTGAAGGCCAAGGCCCCATAAAACTTTTTCCCTTTGTTGGTTTCGGATTTGTTGGAAGCGCCGTTTCCGAACATCAGGTGATAGGAGACGGATCCCTGTTGGTCCAAATTTCCTTTGAGACCGATGCCAAAATCCCTGGAGGAACCCATCTTCATCAGGTCCAGGGGAGTTTTTTCTAATGACCGGTAGCCCCACACATCTTCCACATTACTTCCCCAAGTAGGGGTTCCTGCGATTCCAAATACCAAACTCTGTCCTCCTCCGATTTTGGCATTGATCCAGGCATCTTTCACTACAGGGCTCATCTTGGTTTTGGTGTTGAAGTCACCCGGGTCACTCATTTCCAGGCGGAGTCTGAATTTGAACGTATCAGAGAGTTGGTTGTTGTAGGTGAAGTATATCCGTCGGAACCAGAATCCATTCCGGCCTTCCAGGTCTTTGTTGTGATGGGAACCCACGTAATAGAGATCGCCGAACATTTGCCCCTTGAACGACCCGTCTGCTTGAGCTGTGGGGGTTAAAAGACCCAACGCAATGACAAGGAAAGCCAATAAACTCAATTTTTTCATGTTTTACCTCCTTTAACTTGTTTGAATTTAATTTTGTAGAGATGATTATGAAGTCCTCATGTTAAAATGGAATAAACATTCGGTTAAATTTGTGTTAATTTTTGCTCCAATCGGATTTTTAACGCCATTTCCGGCTCCTTCTCCTCGGCTCTGCGGAACTCTGCTCCTTCAACTGAAGGGATTCCTCATATCTGTGTTGAAATTGAAGGATTCCCCGCTTCCCTTGACGTGCTCAATACAGTCCTCGGACCCAGCTGATTTGTGGTTTTCCACAAATCAGGAGGGGGTTCCAAGGGGGTGTATCCCCTTGGTCACAGGGCGTTAGCCCGAGAAGGGGAGGCAGGGAGCTTTAACGACCGTGGGAAGGGGGAAAGCGAAGCTGTTCCCCCTCGGAGGTAGTGCTGGGTTCCCTCGTCGAAAGAGCCGTCAAGGCTAAATCCTCTGATGTCGCTTTCACCCTCCCCGGATTCTTTTCTAATAATATCTATTACCCATATTAGTTACTCATTCCCTTTATGAACCGGAATGAAGAATGGGGGAGTGAAATATTAAGAAGAAAAGGGAAGAGAAACCGTAAATTGGGTTCCTTCTCCCGGAGTGCTTTTTACGGTGATGTCTCCGTTATGCAGCCTGACGATGTGTTTCACGATGGAAAGGCCCAGACCGGTTCCTCCCATTTTGCGGGAGCGGGATTTGTCCACCACATAAAATCTTTCAAAAATACGAGATAGAGCCTGGGAAGGAATCCCAATACCGCTATCCTGGATTTGGATATAAGCCTGATTGTTTTTCTGGTATGCTTGAAAGCTGATTTGCCCCTTTTCTGTGTATTTCACGGCATTATCCATGAGATTGAGGAATAGTTGTTCCAGTCTGAAGGCATCTCCTTTGACGGGAGGAAATTCCGGTTTGATTTGATTCTTAACCTGGATATCTTTCTTGCTGACTTTATGGTTGTAAATTTTGACCACGTTGTCGATAAGGTCCCGGATGTTGATTTTTTTGGTCTCCATCTCTATTTCTTTTTCCTCAAGTTCAGAAAGAGAGAGGAGATCGTTGACTATGTTGATTAGTCTGTCGGTGTGCTTTTTGATGATATTGAAATAATACCGGTTCTTCTCATCGGCTTCTTCTTCCAAAGTTTCCACATATCCTTTGATAGCGGTTAACGGAGTTCGGAGTTCATGGGAAACATTGACGACAAAATCTTTTTTGATTTGCTCCACATTCCGGATTTGGGTTATGTCATGGAAAGTGACCATGATTTCATTCCAGGATTTGAGGAAAGTTGCCTTACAGAGATAGATTCTGTTGTTTAATGTGATTTCTTCAGAGATCTCTGTGTGCTCTTTTCTCACTCGAGTCATCATTCGGCCAAAACCAGGTTCCCGGATCAATTCCCAATAATGTTTGTCCTTGATCTCTGTACTCTGGACGATTTCGCGGAATCTTTTGTTTTGATGAATGATTTTCCCTTCTTGGTCCATAGTGACCAGTCCATCTTGGATGGAAGAAACGATGCCATTGAGCTTTTCTTTCTGGTAGGATATTTGAGCAAAGGAATAGTGGATCCGGTCCGCCATATTATTGAAACTATCGGCCAGTTCTTTGAGATTATCTCGGTTTTTTAAAAAAACTTTGGTTTTATAATCTCCCTCAGCCAATCGGCGGGAAGCGGAGGTGAGTTTGTGGATGGGTCTGATGAGATTTCTGGAGAGGAAAAAAGCTCCCACCAAAGAAAGAATCAAAATGATCCCCGCTATCCAAGCAATTTCAGTTCTCAGATTGAAAAAAAGGCGGTTGATGTCTTTGACAAATAGACTCAACCTCAACACTCCTTTGATTTCTCCGTTTTCTTTTAGAGGAAGGCCGATATAAAGCATTTTCTCCTGGAGAGTTTTGCTAAAGCGGAGAGTCTGGCCGGTGTATCCTTCCAGAGCTCTTAATATTTCTGGCCTGAATTTATGGTTTTCCATTAGCTGGGGGTTTTCTTCAGAATCGGCCAATACCTTTCCCTGGACATCGATGACAGTGATCCGGGTGTTTATTTGATTTCCTAAATTTTTGACAAAAGAATCCAGCTGAGCGAGATTTTCTTTTTCTAAAAGAGGTTTTATTTCCCCTTTCAAAGTGGTGCCCAAATTTTCAAGATGGTGGGAAAGAGTGGTGTGGTAGAAATTTTGAGTCGACTGAAAAGTGAAAAACAAAAAGAAGGCTGCTAAAGAAATGACAATGAGCAGGTATCCTCCGAAAACTTTTAAAAAAAGGGAACGCTTCATCATTCTAATTTATATCCTGCCCCCCGGATATTTTTGATGAAGGAAGCGGCGGGTCCTAATTTGGATCTCAGATGTTTGATGTGAACATCCACCGTTCTGTCCACGACCACCTTTTCGTCTCCCCACAAAAAATCCAGCATTTGATCTCTGGTAAAAACCCATCCCTTTTTTGAGACCAAAAGATTCAATATTCTGAATTCTGTGTAGGTAAGGGGGATTTGTTTTCCCTCCACATAAACTTCATGTTTTTCCGGGTAAATGGTTAATTTATTTCCTATTTCTATTTTTTGGGATTCTCTTTGAGGAGTCTGCCTCCGCAGCACGGCTTTCACTCGGGAAACCAATTCTTTGGGAGAAAAGGGTTTGGTGACATAGTCGTCGGCTCCGAGTTCTAACCCCAGGACCCGGTCTGTTTCTTCGGCTTTTGCAGTGAGCATGATGATAGGGATAGAGGAATATTCGTCTTTTTTCTTCAAATATTTACAGATATCAAATCCATCTGCATCCGGAAGCATCAGATCGAGAATGATAAGATCCGGAATTTTTGTCTTTATAAATTTTAGAAATTGATCGGCATCCAAGAAGCCTTCCAGTTGGAACCCCGCTCTGTGGAGATGGACGGAGATGAGTTCCACAATGTCGGGCTCATCATCGATGACGGCGATTATAGGGAACTGTTTTTGGGGGGCTGAAGATTTTTTCATTTGAATAGAATTATTTATATGAATTGTCACATAACTAATAGCATAGGAATATAGAAAGGTCAATTCCAGTAAGTTAAGCATCTCCATTTCCGTGATAAGGGGTGAGGGATGGGGGTGAGGAAGCCCCTATGAGGACTGAGGGGGCACGGTTCCTCTCCCTAGGAGAGGAGAGCGAAGTCCGAATGGGAGCTAATTTTCCTCGCCGGGGAAAATTAGCGTGCTGGCGAACCCCCATCCCTCACCCTTTTTAATAAGTATAGATATTTATACTCATCACGGTTTTGGAGATGCTTCCTCCAGTAAGGACTATCCTGTGGTGGTTGAGCTTGACAGAAGCTTGGGTTGGAGATAATGTAAAAATTCGAATAATCTGGAGAATTGAGCGAAGGAGAGAAAAATGAAGGTCAGTAAGATTGAAGAGATGGAAAATTTGGATAAAACAGCGACCAAAAAATATTCTATTTCCCAAGAGTTCCTTATGGAGAACGCGGGAGAAGCGGCTTATTTTGTGATAAAAACTCGATTGGGGATAGAGAACAAAAATTTCATGGTTCTTTGTGGCAGCGGGAATAACGGAGGAGACGGTTTGGTAGTAGCCCGAAAAATTCATTCTTCAGGAGGAAATGTGAAAGTAAGCCTCTTGAGTGAGGCTTCCAAATTCAAAGGGTCGGCCCAACTGAATCATAAGATCGCCTCCAGGATGCCCTTGGAGGTGGAATCCTTTCATTCGGTAGAAAACTTGGAAGAGGAGCTATCTCGATGTGATGCGGTGGTGGATGCCATATTCGGGACAGGATTGACCCGGGAAGTGGAAGGAAAGTACAGGGATATCATAGATTTGATTAACAAAAGCGGCAAAACCATATTCAGCATCGATATTCCCTCAGGCATCAATGGAGACAGCGGAAAAATTATGGGGGTGGCCGTCCGTTCTGATTTTACAATTACTTATGGACTCCCAAAGGTGGGGAATCTTCTTTATCCTGGATATGAGTATGGCGGTAAGCTCTATGTTTCTCATATCTCCTTTCCTCCTTCCATGTACAATCAGGATTCTCTCCAAATCGCTACCAATGATCCGGTGAGACTCCCGGAACGAGGAAAGGAGACTCATAAAGGAGATTTTGGGGATACTCTTTTTATCGCAGGGGCTTCCAGTTACTTGGGAGCTCCTTACTTTTCGGCTTTATCTTTTTTAAAGGCAGGAGGGGGTTACTCACGACTGGCCTCTCCCTCCTCTATCACTTCTTTTATTGCCAACAAAGGGAGCGAAATCGTTTTTGTTCCCCAACAAGATACAGAGACTGGGAGCGTTGCTTTGAAAAACAAGTCTAACCTTTTGGAGATTTCCCAAAAGGTGGATATAGTGGTGATAGGACCAGGCCTTTCGTTAAACCAAGAAACCCAACAATTAGTCAGGGAAATCACAAAAGAAACCGATAAGCCCCTGTTAGTGGATGGTGATGGCATCACTGCTCTTTGCCAGGATCTCGATGTGGTGAAAGAAAGAAAAGCTCCCATTATCCTGACTCCTCACCTTGGAGAGATGTCCCGAATATCCGGGGTTTCCATATCCAGAATAAAAGAAGGGAGAATTGACGTGCTTCAAGATCAAGCCCGTAAACTTGGAGCCATCATAGTTCTTAAAGGAGCCCATTCTCAAATTGGATATCCAGATGGTCGGGTTTTCATCAATATGAGCGGAAACTGCGGGATGGCTTCGGCTGGATCCGGAGACGTTCTGACCGGGACCATCGCCGCAATGTTTGGACTGGGCTTGAATTTTGAAGAATCAGTGCGCATGGGGGTATTTATGCATGGATTTTCAGGCGACCTGGCGGCTCAGGAAAAGGGAAAAGATGGAATCACCGCTCAGGATATCCTCGATTATCTTCCTTATGCCTTAAAGTCTTACCGAGAGAATTATGAACAAATTAAAGAAAATTATAAAGGAATGAGCGTGGTATAGAGGAAATTAAGTTGAACTAAGATAATTTGGTGGGCTTGACTCTGGTCAGAGAAAATTCTTTAAGGCTCCGGTGGATCATGGTTTGCTGAATTTCTTTGGCTTTTGAGGTGGAGACGTGAGGAATTTTTCCCCCAGCTCGAAGAGTATGTCCCCCTCCAGATCCATACCCTTGAATGATTTTATGCATGATTTGAGCTGTATGGTATTTTTTTTTAAGGGAGCGCATACTGAGATAAAGATCCCCTTCATAAAGACCTGTAACCAGAGCCAAATCAACATTTTCTTTTAGAATCAGAAAATCAGCGATTTCAGCCGGAAGTTCAGGGTAGGGGACTTTGTCTAAAGGAGAGACCAGGATAAACTTGTAGATCAGACTTTTTTCAACAGCTTTTTTGACACACTGGTAGTAATCGGAGGGGAGAGGGGGATAGGTGATTTGGTGCAAAGCTTTAAAATCAACTTGAGGAAGAAGAAAAAGATAATTCTCATAATCCTCTTTGGATCCTTCCCACCCCAAATCTTTGGTTTCACTCCGGATGGCATAAAAAAGAGCGGTAGCCAGTCTTTTGGAGACGGGAAGGTTTTGTTCTTTGATGAAGGAAGAGATGATGGAGCTGGTGGCTCCTTTTTTTTCATCGACATAAGCCCACCGTTTATAATGGGTGGTTTCCCTTAATGGATGATGATCGATGACCATGTCCGGGATGCTTTCCTCAGGAAGGGAGCTGTTTCCTGTATGAGGCTGACAGTCCACCATAAGGATCGCATTGTGTTCCTGGATGAGTGTAGGAGTGAAAGGAACCAGGGGTATTTTGAGCACTTTGACCATAGCCCTGTTTTCAGCTCTTCCTATAAGTCCTCCGTAAGTTATGGTTGAGTTTATCCCCAGATTTTTTTTTAAAAGAAAAGCTAAACCCCAGGAAGAGGCCAAAGAATCTGGATCGGGATTATCGTGGGACACGATCAAAGCATGATTCAGACCGGAGAGGGATTGAAGCTTTCCTTCCAGTAGGGAGAAGTTCTTTTTTTTCATGATCTGAAACCTATGCTACCAAAAATCATAATAAAATTTAATAGCCCTTTTTTCCGGGGGTTTTTTTGGAAAAAGAATGGACATAGACATGAAATTTTCTTTCAATCTTAAAAAGGAGATGATAAAGTGTACAGGCAGGAAATGGTATTTTTAATTAAAGTTAGGAGGGAAAGATGGCAAAAAAAACTTCTTTAATTTTGACATCGATTTTTTTATCCCTGTGTCTGTTTGTGCCCATTGGTTTCTCAGATGTGGAAGAAATCGTTTCCAAATCCGATGTTCCGGTAATGTCTGCCCGGAATACACTTCGTGTCAATAGAGTGTCCAGTCCAACTATTTCTCCGGACGCACAATGGATAATCTATACAAAGAGCGAGAGAGATATGAACTCGGAGGAGATGGAAAGAACCACTCATGTATGGCGGGTTAAAGTGGATGGTTCTTCTCGAAGACAGATGACCCGAGGTTCTCAAAGTTGCACATCTCCTTCGTGGTTTCCTGATGAGGAAAAGATAGCGTTTCTTTCTTCGCAAGAAAAAACAGGAAAATCAGACAACAATTCCAAGCGTCAAATTTTTTTCATGTATGTGGACGGAGGAGAAGCCTGGCAGGTGACCGAACATCAGGAGAGCATTCATTCCTATCAAATTTCTCCAGACGGCCAAAAAATTCTGTTCATTGCTAAGGATCCCCTAAGCAAAGAAGAAAAAGAAGAACGCAAGAAAAAGGAGGATGAAGAGGTCGTGGACGAAGAATTCCGAATGAGCCATTTGTGGGTATATGATCTAAATGAAAAAAAAGAATACCGGCTAACCGAAGGTCGTTTTACAGTGAGTGACGGTCGGTGGGGGCCTGATTCCCAATATATTGCTTATGAAGTTCGTCCTAACCCCAAGAACGATGAAAGCTGGAACTCTGATATTTGGGTAGCCAATATAAAAACCAAACAATCCCGAAAACTTTATGAAAATCCTGGACGGGACATCAATCCTCGATGGTCACCAGATGGAAAGAAAATTGCTTTTGCTTCGGATCCCCACACAGGAACCAACACTTGGTACAACAATCTTTATATCATTCCTTCTCGGGGTGGGGAAACTCGAGTTCTGCTTGAAGAATTCGACCTGGATTTCACCACCCCCATATGGTCTTCGGATGGGGAAAACATATATTGGTCCACAGGGGACCGGACCACCTCCAATCTATTTTCAGTGGATGTCTCTTCCGGAAAAGTTCGAGAGATGAATCCTCCTATCGGAGGGAACTATCAGTGGGATCTCTCATCAAATGGGAAGAGATGGGTATGGAGTCATTCCAGTGCGGATTGGCCGGGAGAATTATACACAGCCTCTTTGAACTTCCAGAGTAAGGTCAGGCTGAGTGATGCCAATCCCTGGCTCCGCAAAGAAAAAATAAAGCGAGGCAAAGTGAAAGTGATCCGGTGGAAAAACAGCGACGGCCAGACCATTGAAGGGATTCTGACTTTGCCTGTGGATTATGATCCTCAGAAAAAATATCCTCTTATTCTCAATCCTCATGGAGGCCCTAGCAGCGCCCGAATCCAGTCATTCAGTTCAACCAACCAGTTTTTTGCAGGAAATGGTTTTATGGTCTTTCAGCCCAATTTTCGAGGAAGCTCCAATTACGGACAGAAGTTTCTTAATTCCAACCGAAACTATTGGGGAATCAGAGATTACGATGATTGTATGACTGGAGTGGATTACTGTATTGACCAGGGATGGGCGGATCCTGAAAAGCTCATTTGTTATGGTTGGAGCTATGGGGGGTACATGAGTTACTGGATTGTCACTCAAACCGACCGCTTTCAGGCTGTATCTCCGGGAGCGGGGCTCCCCAATCTTTACAGTATGTACAGCACCACAGATATCACTCACTATCTAGCCTGGTTTTTTGGTACCCCTTGGGAAAATGGAGAAAAATATGAAAAGCATTCCCCCATCCGTTATGTAAAACAGGTCCAAACTCCCGTGCTGATCATGCACGGAGCCCAAGATCGAAGAGTGCCTCAGGAACAGGCTGTGGAGTTTTATCAAGCTCTTCGGGATTTGGGAAAAGAAGTGACTTTTGTTCGTTATCCGAGAGAGGGGCATGGAATAAGGGAACCCAGACACCATCTGGATCGCCTACGGAGATACATTTTTTTCTTTTCAGAGCATGCGGGAGTGGAACCAGTGAGTGAAGAAAGAGAGAAGAAAAAGAGATGATTTACATCTGAATTGAAAGGTTTATTTTAAGGAGTTGATCCGCTCATTCATATACAGTCCCAGCAAATAGGGTTTTTGAGAAGCGAACGCTTTAGCCTGATTCCAAATAGCTTCTTCGGCATGCTTAACACTGTAGCGCCAAGTTAGGTAGTCAAAAGCTACAGAACGGGCAAAATAAAGAGGTTTCAAGGCTTCCACAATATCCTCACGCTTTTCAAAAGAAGCTCTGTGATAAGAGAAGAGAAGCTGATACACCAATTGCGTCCACATCAGTATGTCCAGATGATAAGAGTCCTGCTCAACCATGTTTTTCAGCGAAGACATTGCGTACTCGTTCAAAAATTTTCTGAGGAGTTTTTCCCGGTGAAGGTATTCTTTCCTCAATTTATCCTTGAGCTCTCTTATATTGACTCCCAATTCGGGTGCAGGAGAAAGCTTCTGAACACCAAAACGTTTAGGCCTTTCAGGCTTAACTACAGGCAGAGTGAACCATTGAGGTTCATTAAACAGAAGTATTTTGAATAAGGTGTGCACCACTTGGGTGAACATAGGTCCGATTTTGGGAGTACTGGCTTTGTGAACTTTGGATCCCAATCCTACTTCGCAGATTTGAAAGTTGCCGAATATGGCATGAAGGGTCATGTAAATATCGATTCCATAATTTTTTACGGCCGAATCCTGATTTTGTTCCATCCAGTAGTTCATAAGGGCCGGGGAAAAACCGTAATCTCCGCCGATAGGCTGTCTGAGGTTTTTTCCCAGCAGTCCATAGAGTAAAGGATAACAAATATGATTGGTGATGGTACCATCGAATTGATGACGGGAATACAAGGGTAAAGAATAATCGTATCCCTTAATAATAGGTTCTCCTAGAAATTTTATCCACTCCGGGGTTATGGAACGAAGATCTGCATCAACCACGACTACCGCTTTCAAGGATTGGCTGTGTCGTTGGGCGTATTGAAAAAGATTGATAAGGTTATGGCCCTTTCCTTTAACTCCTTTCGGAGTCATGATGGAGTGCTTGGGTGTTTGAGTGGGGGTGGAGTGGAAAATGTCAGTGGTTCCATCAGGACTGTGATTGTCTGTGTTGAGGATAAGGGATTTAAGTTGTGGAAAATAGGTCTTGATTCCAGAGTCCAATTGATGAGTGACAAATGAAATGTTATCTGCCTCGTTGTAAGAAGGGATCCCCACTATCAGTTCAAATTTTGAATCGTTCATAAGAATCCCTTATTTTATAAACCTTTCCCCGGATAAATTCTCTTAATTCTTTCATCCTCTATGTTTAATTAAAAGTATCGGCTTTTCTTACGAATAATTCAAGCTAGAGGAGATAGAGGTGAGATTATTGCTTGAAAACTTGTTTGAAAATATCCACCAGGTTCAGAGCATAGTCCACTTCGGTGAGTGGGATATCGTTTTTTTTAGAAATTTCGGTGAAACGGCCGTCTTTATTGCTGTCCTTTGTAACCACCAGGTAGTCAGAATGAGGTGCCACAGTGCTGATCATCTTTTCGTTATCGCTTCCCGGAGCGCCTCTTTTGGAGGCCCCACCCACATGGACGCCGATGACAAAAACATCATTCTGTTTGCAGTAATCGAGGATGTTTTTTAAGCGTTTGATCTCACTCTCCACAGTCAAACCAGAAGCTCCCATTCCCTTTAGACTGGCTCCAATTGAGAAGACGATGGTCTTGTAAGGGGATCCTTTTGGATATTGATCCAGGTTGGTGTTGATCTCTACATGAAAACCAGGGCCGGACTCCTTCCCGGCCAATCCAACACCCGATTTAATCAAGTCCACCTTGGGAACATCACAGTAGTCATAAGGGATGCCGGCTTCTTCCATAATGATGTTGAGAGTGGTTACATCAGGGCTCTGACCTGCCGAAGTGGTGAGTACAGGAAGTTCCGCTTGAGGAAGCTCGCTTTCTTGATAACTCCATGTGAAAGGAGCGAAGATGAGCCCACAGAAAAGGAAAAAAAGTATGATGAATTTTTTGTTCATCTAAGTCACCTCCTTAATTAATCACGAAAATATTTATATAAAGATTAATTTTTTTCTTCTTTGCTCAAGGGTTTTAAGTTATGATAATCAACTACTTCCTTAAGCCACCATTGAGGATAGTCCAGTGAACGGGTTTCCCGATTTTTTGAATCATAGACCCCAAGGTGATTGTACTTGACCAAAAGATGATTTCCCAGATCCCACCAAGCATTGATCACCTCTTGGGCGTGGTTGATACAGTAATCGGTGAGAAACTCCACGGCCAAGGATGAATCTTTTTGAAAGAGTATTTCAGCTGTTGTATCAATGGAAGGAGTTTTTTCTAGAGCTTTCTTTTCCCATTTTTGTCGAACTTTTTTCACATCCTGGATGGCATAAGAGTAGGCCACTTGAGTGTGGAAATCCACGTAATCGAAAGCCCAACGGGCCGAATTTTTGTTAAAAATCCAGTGATCTCCAATCTGAAAAGAATCGGGAAGTTTGGTGATTCCCGCATACAAAGGTACGTAACAAGAGGTGTCTTGGGCTCCAAAGGCCAGCCAGACCAGCCCTCCAATGGGATCGGGAAGCCAGCTCCGGCATTGAGTGATGGTGGTATACTCAGCTCGGCTGACACTGATGGTTCGGGGAGCGGGGTAGACCTTATCCCCAACTTTGAATGGGCGGGGATGGTAGTTGGGATTGCTGAAAGGCCCTCCTTTCAGCCCTTTAGCTGGATCGAAGGAAGTGCCTTGGTATTTATCTCTGGTAATCCGCATCACGTCTTCAAGAGAAAGTTTCTTGTCTGGTTTCACCGAAAAAGGAAACTCCATATTGGGAGTGTCAGGACTGAAGTTTTGAGAAGGTGCCACCAGATCGAAAAACCGCCACAAACGAGCTCGAGTCCCTCCGCTGCTGGCAGCACTCCCTGAGGTGGGAGAATAAGCCCTTTTCCAGTTAAAAGGGTCTTCTTTTTCCGGATCGTAAAATCCTTGATCTACGGCAAAAGAAACCACGTTGGGAGAGGCCATAAATTTATCCTTGTTCTCCAAGTTGATCTCTCCAATCCGGGATTCATTGGGGCAAACGCTGACATGGTCATCCGGAACTCTCTGGGCACACCAAACAGCTCCGGGTTTTCCGCTTTCGGGTGACCAGAGGGGGCCCACGGGCATGATTTCGAACATCCAGACTTCTTGGGGATCGGCTACAGCCAGCATTTCCCCAGAGTCATGTCCGTACCCGTATTTTTCAGCCAGATTTCCCATCAACTGGATAGCTTCTCGAGCCGTACGGCATCTTTCCATAGCCAAGAGGGTTAACGTGGTTATATCAAAGGTGCCGGAGGGAGTGTTGTTTTTCATCTTTTTGCGGCAGCCGATCGTGGATTCACCGATAGCCAGCTGGTGTTCGTTCATGTATCCAAACACACCATGATGGTAAGCATAGGTATGGGAAACCTCGGGGATGGACACACCGGTCTTGTTTTGTTTGGACATTTCCCATTTGGAACCCACATCTGGAGGCCAGGTTTTGATCTGAGAAATGTGATAAATCGGTCGCATTTCTCTGGGCTTATGATCTTGAGCAGGAACATGATACCAGGTCCAATCGCAGACTCCGCAATCCGCAGTATGAGTGGTTATCGTAGAGCCATCCGTTGAAGCCTCTTTTCCCACTAGAATGGAAGTGCATCGGTCCGATGAAATTTTCTCCCAGTTTTCTGGAGAAGAGGATGATTTTTGCTCATCGACCCATGTTAAAGCCCCTAAAAGGAGAAGAGCCGAAAGTGAAATGAATAAAATAGGAGAAGTCCTTTTTAAATTCACTGAATTCCTCCTTTTTTGAGGATGGTTTGAGTTATGATTGAGAGGTTCATCAAATTTGATTTTTCCGTCAATTCGTGTAGATTTTTTCAGAGTCAGCTTTCTTCGGATCGTGGAAATAATGGCCTACCCCATTTTCCTGCAACTGGGTGTAGTGGGGG
>JAGXKI010000088.1 GCA_018335295.1 bacterium | reverse complement strand
GATGGACTTATCTTTGTATTTGATTTCCAGGATTTCGTCCTTGAACCTTTTCCCCTTGCAGGCTTCACACGTCAAAACCACATCCGAGAGAAACTGCATCTCCACAATTTGCTGGCCGGCTCCCTTGCAGGCCTGGCAGCGTCCTTGATCGGTGTTGAAGGAAAAGTGGCCGGGTTTATAACCCAGAGACCTGGCTTGCCGGGTCTGGCTGAATATTTTTCGGATCTCATCCATGGCCTTGGTGTAAGTGGCGGGGATGGAGCGGGGCGAAGTGCTTAGGGGAGTTTGATCCACCATTATGATTTGATCCACCTGATTTTTCCCCTGAATTTCCTTGAACCCATCTCTGGCGTGTCCCTTCCATCCTTGATAGAGGACATCGTAGAGAAGAGTGCTTTTCCCTGAGCCAGAAACGCCGGTGACACAGGTGAACGCATTCAGAGGGAGAGAGACATCCAGATTTTTGAGGTTGTGCTGGGTGGCATCCTTGATGTGGATGAAATGGAAAGATCCACGTCTTTGAGAAGGAACCTCAATTTTCTTATCTCCTTTCAGGTATTCTGCGGTTTTGGATTGAGCGCTTTGGAGAAACTCCTTTTTCCCTCCAGAGAAAATCAGTTGACCCCCTCTTTCACCGGCGTCAGGTCCCAGGTCGATGATGTGGTCGGAGGAGTGGATGATTTCAGGCTCATGTTCCACAACCATGACTGTGTTTCCCATGGTTTTTAAAGATTTCAGTATTTCAATCAAACGGTGATTGTCCCGGGCATGGAGGCCAATGCTGGGTTCATCAAGGACGAAAAGAGTTCCTACCAGGGATGAACCGAGAGCGGCGGCCAGATTGATCCTCTGAGCTTCTCCCCCGCTTAAGGTGAAGGTCATCCGGTCTAGGGTGATGTAATCCAATCCTACCTCCAGGAGAAACTTCAGCCGGTCCTTGATCTCGGTGACCAACTTTTCGGCCACCTTTTTTTGGAAAGAAGAGAGGGAGAGATGAGAGAAAAAATCGTAGGCTTCCTTGACGGTCATCTGAACCATTTCACCGATTGACCGGCCTTGGATTTTGACACTCAAGGCCTTGGGATTGAGACGCATCTGATTGCAAGCCGGACAAGGAATGTACTTTCGGTAGCGGGCCAGAAAGACTCTTACCTGAACCTTGTATTTTTTTCTCTGGAGACGTTGGAAAAACCCTTTGACTCCGGTGTAACGGCCTTCCCCTTCCAACACAAACCGCTTCCATTCCTCCTTTAAGTCCTTAAAAGGAACATCTGTGGGGATTCCTCTTTTTTCAGCCTCCCTGAGGAGTTTTCGCATCCGTCTGCGGGAGACCGGTTTGGTCCAAGGCTCCACCGCTCCTTCTTCCAGGGATTTGCTCTTATCTGGGATGATTTTATCTTCATCCAGGACAGCTTTGTCTCCAAAACCGTGACATTGAGGGCAGGCCCCCTGAGGATTGTTGAAGGAAAAGAGGTTGGGGAAAGGCTCCTCGTATTCGATGCCGCACCGTTTGCATTCCAGCTTTTCTGAAAAAATAAGCTGTTTTTCTTTGTTGATCTGAACCTTGACCTTCCCTTCGCCCCGGCGCAGGGCAATCTCCAGAGAATCCACCAATCTCTCGCGTTCCTCTTGATTCAGCCTCATGCTGTCCACCAGGACATCCAGGTCACGAGTTTTTTCCTTATCCGCTTCCTCCACATCCACAATGTCTTTTCCCTGGATAATACGGGTGAATCCGTCTTTTTTCAGCCGGGAGGTCCCCTTTGTTAAAGGCCAGGAGAAGGATATGCGCACTCTGGATGAGGGTGGATACTGGTAGAGCTTTTCCACGATGGAATCAATGGTTTCTCTATGGACAGGCTGTCCACAGCGAAGGCAGTGGATGATCCCGATGCGGGCGAAAAGCACCCTTAGAAAATCATAGATTTCGGTCACTGTAGCTACGGTGGAGCGGGGATTTTTGGTGGCGGCTTTTTGCTGGATAGCGATAGAAGGAGTGATGCCTTCAATACGGTCTGCATCCGGTTTGTCCATCCGCTCCAGGAATTGGCGGGCGTAAGAAGAGAGGGATTCGATGTAACGGCGCTGACCCTCGGCGTACAGTGTATCGAAGGCCAGGGATGATTTTCCTGAACCTGAAACTCCCGTTACCATGATGAGCTGGTTCAGGGGGATATCCAGGTTGATATCCTTCAGATTATGGACCCGGACACCTCTGAGAACGATTTTATCCTTCATGACTCACTCATTATAACGCATTCAGGAAAAGGGAGATAGAATGTTTATACAGAGGATTCCCGACTTTTGGGTAACTTTTTGGAGGGGATGGGCTCAACGAATTCTATTTTTTTCTTGACAGGGAATAAAAACTTGGCTTAATATTTTTTCGGTATGAACACACAGGCCGGAATGAAACCGCAAGCCCTCATTCTCTGTGTGGACCTCTATTACTCCTACCTATATTATGGGCGCTCCTCGGCGTCCATAAGTTAACACACCTTCCTCCCACTCTATTTTCCAAATTAAAGAAAATCTCTACTTAGAGGAAAAAAAATGGAAAATATCAAATTAGCTTCTCTTAAAACCAAGCAAAAAACCTTCATCAAGGTTGGAGACATCACCGTAGGAAAGGACTTTGTGGTGATAGCCGGGCCCTGCAGTGTGGAAAGCGAGGAACAAACTCTGCACACGGCCCGGGCGGTGAAAGAAGCCGGAGCCCACATGATTCGGGGAGGAGCTTTCAAACCCCGTACTTCTCCCTATAAATTTCAAGGCCTGGGGCTTAAAGGAATCAAAATATTGGAAAAAGCCCGGGAAGAAACCGGTCTTCCGGTGGTGACCGAAGTCATGGATCCTCGGGATGTAGCCTGGATGTGCGAATATGTGGATGTCCTCCAGGTGGGAGCCCGGAACATGCAGAATTTCTCCCTTCTCAAAGAGGTAGGAAAATCCAAACACCCGGTGCTTCTTAAAAGAGGGATGTACTCCACCTTTAAAGAATGGCTCTCCTGTGCGGAATACATCCTGAATGAGGGAAACCCCCATGTGATTCTTTGCGAAAGGGGTATTCGGACTTTTGAAACCTACTCCCGGAACACATTGGATCTCAGTGCGGTCCCCGCTATCAAGGAACTCTCCCATCTGCCCATCATTGTGGATCCTGCCCATGCCACAGGAAAGACCAGTTTGATCCCTTCTATGTGCCTGGCGGCTGTGGCTTCGGGAGCTGACGGTTTGATTCTGGAAGTCCATAGTCAACCCGAAAAAGCTTTGTCGGATAAAAATCAAACCCTGACCCCTCAAATGTTCTCTCGGATGGCTCAAAACCTCTTTTCCCTCAGAGAGTTCATGAAGAAGATGAATTGAAGACACTGGATATTTCGTCTCCTCTAGGAAAATGTAGGGTTCAGAAGGTCTCTTGGAGAGACCAAGTTTCCTTGTTGGCGAAAGAAGGGGTGGTCTTTGTTACCGATTCCCACATTCATTCTTTTTTGGGAGAGTCTCTTCCTCAGGAAAGGACGGTCATTTTGGAACCCGGGGAAAAAAGAAAAACTCTTTCCACGGTTGAGAAAATCTACCAACGATTTCTTGATTGGGGAGTGGACCGGTCTTGGAGAGCTGTGGGAATCGGGGGAGGAGTGGTGGGAGATATCACCGGCTTTGCCGCTTCCACCTACATGCGGGGGATCCCCTTCATTTTGATCCCCACAACCCTTCTCTCCCAGGTGGATGCTTGTGTGGGAGGAAAAACCGGAGTGAATTTTCGGGGTTATAAAAACATCATCGGAACCTTTTCTCAGCCCCAAAGGATCCTTCTGGATTTTGATTTTCTTCACACCCTTCCCCCAAAGGAGATTCTCTGCGGGATGGCAGAGATAATCAAGCATGCATTGATCGCCAGCCCTTCCCTTTTTCGTTTTTTGGAAAAGGAATGGCCCCG
This sequence comes from bacterium, assembly GCA_018335295.1. GTDB lineage: Bacteria > Acidobacteriota > Aminicenantia > Aminicenantales > Aminicenantaceae > JAGXKI01. The sequence continues at coordinate 887 of JAGXKI010000088.1, read as the reverse complement.
ACTCCTGGCTCTGGAGGAAGACGTTTTGGAGAAGGCGGTCTTTGAATCCCTCCGGATCAAATCTTCGGTGGTGAAGGGGGACCCTAAAGAAAAGAACCGCCGGCGGATGCTTAATTTCGGCCACACTCTGGCGCACGCCTTGGAAAAAACCACCGGAGCCTCCCATGGGGAAGCCGTGATTCAGGGGATGATGTGGGCGGTTCGGATTTCTGAGAGAAAAGGAATCCTCTCTGAAAAGAATTCCCAGCGCATTCAAACTTTTCTTGAAGAGATAAAACAATTTCCATCTGAGGGTCTGCCGTCCTTATCCCTTTCAGAGGCGGTGAGAAAAGACAAAAAAAAGGAAAAAGAAAACTTGCACTATGTCTTTCTCTCTCAGGTGGGGGAGGCCCGAGTTCAGAAGATTTCTTATGCCCAATTGGAGGAGTTCATTGATGGTTTGTGTGAGTCTTGAAGAAGCCAAAGCTGAGGAGTGTTTGAAGGTCCTTCAGAGGGTTCCCTTTGCCGAAATACGTCTGGACCGGATGTCACCAACTGAGAAGGAAGTAGAGAATATTTTTTCCACCCATCCCCAGCTCATTGTGACCTGTCGCCCTGGAGCCTTTTCGGAGAAGAAGAGAAGAAAGCTTCTCAGAAAAGGCATTACAGCCGGAGCCGCCTATGTGGACATTGAACTGGAGGCCGAAAAGAAGTTTAAGGAAGAGATAGTGAGAGAAGCTGCCCGTCATCACTGCCGGGTGATCGTCTCCACTCACCATTTTGAGGGAACTCCTTCTCCGGAGGAGCTCCAGATTTTGAAGGAAAGATGTTTTGATGCTGGAGCGGAAATTGCCAAAATTTCCTGTTTGGTGCGGCGAAAGGAAGAAAATGCCCGTTTGTTAGCCCTT
>JAGXKI010000087.1 GCA_018335295.1 bacterium | reverse complement strand
GAGGGTCAGATTGTTGGTGAGTCCCCACTGACCTGTAACCCCCAGGTCAACCCGGGAACTTTCCTTTTTCATCTTCCCTTCAGGAAAATCTTCCCTCTGGTCGGTCCTCATTCCGGTGATGGTGGGGTCCAGCTCGATGTTCCGTCCGGGGGTGGCATTCTGAAACCCTTTCAGGTCGGGAAGTTGGCAGAGGATGCACTGCATATTATTCCTGTCTAGAGGAAACGGGGCGGTTTGGTGGCGGCGGCTGCGGGGGTAGTTTCTTACCGGAGTGAATCCCCAAACCTGTTTTTCTTCGGAAGGCTGGAACTGGAGGGAGCGGAAAGGGATGGCCATTTCCACAACATACCCAAAATCGGTGATATTTCCAGCCGAGTTCCAGATGGCATCCCAGGATTGGTCTTCCTGAGAACCTCCCCGGCTCATGATTTCATCCCCTTGGATTCCCAGGGGATTGCTAAAAAAAGCAAAGCCCCTGTTATTATCGTTGAAAGTATCCAGGAAGACTCCGACGTTGTCATGGTTGTACATTTCGTCTCTGTCGGAAAGGTAAGCCCGGATTTTCTGAGGATTCGGGTCATAAGCCTTGAAGCCCACATAGATGTGGTTCTCATCAAAAATCAAAAAGCATTCGGTCTTGACCGGAGCCTCCACGTTCTCTGCAGGCATCACCTCGACGTCCAGATTGATTTTGAGGGCTTGGGACCAGGATTTCTCATCCAGATTCCCGTCCACTTTGATTTGTCCGTTGGCTTTGGGAATGGAATAGGTTTTATCCTGTGCGCTGTAGTCTTGAGCCAAAATCAAAGCATTCATGGTTAAAAGAGCGAGGATAAAAATAAAAAATTTTCGCATCATGAATAGGTTCTCCTTTTTAGAAGGCGATTGTGATTTATCTCAAAAACGAAGACAAAACAGTCAACCTTTACACTAGGTATACGAAAAGAAAAGAAATTGAGTTCACATTTTTCTTAAATTTTGGGTCGGGCCCGGACAATTTCAATGTTATCAGATAGTTAGCATGAGTTTTCCACAGAAAAAGGGGTCTATTTTGAGCTTTTTGGGGCCAAAAATTCATTTTTGGCCCTTTGAGAGTTTATCCATAGACTGGAGACTTTAAATAATTCTCTAACCTTTTTTTAAATTTTGATGAGTGCTTGATAGAAACAGAGATTTTTATTAACATAAAAATAGAAAATGAGAAAAGAAGTGAGTGTGATTCCTCTTTTTTAGAGAAAGTCCTTCCTGAAACTTTACTTTTTTCAAAGCTAAACTTTTTATTGAATTCGGAATCATACATATAATTTTTTCTCACATTGAATTTTAAACGAAAAGGAGGTGATGTTTTTTGGCCTTCGTAGTTGTAGATAAAAATGAATCCATTGAAAAAGCTCTCAGAAGATTCAAAAAAAAGGTTCAAAAAGAAGATATCATGAAAGATATCAAAAAAAGCTCTGTCCAGTTGACCCCTGGAGAGAAGAAGAGGTTGAAAGCAGCCAAAGCAAAGAAAAGAATGAGAAGACGGATGAAAAGGAAGCCCTATTGATTTTTGGACGGAGAGACGGAAAACCTATTTCTTTATTCAAACAGCCCTAATAATTTTAGTGATTTCATATTTCCGTCCATTCAATAGGGGCAGAGACTTGGTTGGATAGTTGTAAAAAAACCGATTGGAGATGGAATAAAGAAGGAGAGAGAAACCCCCTCATGTCTATCTCAAGAGACGGCTCAACTCTTTGTTAAAAAGAAGAGCTGAAGTTCACTCCAGCAGAGATGGAGGGATCGGAATTCTGTGGAATAAGTTCTTTTTTGGTTAAGAGTTAAGTCTTGAAGTGGAGCCTTTCGGCGGATTGAGAGGCAGCGCTGATCCCTCTTCTCAAAATGTCCTGAGTAATCTTGACCCGAGATTGCTTCAAAGCGTAGCGTTTGACCACACTCTCGTCCCCTGGTTCGTACATATAAGTGTCCATGGAGACTTCGATTTGGATAACATGGACATGATTTTCAGGATCGTTGTGCTTGCGGGTGATAAAACCTCCGGTATAAGGCTCGTTTTTAGCCAAAGTCAGGCCTAATCCATGGGCTCGAGCACTTTCTCTGATGGCTTCTACAAAAGAAGAAATAATACGGGTGTGAGCGGAGGTGTCCCCCAGTGTGCCCACCACAAAATTATCCCTTTCCTTTCCCTTATCGTAAGCCCGACCCAATCCCAATGAGGTCATGGAATGACCATCGATCAACAGGGCATATCCTTTTTCTTTTTTCATCTGACCGATAAGGGTCTCCAGGAGGTTGTGGTACAGGTCGTAGTATTTAAGGATTTCTTCTATCTGATTTGGAGTGTAATCCTTTTTGAGAATGGGCTTGTCTTTGATGGTGATGTAACGAGTGGGGGGATTTTTGAGATGACGGGGAACTTCCGGTTTCTGAGTTCCTTCCCGTTCCCTATTCATGTTCACAAAGAATGGAGACAACCGGGAAACCACCTGGAGGCCCCCTAGAGCTTCGAAGAGAATATCGCTGAAAAGGTCGATTTCGGTGAGGGATTGGGTATTCAGATCAAAGTAATCTTCATACTGAGTAGGGATTAAAACCCCAGAATGGGGAATAGAAAGGATGAAATCTGAGCTTTGAGGCCGGAATTCAATTAGTTCTTCCACCGAAAGTTCATACTTCTCCCGACTGAAAACATCGATGACTTCGACGGGCTGGATGAAAGGTTTGTAGTGCTTGTGAAGGGGCTCCCAACGAGTTTCGGCAGGGGGAGAGGCCGCTTTGATTTGGGCGGTTCCTGTTTCAATTCGTCCCAGAAGTTCGCTTTCCATTTGGTCCATGATGATGTTGCCCACTGAGATGCCGTACAAATCCAGGAGCCCTTCTCCTCCTGGAAAGGCATTGACTTCGATCACTTTTCCGGAGGGAAACATATCCACAGAAAAATACCGGCATTCCGGAAAAGCCTGCTGGACCGTGCGGGCAATCTCTTCTTGTTGGGAAGAAAGGGTGTAGGGGATTTGGACTGCTCCCAGAGAATAGTTGGTTTTCCATTCCTGGCCTTTGGCTACCCGGAGCATGGGAGCCAGGAGTTCGCCGTCGAAGAAAGTTACTACAATATCACCCTGCTTCACTTCTGGACAGTATTCTTGAAGGATAATGAAATTATAAGTGGATAGATACATGTTGATTACTTCTTTCAATCGAGGGTCTTTGAATTCAAGTCGATGAACCTGTTCCCCACATCCATATCCATATCTGTCTTTAAGAATAAAACAACCCTCCCTATCGGGAAGTTGATTCACAGCCTCCATGGCTTCTTTAAAGGTGTGGGCGGCAAAGGTTTGAGGCTGAGGGACATCGGTACGCCGGGTTAGCTCGCATTTATCACAGGTGGAAAGGGTGGCCTCGAGGTTCTCAAAAAGCACTCCTTTTTGTTGCACAACTCGGAGAAGATTTAAGTGAGGTGTGGAAGTGTGCCGGACATCATCGGCCCGAAAAAAACAAAGGTCGATTTGGGAAAGAGGGAGAGGGCGTTCATCTATTTTTTTGAGCATGATGTGGCTTTTCAGGTAATTCCCATGCCATGAGTCGGGGAGAGAAAGGATAGAGGCCCGGGCATAAGCTTCTGTCTTTTGCTTATACACATCCTCTATGCTGAAATGGTAAAGGTGGTGGCCCCGGACAGCCGCCACACTGAGGATTTGGTTGATCCCTGAATTGTAGAGGTCTACCTCATTCTCACTGTAGGAAAGCCGGCCGCTCTCAAAGGCGATATGAAGTCTCTTTTCTCTCATCAGAGGCTTTTCTCCTTTTTCGAGTTATTATAGCATATAACCAAATAAAGGGAGGGAAAATTGCCCTGAAAACCCCATGGCGGATAAATTTTTTTAGGATGGGTCCTGTCACGGGATGGATTTGATAGAGCGAGAAAGGCGAGAAAAGCGAGAAAAGCGAGAAAAGCGAGAAATGAAAACATCCATACTGCGGATTCTTTCTAAAAAGGTGCACACCCATATTCCCAAAGAAAAACCGATTTCTGTTTTACTCGCGAACCCTTTTCATTTGTTGAGGGTGGCGATACTGCCAGGAGGAACTGCTTTGAAATTCAGGGGGGGGTTATTTTGTGACCATGCGTTTGAAATTCATCAGGGATAGAGAAAAAACCACCCCTGTGATGCCCAGGAGGATTAAAAGCTCCTTGTAAAAATAGAGGATTCCGTTTCCTTTCAAAAAGATTTCCCTAATAATCTGAATCAAATACCGGAGAGGATTGATATCAGCAAGCCAGTGAAAAGCCGGGGGGACATTTTCCACAGGTGTGAAGAGGCCGGAGAGGAGGATGAATATGACCATGGAAAACCAGGAAAAGAAAAGAGCCTGCTGCTGGCTGGTGGAAATGATGGAGATCAACAGGGCGTAGGAGAGGATAGCAAAGAGAAAAATGAGCGCTGCCAGGAAAAGAGCCCCCAGGCTTCCTCTCAGGGAGATGTTGAAAACCACCATCACCACCCCGATTCCGACAAACATTTCGATGATTCCCAGAATGGCCATAGGGAGAGTCTTTCCCAGATAAATTTCAAAGGGGGTGAGCCGAGACATCAGGAGGGTATCCAGGGTTTGTTGCTCTTTTTCCCGGACCACCCCGATGGAGGTCAGGAACATGGAGGTGATTGTCAAAAGAAGAGCCACAATCCCCGGGCCCATGTAATTGATACTTTTTAAGTTCGGATTGAAGCGGATCAATGTCTTGTTTTTGACGGGCAGAGACATTCCTTTTTTCTCCAGGTCGGTAAGGATATAGTTTCGAGCCATCCCATTGAAGTAGCCCGCCGCAATTTGGGCCGTGT
>JAGXKI010000004.1:40332-89248 GCA_018335295.1 bacterium | reverse complement strand
GAAGAAAGGCTCAACACCAAGGCCTACCGGCAGCAGATAGCCCAAGGCATCTTCCAAGGCATCCTGAAATACATCAAATCTCTAGGAAAGGGGTAAGCCATGAAACGAAGAGAATTTATAAAAGATTTGACCTTAGGAAGTTTTCTTCTTTCCAGTTCTTCTGGGTTTCTTTTTTCTCAAAAAACTCCGGACCTGGCTTTAATCCAAGGGGAGTCTCCCACTCAAATTACCAAGGAGGCAATCTCCGCTCTTGGAGGAATCCAGAAATTTGTTTCCAAAGGGGACCAGGTTCTGGTCAAACCCAATATCGGGTGGGACCGGAGACCCGAACAAGCGGCCTGTACCAACCCCAAGGTGGTCCAGGCCATCGTCGAACTCTGCTTGGAGGGAGGAGCCAAAAAGGTTAAAGTGATGGACCATTCCATCAACCCGGCCCAAAGAACTTATGTCCGCTCTGGAATCAAGGAGGCCGCTAAAAAGGCTGGAGCCCAGGTTCCTTACCCCAACAAACATCGGTTGAGAAAAACGGCCATCCATGGCGCCCAGTTGAATGAATGGGAGGTCTACACGGATTTCTTGCAGGCCGATAAACTCATCAATGTCCCCATTGCTAAGACCCACAGCCTGACCCGCCTGACCCTGGGGATGAAAAACTGGTTGGGAGCCATTGGAGGCAACCGAAACCTGCTTCACCAAAACATCAATCAAGCTATGATCGACCTTTCTGAATTCTTCAAGCCGGCACTCACTGTTCTGGACGCTTACCGTATTCTCATCCGCAATGGGCCCCAAGGTGGTCGCCTTTCCGACACCAAGCTTCATAAAACAGTGGTGGCGGGAGTAGACTACGTAGCGGTGGATGCCATGGGAGCCACTTTTTTTAACATCGAACCCTCCCAACTTCCTTTTCTCCAGATGGCACATAAGAAAGGACTCGGTGAAATCAGATTGAACAGGTTGAACATTGAAAAAAGAAAAGTCTAAAAAATACCGTCTGATTCAAATCCTGCGTATTCTCTTCCAACTCTTTTTCTTTTTTCTGTTTTTCTACTTACTTTTAAAAACCCGGTTTCCTGGGGGAGATTATATTGGGAATGTGGAAATCTTTTTTCACTTTGATCCCCTCCTCGCTCTCACCACCCTGATCGCCGCAAGAGCCCTGTTTCTCTCTTTTATCTTTTCTGCCATCACCCTGGGAGTGACTTTAATCCTGGGGCGGGTGGCCTGCGGGTGGGCCTGCCCTTTGGGAGCTGTCCATCAATTTTTCTCTTTTCTTTTCAAAAAAACGAAACTCCACCGTCCCAAAAAATCTCAAACCCCCAAAACAGTCTGGAAGTACTACATCCTTGTGTTCATCCTGATCAGCGCTGTGTTTACCGTGGACTTAGTAGGGATTCTGGATCCTCTCTCTTTTCTTACCCGTTCTTTCACCACCGGAATTTTGCCTGCCCTGAGCTTTTTGTATTCCGGGATGATGGATGTCCTCTACCAGTTGAAACTTTATTCGCTGGGAGACAGTCTGTACCAATTTTTCACTTCTCTGGACCTCAACGCCGTCTTTCTCCAGGGCTTCTTCCTCGCTCTCCTTTTGGCCGGGTTTGTCCTGCTCAATCTGTACAAAGAGCGTTTCTGGTGCCGGTATGTGTGTCCGCTGGGGGCTCTCCTGGCTTTGGTATCTCGGTGGAATATCCTCAAGCTTAAAATCGATCCTCAAAAATGCATCCAATGCAACCTATGCACCCTTCACTGTGAAACTCAGGCCACCCCTTTTCCCGAAGAGCATTGGAAAAGCTCTGAGTGTGTTTACTGCTTTACCTGCAGCGCCATCTGTCCCACAGGGGCTATCCAATTCCCTCTCAAAGCCTCCCCAGAATCTGTGGAATCCATCGACCTTTCCCGCCGCAAGCTTATTTTCACTTCTCTTTTAGGCTTTCTGACTTTCCCTCTATTCCGCATCTCTCCTTCTACCGAAAAGACTTCCCCGAAGCTCATCCGACCTCCGGGAGCTCTTCCTGAGAAAAAATTTCTTCAGAGGTGTGTGAAATGTGGAGAATGCATGAAAGTCTGTCCCACCAATGCCCTTCAGCCGGTGTTTTCAGAAGCCGGACCGGAAGGCCTGTGGACCCCCAAGCTGGTTCCTCAAATTGGCTACTGCGAATACTACTGCTCCCTCTGCACACAAGTCTGCCCCACAGGAGCCATCCAGGAACTCTCGGTTGAGCAAAAAACAGAGGTCAAAATAGGAACAGCCTGGGTGAACAAAAGCCGCTGCATCCCTTACACATTGGGGACGCCCTGCATTGTCTGTGAAGAACACTGCCCCACTTCTCCCAAAGCCATACAACTGGTAAAAACAGAGGTCAAGCGGCCGGATGGAACCGTGGAAGTACCTGTGGCTCCGGTGATCGATACAGAGCAGTGCACCGGCTGCGGCATCTGTGAGAACAAATGCCCGGTGGTGGATGAACCTGCCATCTATGTGACCAGCATAGGGGAGGATCGGTCGGAAGAAAACCAACTCCTCCTCGATGTCATCCAACCCGGAAAAAATATCTACAAATAGACCCCCGCTTTATCTTTACTCTGAAAGCTGCTTTTTCAACTCTTCCTTCAACGGGGGAATCAATTCAAACAGGTCTCCCACCACTCCAAAATCAGCCACTTTGAATATGGGTGCTTCGGGGTCTTTATTCACAGCTATTATGTATTTGGATGAAGACATTCCGGCCAAATGCTGGATGGCTCCGGAAATCCCAAAAGCCATATACAGGACCGGAGAGATCGTTTTCCCGGTCTGTCCTACCTGGTGCTGATGGTCTATCCATCCGGCATCCACAGCTGCCCGGGAGGCTCCCAAGGCTGAATGAGGAAGGATTTGGGTGAGCTCACGGAGAACATCAAAATTTTCAGTGGCTTTCATCCCCCTTCCCCCCGAAACCACGATTTCTGCTTCACTTACATCAATCTCCGTGCCTTTTCCTTTCAAAACCTCTTCCACCTGGCCTTTAACCTGCTCTTCGGAAACCACCACTTCCTTTTTCACCGTTTCTCCTTGAGCATTATCGGAAGATTCGGCAGGGAACACATTGGGTCTGAGTGTAGCCATTTGAGGAGAAGATTTAAAATGAACGGTGGCCAGGGCTTTGCCGGCAAATATGGGACGAACCACTTCCATAGCCCCGTCTTTGATGGAAATCTGGGTGCAGTCCGAAGCCAATCCCACTCCCAGCTTGGCGGCCAAACGAGGAGCCAAATCCTGTCCCATGGCAGTGGCTGAAAAGAAAATGACTTCTGGGTTCACTTCCTCCACCAAGGAGTGAAGGGCCTGGGCATATCCGGATGAGGAGTAACCCTGAAGGAGAGAATTCTCCAGAACATAAACTTGAGATGCCCCGTAAGAATAAAGCTGAGAAGCCAGTTCTTCCACATTGTGTCCCAGAAGCACTCCATGGACTTCTTCATCCCTCTCTTGGGCTCTTCTTCTGGCTTCCGAAAGAGCTTCCAAAGAAGACTTTTTTATCTTTCCATCTCTGACTTCAGTATAAACTAAAAACATTTTTCTCTCCTCTCAGATAATTTTGGCTTCTTGGCACAAAAACTCCACCAATTTCTTGGCTGCCTGGGGAGGTTCATCTTCAACCACTTTTCCAGCCTTCCTCGGCGGAGGAGCATCCATCCTCACCACCTCTAATTGAGGACTCAAGTCTTCCTCTTTCATACCCAAGTCCTGAAGAGAAAGCTCAGGAATCTGCTTCCTTTTGGCCATCATGATGCCCTTGAGAGTTTCATACCTGGGCTCATTCAACCCTTTCTGGGCACTCACCACAGCGGGCAAAGAAAAGGAAACCTTTTCGGAAGCTCCTTCTATCTCCCGGTAAGCGGTCCCTTTATTCCCCTCAATCTCCAGCTTGGTGACTACATTTGCCTGAGGCATCCCCAGCAGCTCAGCCACCATGGAAGGCACCTGAGCATTATCGGCTCCCACCGATTGTTTTCCGAATAGAAGAAGATGGGGCTCGGTGAATTTCTGTTTGACAGCTTGAGCGAGGAGTTTAGCAACCCTTAAGCTGTCATAAGTTTCACCCGCGTCATCTTTGATCAAGGTCGCTTCATCCGCTCCCATGGCCAAACACTTTTTTAAAATCACCTGGTTCTCCTTCGTTCCCACAGAAACAGCGGTGACTTTCCCTCCTTGAGCCTCCTTCAAACGCAGCGCTTCTTCCATGGCATACTCATCATAAGGGCTGATGATGAAATTCAAGCCTTCTTTAATGATGCTGTTGGACTGCTGGTCTATCCGGATTTTTGATTCTGTATCAGGCACTCTTTTAACAAAAACCAAAATATTCACTTGAACCTCCTCTTTATGGAGTCAGGCCTCGGGAACTCGAAATGGACATGATAAAAAAGATTTCACTCTTTGATTATTGCTCACTCCTTAGGCCTAACCCTTATTAGCTTGTTCCTTGAACCTCTTTAAAATAAGAGTCGCGTTGGTCCCCCCAAACCCAAAAGAATTGCTCGCCGCATAATTGACCGGGGCTGGCCGCGCTTGGTTAGGGACATAATCCAAATCACATTCGGGGTCTGGATTCTGGTAGTTAATGGTGGGAGGCATAATCTGATTCCTCACACTCAATGCAGTCACTCCCGTCTCCAAACCTCCGGCGGCTCCCAGCAGATGTCCGGTCATGGATTTGGTTGAATTGACTCCTATATGGTAAGCATCATCACCAAACGCTTTCTTTATGGCTAATGTTTCGATTTTGTCATTGTATGGAGTGGAAGTTCCATGCGCATTGATGTAATCAATCTGATGAGGTTGAATCCCTGCATCCTGAAGAGCCTTTCTCATAGAGATGGAGGCCCCCTCTCCGTCTGTACTCGGAGCTGAAACATGATAGGCGTCTCCACTCATCCCGTAACCCACGATTTCTGCATATATCTTGGCTCCCCTCTGCAGGGCTGTCTGTAGCTCTTCCAGGATAAGAATGGCGGCCCCTTCTCCCACTACAAATCCGTCTCTCTGAGCATCAAACGGCCGGGAAGCTTTATGAGGCTCATCATTTCTCATGGAAAGAGCCCTCATCGCACAAAACCCAGCCACTCCCAGTGGAGTGATGGGCGCTTCCGATCCTCCAGAAATGACGATGTCCGCCTCCCCTCTGGAGATAATTCGGAAGGAATCTCCTATCGAATGAGCGCTGGTGGAACAAGCGGTCACGGTCGCTGAGTTGGGACCTTTGGCTTTGTATCTGATTGAAATCTGACCGGGAGCCTCATTGATAATGGTGGAAACCAAAAAAAATGGGGACACCCGTTTGGGTCCTTTATCCAAAAGTTTTTTATGCGTTTCCTCAATACTCCCGATCCCTCCTATCCCGGATCCCACATAAACCCCGGTCCTTTCTCCCTCCAATAAAGAGGGCTCAATCTCGGCATCCTGGACAGCCAAATCCGCTGCCCCCAAGGCATATTGGATGAAGGGGTCCATCTTCCGCAGCTCCTTCTTTTCGATAAAATCAAGAGGGTTAAAATCTTTGACTTCCCCGGCGATCTTGCTGGAATAATCAGTGGTTTCAAACTTGGTGATAGGACCAATCCCGCTGGTCCCCTCCCGAATAGCCTTCCAGTTATTCTCAACCCCCATTCCCAGAGGAGAAACCAAACCAATCCCTGTGATCACCACTCGTCTTGGAGAGCTGGTGGGTGTGGAAGAAAAACTCTTTCCCATCAAGAATCTATAATTATTTTTTGCCCGCTTGGTGGTTCAACACATAATCGAGAGCTTTCCCTACTGTGGTCAGCTTTTCAGCTTCTTCATCCGGGATGTCCATTCCAAATTCATCCTCCAGAGCCATCACCAGTTCCACCGTATCCAGAGAATCAGCTCCCAAGTCATCGATAAAGGATGCATTTTCGGTGATCTGATCTTCACTTATGCTGAGTTTGTCCGCCACAATGGTTTTAACCTTCTTCAGTAATTCCTCTCTTTCCATGTTTATTTTCCTCCTGTCTATAAATTATAAGGGTTATATAGATTCTTAAAATCTACATAAACATCCCACCGTTTATGCTTATGACTTGTCCGGTAATGTAAGCGGCTTCATCAGATAGAAGAAACTTCACCACTTGAGCCACTTCCTCCGGCATCCCAAACCGCTTCATGGGAATAAAATCTAAAAACTTCTTCTTTATAGCCTCTCCCAGTCTCTCGGTCATGTCTGTGGAAATGTAGCCAGGAGCCACCACATTGACCGTAATCCCCCTGGGAGCCGCTTCTCTAGCTAAAGATTTGGAAAACCCGATGATCCCTGCTTTTGAAGCCGAATAATTGCTCTGCCCCGCATTTCCCATCAACCCCACCACGGAAGAGATGTTCACAATCCTTCCGTATCTCTGACTCATCATTTTTCGGATCAGGGCTTTGGTGCAGTTGAACGTCCCTTTCAGGTTCACCGTTAAAACATCATCCCATTCCTTTTCCTTCATCCGCATAAGTAGGTTGTCTCTATTAATGCCCGCGTTATTGACAAGATGGTCTATTTTCTGGTGCTCCTGAATGATGGACTCCACAATTTTGGTGACATCACCGGAGCGGGTGATATCCACCACATAGGGAAAAGCTTGGCCTTTACGGGAATGGATTTGTTGGGCTACTTCTTCCAATTTCTCTTTCTGGACATCCAGTAAGGCCACCTTGCTCCCTGCCTGAGCGAGTTCTAGGGCAATGGCCTTTCCGATGCCCTGGGAGGCTCCGGTTATGAGGGAAATTCTTTCTGAAAAGTCCATTTTATCCTGCTGGCCTGAAATGATCGGATAATACCAACTCTTTCTGGATTTTTTCCTGGACTTTATCCATTACAAAATTCTTGGCCGTCTTCACCGCATTTTTAATGGCCACCGGATCCGACCGGCCGTGCCCGACAATGCAAACCCCGTTCAAGCCCAAAAGATGAGCCCCTCCATATTCCGCATAATTAACCTTTTTATACAGCTTTTTCACATTCCTCTTCATCAATAAAAAGCCGATCTTGGCAAATATGTTTTTCATGATTTCTGTGCGGGCCATCTTACTGAAGGTATCCACCACCCCTTCACTGACTTTCAACGCCACGTTACCCGTAAAACCATCGCTCACAATCACATCCGTATCCCCCGAGAAGATGTCCTTTCCTTCCACATTTCCTATGAAATTCACAGAAGATTGATGAAGTCTTTCATAAACATCTCGGGTCAAATCATTGCCTTTGGATTTTTCTTCCCCGATGCTCATCAAACCTATGCGCGGATTCTCCAGCTTCAGGGCGTTCTCCATAAATATTCTCCCCATGAGAGCAAACTGCTCCAGATGATGGGGTTGGCAGTTGGCATTGGCTCCCACGTCAATGAGCAGGGTGAGGCCTTTTAGGGTGGGCATAAGAAGAGCTAAGGCGGGTTTTTCTACCCCTTGGAGGGCTCCCAGCACTTTTTTGGATATATAAACCACAGCGGCTGTGTTTCCGGTGCTGACAAAGGCGTCAGCCCATTTTTCTCTCACCAACTGGGTTCCTACCAGGATGGAGGATTTCTTTTTTTTCCGGAAAGAGAGGAGACTTTCATTCATCTCGATCACATCAGAGGCATTGACGATGTGGAGCTTATCCTTATTTCCCTCCAGTCTATCTACTTCCTTTTTAATCACCTCTTCGGCTCCCACCAACAGGACTTCAATCTGGTGGTCTTGAGTGGCCCTCCAAGCTCCTTCCACAGTGACTCGGGGGCCGAAATCTCCTCCCATCGCATCCACAGCTATCTTCATCTTCTCTGTCACTCCTCTTTTCCTTCCATGACCTGTCGTCCTTTGTAATAACCGCACTCCGGACAGGCCTGGTGAGGGGATTTGGGGTTCCCACAATTGGAACACAAAGATAAAGAAGGAAGCTGAAGGGCATGGTGAGATCTTCTTTTTCCTTTTCTTGAACGAGAATGTTTTCTCTTTGGGTTAGCCATTGGTCTTATCTTTCCTAAATAGATTGAGTTTTTCCAGTCGGGGATCGGCATCGTGAACCCGGCAGGTGCATTTGCCGCTACTGACAAGATTTCCACAAACAGGGCATATTCCCTGACAGTCCTCCGAACACAACGGCTTTAAAGGAAAAGTCAAATTCAACTGCTCCAAAACCACATCCCTAAGGTTTAATTCACGGTTGTAATAAAACAATTTATTGATATCTTCTTCTTCCAACTCTTCCTTGATTTCCTCGAATTCTTCGGGCATGTATACGTGATCGAATTCAGAATCCACAGAGAAATTATAAGGGAGGAGGCATCGGCTGCATAAAAGGCTCAACCAGGAAGAGATGCGGCCTTTAACCAAAACATCCTCTCCTTCTTTTTTGACCCACATTTCGGCATGGACCGGTCTGTGAAAAGTCGTTCTTTCTTCCACAAGCTCCCCGCTGGAAAATTCAAAGTCTTTGGATATCTTCCAACCTTCCTGAGAAAGTTGATCTATATCTATAATCATGAGCTCAGGTTCTCCAAAATTTAGGTCTCACTATTATAACATTTCGCTTTTCTTTGTCAATAATCCTGAACTACCCAATATATGTAAGAATGAAAAGCTGAATCAAAACTCTTCAACTTCATTTTTATTATAACGGATGTGCTTGATATAATGAAAGGAACCATTATAATAGGAAAAAAGATGAGCGGGTAATATGGCTGGATACAACACTCAGATCAAACACAAGGGTTCCTTTTTCCATATACAGACTCAAGATAAAGGGAAGGGCTTCAATTATGTGGAATCGACCATATACAAATCCGGACGTGTTCTTACTTCTAAAAGAACCCTTTACACTCCTTATCTCAGCCACTCGGACCTTGAACAAAAAATCAAATCTATCATAGAAAAACAGCACCATGCTGTTCTCGACGAGATTCATGAAGGAAAATTTGACAATTTCTAATACCGGGTCTCCTTTAATCCTCCAGAGCTGGTTCTTGTTGAATTTTCCTGTCGGAGCAAGAAACAGCTCGGTGGAATCCTTTTTTTAACTCAATGGATAAAAAAAGACTCTTCCTCATTGACGGAAACTCTCACCTTTACCGGTCCTATTATGCCATCCGGAATCTTTCCAATTCCAAAGGTTTTCCCACGAATGCCATCTATGGATTTGTCACCATGCTCAAGAAATTGAAGGATCAGGAGAATCCTTCTCATCTGGGAATTGTCTTTGACGCCAAAGGGCCTACCATCCGCCACAGAGCTTACAAAGAATACAAAGCCCAGCGCAAACCCATGCCCGAAGATTTATCTGTCCAGATTCCCGTCCTCAAAAAAATCATCCGGGCTTATCGAATCCCCTTTTTTGAGTACCAAGACTACGAAGCCGATGATATCCTGGGAACCCTGGCCCGCTTGGCAAAGGAACAAAACCTTCGAACTGTCCTGGTCTCCAACGACAAAGATTTGCTTCAACTGGTGGATGAAAACACTTTGGTATACAACCCTTCCAAAGAGATGTATTTTACCCCTGAAAAAGTAAAGGAAGTTTTCGGGGTGGCCCCTTCCCAGGTGATCGATGTGCTCTCTCTATGGGGAGATCCCACCGACAATATCCCTGGTGTCCCGGGAATAGGGGAAAAAACTTCAAAGGCTTTGATCCAACAGTTTGGGTCGCTCCAAAATCTTCTCCACCATAGGGATCAGATCGATAAAGCCCTGATAAGAAACAACCTCACCAATAACCTGGAAAAACTGAATATCAGCCGGGAATTGGTCACCATTGAAAAAGACCTGAGCTTGAACTTCAATCTAGAGGACTTTTCGGTCTCTGAGCCTGACCACAACCAGCTGGTTTCCCTGTTCCAGGATTTAGGTTTTTCTTCTCTTTTGACAGAATTTATTCAAAAGATAGATCCTTCCACCAAAAATTACTCCCTGATTCTGGAAGAAAAGCAGTTGAAAGACCTCATTTCAGAAATAAAAAGAACCCAAAGAGTGGCTCTGGACGCAGAAACAGACCATCCCTCCCCCACAAAAGCTCGACTGGTAGGCCTCTCCTTCTCCACTCAATCCTATCAGGCCTTCTACCTTCCTCTGGGGCACGATTACCTCCATGTTCCCTCCCAAATACCCAAAAACCGGGCTCTTTCTCTTCTGAATGAGATCCTCGAAGATCCCCAAATCAAAAAGATAGGACAAAACATCAAATACGACCACATCCTCCTCCAAACCGAAGGAATCCAGCTGAAGGGAATCGACCTGGATACCATGGTGCTCTCCTATCTTCTTGAACCCAATTGGGGAAAACACAACCTGGATAAATTGGCGTTGAACTACCTCCAGATAAAAACCATCCCCTACGAGGAAATCGCGGGAAAGGGAAGGCACCAGGTCACCTTGGACGCTGTGGATATCCATAAAGTAGCTCCTTATGCTTGTCAGGATGCGGACCTGACTCTCCGATTAAGCTCCTTACTGTGGCCCCGGGTCCAAAGGAAAAAACTGGATTCCCTCTATCGAAAAATTGAGCTTCCTCTCATTCCGGTCCTGGCCGACATGGAGAGATGGGGAGTGAAAATTGATTCAGAAGCTTTGAAAAATCTTTCTCTGGAATTGGATCAAGAACTCACTTGGATTCAAAATAAAATTTTTCGTCTCAGTGGCGAGAAATTCAACATAAATTCCCCTCAACAACTTTCCCGCATCCTCTTTGAAAAGTTGAAGCTTCCTGCTTTCAAGCGCACCAAAATCACCAAAGGGTATTCCACCAACGTGGATACGCTGGAGAAACTTTCCCAAAATTATCCCATTGCCCAACACCTCTTGGAATACAGACAGTTAGCTAAGTTGAAAACAGGGTATGCCGACACCCTTCCCCTTCTCATCCATCCTCAAACGGGACGGCTGCACACCTCTTATAACCAGACCGTGGCGGCTACAGGAAGACTTTCCAGCAGTGAGCCCAACCTGCAGAACATCCCGGTCCGAGGGGAGTTGGGAAGACGATTCAGGCAGGCCTTCATCCCTGAACCGGGTCATCTTTTTCTCTCCGCCGACTACTCCCAAATAGAACTTCGGGTGCTGGCTCATTTATCGGAAGACCCGGCTCTGATCGAAACCTTTCTTCACGAGAGAGATGTCCACCGGGAAACATCCTCCAAAGTTTTTGGGGATGCCCCCTCCCTTTCTCAAGAGGAAAAGCGAAGAAGGGCCAAAGTCATCAACTTCAGCATGGTGTACGGCACC
The DNA here is from genome assembly GCA_018335295.1 of bacterium. Classification (GTDB taxonomy): domain Bacteria; phylum Acidobacteriota; class Aminicenantia; order Aminicenantales; family Aminicenantaceae; genus JAGXKI01. The sequence continues at coordinate 78,009 of JAGXKI010000004.1, read as the reverse complement.
AGCGCTTTTTCTCTCGCTCGGGAACTGAACACATCCCCCTCTCAAGCCAAAAAATTTATGGAGGTCTATTTTGAAAAACATCCCCGTGTCCAGGAGTTTTTGGAAAAAATTGTCCAACAGGCCGAAAAGAATGGGTTCTCAGAAACCTTATTCGGAAGAAAACGCCCGGTCCCTGGGCTCCAACACAAAGACAAGGCTACCCGCCAAGCCGGCCGACGGATCGCTCTGAACACTCCCATTCAAGGAACCGCTGCTGATCTTATAAAAAAAGCCATGGTGGAAATCCGCAAAGAGCTGGCGCACAGAAGGCTGCGCAGTAAAATGATCCTTCAAGTCCACGATGAACTGGTGTTTGAAGTTCCGGATGAAGAATGTGATGAGATGGAGTTTCTGGTGAAGGAAAAAATGGAAAACATCTATCCTCTCCAGGTCCCTCTTCGGGTTCATCTGGGATGGGGAGTCAACTGGGCCGAAGCCAAATAAAGAAATGATTTTTCTCTCTATTCTTACTATGAATCTGAGGAGTGAGCGTCGCTCCAGATTCTTTTTTCAAAATGCAATTACTATTGGGATGAACATCCTGTAGGGTGAGTGGGAATTGATGTTGTTTGGATGGCGTTACAGCTGTTTTTGATAAACCCGGAAGCGTTTGTAAACCTGTCCTCCCATTTTCTCCATTTCAGCCCTTACTTTAGTATTGGATTCCATTTCGTGATGAGTGTCAATCACTTCCATGCCCGCCTTCTGGGCTGAGGCAAGCATTTTGACTCCCATCAACACATCCAAACCCTTGCCTCTATATTCCTCTTTGATGGCTCCTAAAAGAAGGTCCAACTGTTTGGTTCTTTTGGCCGCTTTGAGAATGTGTAAAAACCCCAAAGGGAAAAGATGCCCCTTAGCTTTTTGTATCCCTTGGGTCATGTCAGGGATTCCGATGATGAAAGCCACGGGTTCATTTCCCTTGTTGACCAACTTGATAAACGGGGGGTCAAGGATGGGGAGGTATTTTTTGGCTAAATCATGCATTTCCTTCTTATCGAGCGGAGTATAACCATAGATGTTGCTCCGGGTATAACATTCGTTCATAAGAGAAAGAACCGGAACGATCCAGGGCTTTAAATCCCGTTTCTTGCTGAATTCCAAAACTTCAAATTGGCCCTTTCTCTGAACTCTTTGATAAATCCTTTGATAGAATTCGGGAATCACTTCCGGAACCCTCAACTTATACACATAATAGTCCGCATCTTTGGTGTATCCTTGTTTTTCCACAAATCGAGGCATCCATTCATAATTGTAATAGGTCGCCACTGTAGCTCGATTCTCAAACCCCTCGGTCAAAAATCCCTCGGGGTCCTGATCGGTGAATCCGTAAGGACCGATGATCTTTGTCATCCCCTTGTCTTTGGCCCACTCCTCCACATGATTCAAAAGAGCTCGGACCACTTCCTCATCTTTGAAGGTTTCCAGATAACCGAAGCGGGCTGTCTTTTCGTTTTTCAGAGAGTTGTAACGGTTATTGATGATCCCCATAATCCGGCCCCTCAGTTTGTTTTGTTTGTAAGCCAGAACCCGGAGAGTATCACTGTAGGAAAACGCCTTGTTCTTTTGTGGGTTGAAATATTTCCACTCATCCCTGTAGATAGGGGGAACCCAGTTAGAATGCCCTGCATGAATCTTTGCAGGAAGATAAATGAATTTTTTCAAATCTTCCCACGAATTCACCCTTTTCAACTGGATATCCATTGAATCCCTCTCTCTCAAATTAATTGTGGTCACTGTAAAATAAATTCATCTAAAAATCAATAGACCCCTCTTATTTTCACTGAACATTTCCAATTTCAATTTTGATGGAAAATAGCCGGTGGGAGATAATATTTTTTTAAGGATGGGTCCTGACACGGGAGGCATTGGATTGAGCGAGGAAGGGGAGAGGAGCGAGAAATTAACTTGACAATCATAGGGCCTAATTAATAAACTTTTACATCTCTGTTTATCTTGGATATATCGGACTGATGAATACAAAAACGTTTCCCCACGGAATCCATCCTCCGGAATACAAAGAAGAAACTGCGGAGAAAAAACTCCAGCATTTGTCTCCCCCCGATAAAGTTTTCATTCCCTTATCCCAACATTTTGGCCGCCCTGCAGACCCCTTAGTCAAAAAGGGAGACCCCGTGGATCTGGGTCAAAAAATCGGAAAAGCTCCGGCTCTTTTTTCCGCCGCTGTTCATTCCAGTGTTTCTGGAAAAGTTCTGAAAGTGGGAAGCACCCATCATCCCTCCGGGAAACCCCTTCTGGCTATCACCATAAAGAATGACGGGGAGGACCGCCTGTCCTCAGAGGTAAAGGAAGTGGAGGATCCCTTCTCTCTCAGTCCAGACCGGATCCGGGAACGGGTTAAGGAGGCCGGCATCGTGGGATTAGGGGGAGCTGCTTTCCCCACCGCTGTCAAACTCGCTCCTCCTAAAGACAAGCCCATCGATACCATCCTCATCAACGGCTGCGAATGTGAACCGGTTCTCACCTCTGATTACCGGATGATGATGGAATACAGTGATGACATCCTCCAGGGTGCGGAACTCATCCGCAAGGCCACCGGAGCAGAAAAAATTATCGTGGGAATCGAAGACAATAAGAAAAAGGCCCTGTCATTATTCCAGGAAAAAACCAAGGGCCATCCTTCTACCAGCGTGGCTCTTTTGAAAACAAAATATCCCCAGGGCGCCGAAAAAAACCTCATCTATGCCCTTCTCCGTAGAGAAGTCCCTCGAGGAGGCCTTCCCTTTGATGTGGGTGTGGTGGTTCAGAACGTAGGCACCACCAAAGTTGTCTATGATGGGGTCAAACACGGAGTCCCTCTCTACCAAAGATCGCTTACTGTCGCAGGGAGCGGGATTGGAGATCCCCAGAATTTGATGGTCCGCCTGGGGACCCCTTTTCAAAAAGTGATAGATTTTTGCGGAGGGCTGAAGGAAGACGGGCCTATCGTGGTTATGGGGGGGCCCATGATGGGAATTTCCCAATGGACCTTGGATGTTCCTGTGATCAAGGGAACATCCGGAATTCTCGCCTGGAAACTTGATTCTCCACCCGAAGAAACCGCCTGTATCCGCTGCGGTCGGTGCATTTCCCACTGCCCTATGAGACTGGCCCCCACCCAGATCAAAAAATATGTCGAATTTGAACACCTTTCTGAAGCAGAGGAGTGGGGAGTGCTGGATTGTGTGGAGTGCGGGTGCTGTCAGTATATCTGTCCTTCCAAAATCCCCCTGGTCCACTGGATGCGCCTGGGGAAGGCTAAGGTCTCCAACTTAAAACGCAAAAAGAAAAGTGAATGAGCCAAAATAATTTTGTGATTCAATCGTCACCCCATCTGAAAGACAAAGATTCTGTCTCCAAAATCATGTATGCGGTCATCATCAGCCTGATGCCCGCTGTCATCGCCTCTTTCTACTTCTTCCGATGGAAAGCCTTGGGGCTGTACATCGTCTGTATTGGGACCTCTGTCATCACCGAAGCTTTATTCCTGTGGCTGAGGAAGAAACCTCTGCGCACACTGAAGGATGGTTCCGCTGTCATCACCGGACTTCTCCTCGCCATGGTCCTTCCCCCTTCTCTTTCCTTAGAGCTGGCTGTGATCGGGGCGGTGGTGGCCGTAGCCATCGGAAAACAAGTCTTCGGCGGACTGGGCTACAATGTTTTCAACCCGGCTTTGGTCGGCCGGGCCTTCCTTCAAACCGCCTTTCCGGTGGCCATGACTACCTGGATCCCTCCATTCACCTTGAAGGTGAACACAGCCACTTTTGCCACGCCTCTGGGAAATCTCAAGTTTTTAGAAACATTAACCCCTGATTCTCTCACCCCTTTAAAAGAGCTTTTCTGGGGTAACATAGGAGGCTGTTTGGGAGAGACTTCCGCCGCTGCCCTCCTTTTAGGAGCCGCTTACCTTTTATTCCGGAAAATTATCGACTGGCGCATCCCCTTGGGGATCATTGTGTCTCTCTCTCTATTCACCGGCTTATTCTGGGTCATCAATCCTGATCAATTTACCTCCCCTGTCTTTCACCTTCTGGCAGGAGGACTCATTATCGGCGCTTTCTTTATGGCCACCGACATGGTGACCTCACCCATAACCCCATTGGGGGTCTGGATCTACGCCGTAGGGATTGGCCTAATGATTCCTCTTGTCCGGTTGTTTGGTGGTTTTCCTGAAGGAGTGATGTATTCCATCCTGTTCATGAATACTTTTGTGCCGCTCTTGAACCGCTACACCCGTCCCCGCATCCTGGGAGAGAGGAGAAAAACATGAAGCTCTCCCAGCGAATGATCCTGGTTCTGACCACGGTGGGATTGCTTTCGGGATGCTTTCTTGCTGGGGTGGGACTCCTCACCGAAAAACCCATCCAGATGAACAAACAAAAAGAAATCAGGGAGGCCATTTTTGAGGTGGTTCCCCAGTCAAATTCCACTCAAAAATTACTCCAAGAGGAAGAATTAAGTGTTTATGCGGGAATGGATAAAAACAATAAAATAAGAGGCCTCGCCGTGAAATCTGAAGGTGTGGGTTTTCAAGATAAAATTACTTTGATGTACGGAACCGATCCCAGTCTCACCCGAATATTCAGCCTGACTATCCTAGAACAATCGGAGACTCCGGGGTTGGGAGCGAAAATCACCAGTGAAAAAGAATTCCTGCGCTTCTGGCAAAACAAAGACTGCACCCAAAAACTCTCTCTTCAAAAGCCCCCCGTTAGTTCTCCTGAAAAGCTCTCTTCTTCGGAAGTCAACACCATCACCGGAGCCACCATATCTTCACGGTCGGTTCTGAATATAGTGAATCAATCCTTAAAGGAGGTCAAACAACTCCGGGAAAAGGGAAAACTATTGAGTGGAGAACCCAATGCCAACTAAGCCCATCGGACAGGAATTTCTCAAAGGTGTCTGGAGTGAAAACCCCATATTCCGACAACTCCTGGGAATGTGTCCGACTTTGGCGGTGACCAACGCTGTGGTCAATGGGTTTGCCATGGGAATGGCCACCACCTTTGTTCTTCTGTTCAGCTCCCTGGTGGTTTCTTCCATAAAGAATCTGATCCCCAAACAGGTGCGGATTGCCAGCTACATCGTGGTTATCGCTACTTTTGTGACAATGGCCGACCGATTTCTTCAGGCCTTCTTCCCGGCTATATCCGATAATTTGGGGCCCTATGTCCCCTTAATTGTGGTGAACTGTCTCATTCTCGGCCGGCAGGAAGCTTTCTCTTCCAGGAACACTGTGGGCCGCTCGCTCGTAGATGCTCTAGGTATGAGCTCCGGGTTTGTCTTGGGGCTTCTGGTGCTCAGCAGCATACGCGAAATCCTAGGTTCAGGGACTTTTCTCGGAACCCAAGTGATGGGAGACTGGTTTAAACCCTGGACCATTATGGTTCTTCCTCCGGGAGCCTTCATCACTCTGGGAATTCTTTTGGGCCTTGTGATTTTAATCGAACAAAAATCGAAATCGAGGAGATAACCGTGGAACTTCTGGCCATATTTATTACAGCCATATTCATCAAAAACTTCGTCCTTTTCTATTTCCTGGGAATATGCCCATTTCTTGGAGTCAGCAAAAAATTAGATGCAGCTTTTTCCATGGGGCTCGCCGTGACCTTTGTGATGACCATCACCGCTGTAGTTTCCTGGATGATCAACCACTGGGTTCTCCTTCCTTATAACCTGGAATACCTTCAGATTGTCTCCTTTATCCTGGTGATCGCGTCTCTGGTTCAACTGGTGGAAATGTTCATCCGGAAAATCAGTCCCCCTCTTTACCAAGCCTTGGGAATCTATCTTCCTCTTATCACCACCAACTGTGCGATTATGGGACTGGCCCTTCTGGCTGCTTTAAAGAATTACAATTTTATAGAAACGGTTATTTTTGGTGTAGGATCGGGAATAGGTTTTACCCTGGCCATCATCCTCATGGCAGGGATTAGAGAGCACCTGGATCTCGCCGATGTCCCGGGCCCTTTAAAAGGAGCGGGCATCGCCTTGATTGTAGCTGGAATCATGGCGCTTGCTTTCTCTGGTTTTTCGGGAATGATAAAATAAGATGTAAAATAAAATGATAGATTTTTTAGTCCCTGTCATCACTATGACCGCCTTGGGTCTTTTCTTTTCTGTGGGACTGGTTTTTGCTTATAAAAAATTAAAAGTAGAAGAAGACCCCAGGGTAGAAAAACTCACCGAAATACTCCCTCAGTCCAATTGCGGTGCCTGTGGATACTCCGGATGCCGGGCTTACGCTCAGGCTGTGGTTACCGGGGAAGCTCCCACAAACCTGTGCTCGGCAGGAGGAAATGAGGTAGCCCAACAGATCGCCGGTATCATGGGAGTGGAAGCCGAACAAGTCGCCCGAAAGGTGGCCCGTCTTCACTGCCGAGGAACGAAAGAAGCCGCTCACTCCAGAGGTGTCTATGTGGGCATTTCCACCTGTGAAGCTTCCCACCTCATAGGAGGTCATAAGCAGTGTGCTTATGGTTGTCTGGGTTTTGGTGACTGTGTGCATTCCTGCCCCTTTGATGCAATCACCATGGGGGAAGATGGACTCCCTGTAGTGATGGAGGAAAAATGCACAGCCTGCGGCAACTGTGTGGAAGCCTGTCCCCGAAACCTCTTGGAGCTTCATCCGGTATCCCAGGGAATCATGGTATTCTGCCGCTCTAAAGACAGTGCCCCCACATCCAGAAAGGTCTGTAAAAATGCATGCATCGCCTGCGGCATATGCTCCCGGGCTTGTCCTGAAGCTATTGTTCTGGAGGAAAATCTGGCGGTCATAAAAGATTATAAGAAGATTCCAGAGGAAAAGATTCCAGCCATCGAAAAATGCCCCACGGATGCCATCGGGAGGATTCAAAAAGAAAATGAAGGATAACGGATGGGTTGTGTCCACCAAAGACCGATTTGCCCGGGTGAAAGTCCGGTGTTTCTCTTCCTGCGAGGGCTGTGCCGCACAGAGCCTGTGTCATAAGGAAGATCAGTCTATGGGATTTTTAACCGTCATCAACTCAGCCCAGGCCCATCCAGGGGATAAAGTCCAGGTCTACATCCCCGAATCCTCTTACAGCCGGTCCCTCATTTTTATCTTCGGTTCTCTTCTTCTCTCCGCTCTCATCGGGATGTTCATAGGGTATGCTTGTTCCACATTTCTTCCGGTTTCCTCTTCCCCAGCCAGTGTGGGGGGCCTTTTTCTGGGAATTCTTTTGGCAGGCCTCTGGAATGCCCGTTACCTTCGCAAGAAAAAACAATTTCTTTATCCAATAATCATGGAAATCATCAACAAGGGAGCCCATCATGGATCGACGTAATTTCTTTAAAAGTTTTTTAGCCGCACCCCTCCTCACTCCTTTTCTCCTCTCTTCTCCCAGGAGCTCCAAAGAGACTCAACTCTACCTCATAAGTGATGAACCTCACAAATTTTCTTCTCTTCTCTTAAAAGAGCTTCAGAAGCGGAAATTATTCATGGACACTCGCTTCCGTTTTCTAAGTTTCCATCCCCATAAGGAGCAGATTCGCAGAGAGCTGCAAAGAACCGGCTGGATTTTTACCTCTCATTCTTCGGCCGCTCCGGTCTCTATCTCTTACACCCATTTGAAACAAAAGGTCCCTCCTTCCTTCACTTTCATCAAAGAGGGTCAAGTTCAAGATATGCGTACCCAAAAACTCTTTTCTTTATGGAAGGAGATGTCGAACCATGCCCCCTCCTCTTCTCTAACTGTGTTTACTTTCAAAAAGAGACCCCTTCCTGTCTCTTCGGGAAAGTATGTTCTCGTGTATAAAGAAGGAACTGCTGTGGATAGATTCTCACTCCACCAGAATGTAAGGAAATCCTATTCAGCTCGCCAGGGAAAACTGGGCATCCAGATAAAAAACCGAGAAGTTCAGGTTTTAGAGGCTTCCTGTGCTCGAAAAATCTGTCTTCATTCTCATCCCATAAACCTTGCGGGAGAAAGGATTATCTGTGCCCCTAACCACTTTTTATTAGAAATTCGGGGAGACCGATTTGTAGACACCTCCATTGGCTAAAAAATCAATCTTTATCCTTACTTTTTTGATTTGTTTCTTATGGAGCTGCCAGCCTGAAATCACCTGGCATTCCTCTACACTCCTGTTTTTTGATACAGTCTGTGAGGTCCGTCTTCACTGTTCTTCATCTCAGTTTGACCGCGCCCAATCACTGCTTCATGATTGGTTTTCCAAGATGGAACACAGTTTTTCTCCAGACTCTCAAGAGTTCTGTTCTCCCCATACTTTATATCTCTATCAACGGGGGCTTGAAATACACCGGAAGACACACGGATATTTCGATGTTACTGTAGGACCTTTGCTGCAGGCATGGGGTTTCTATAAGAAATCATACCGGGTTCCGGATCCCAAAGAAATCGAGGCGGCCCTTACTCGAGTGGGAATGGAGAAGGTTCAAGTAAAAGAAAACTGTTTGGAGCTTCCCTCAGGGATGAAGCTGGATTGGGGGTCGATTGCCAAGGGTTACGGGATCGATTTGGTCTCCCACCGCTTGATCAAAGAAGGAATTTCTCGAGGATTCTTAAACGCGGGCGGAGACATTTACTGTTGGGGGAACAATCCTCAAAATAAAGCCTGGAGAATCGGAATCCAGCATCCCCGTGAAAAGGGATATTTAGGAGTTCTCTCTATCTCCGATTTGGCCGCAGCCACTACCGGAGACTACCAGAGGTACTTTAAAAAAGAGGGGATTCGCTACCACCATGTATTCAACCCCCACACCGGTTATCCAGCCAGAGGGAAAATGAGTGTCACCGTGATTGGGCCGGAAACTCTTCTCTGCGACGCTCTCTCCACAGCTCTTTTTGTCTCCCAAAAACCTCAACAGATTTTGGAGGAATATTCTCAATACGGAGCTATTCTGGTAGACTCAAAAGGAAATTTGCATCGCTTAGGGAATTCTTATCCCTTCCAACCCGACTAGACTAGAATATTCCTGGATTATTCTTGATTTAAAAGTTTTTCTATTTTGGCTGAGCCTTCCTTCATATCCAAGGGTTTGATGATGAAATCATCATCTCTCTTCGGGATTCCCTGGAATGAAACCTCTTTTTTTTCTATAATGACATGTTGAAATATTTTTGTGGAATCTAATAATTATTTCTTTGATAATCATTCGAAAAATGACCCAAAAAAAAGCCCAAATCCGAGCATTGGTTCTTTTTTCGGGGGGTCTGGACAGCCGATTAACGGCCCAACTCCTCAAATCTCAAAATATCGACGTAGAAACAGTTTACTTTTCTCTTCCCTTCAATCAAAACCCTTCCCCAACTTCTTCGAATCATTTGATAGAGTGCACCAAAGGCCCTCTGTTCCACGAATATATGAATCTTATCCAAAATCCTCAGCATGGAAGGGGATCCGGAATGAACCCCTGTCCTGACTGCCGAATATTCCTTCTTAAAAAAACAGAACAATTGAGAAAATCAATCCAGGCTGATTTTCTGTCGACAGGGGAAGTATTGGGCCAGCGACCTTTCTCCCAGAAAAAACACCAATTGTTCCTCGTAGAAAGAGAAGCAGGGGTGAAAGGGAAGGTTCTTCGGCCTTTATCTGCTAAATTGCTTCCGAAAACCCAAATGGAAAAACAGGGGTTGATAGATAGAAACAGACTTTTGGGTATAAGGGGCGCTAAACGGAATAAACAAATTCATCTGGCTGAAAAATACAGTGTGGATTACCCAAACCCCACAGGAGGCTGCTTGCTGTGCGACCGTTATTTCGCTCAAAAATTGAAAGATCTTTTCAATCACTATTCTCTTATTTCTCCTGCACACATAAAACTGCTGAAATTAGGAAGGCATTTCAGAAATCATGGAAAAATCGTGCTGGGTCGGAATAAAACAGAAAACGACCAACTTGAAACCCTGAATAAGAGCCTCAACTTTTTTGTGATTCCCCAGACTTCATGTGAACCTACCTCCCTTTATGAGCACCCTAAAGACGAACCGTTAACCCGCCGACTGATTCAGGCTTATTCCACAAAAAACCTAAAATATAGAAAACAAATGGAGACTTTCAGGATAGAATTTCAAAAGGATCTTTCCTAATTAAATTTTCATGGGCATCAACACATACTGATATTTGATCTCATCATCCACTTCGGGAACCATCAACACCGCGTTGTTCTCATCTTTAATTTCCATACGAATTTTCTCTGACTGAACATTGGATAAAAAATCCAAGATGTACTGAGAATTAAAGCCTACCTCTATATCTTTTCCCTCATACTCTATTTCCACCTTGTCTCTGGCTTCCCCTATTTCAGGGTTTGAAGAAAAAAGGTTTATCTGATTTTTCTGGATGTAAAACTTAACTCCTTTGGACCTTTCTGTGGATAAAAGGGAAACCCGCCTGATCGCATTGGTAATATCTTCCCTGGAAACAGAGAGGACATTGGGATTGTCCTTGGGAATCACCGCTTCATAGTTCGGAAATTTTCCCTCTATGATTCTGGATATAATGGTTCTGTTGTTTACCTTGAAAAAGAGATTGTTCTCATCTAAATCATACTCCAATTTATCATTTTCCATTTTCTTCAATTCACCCAAGGTCTTTTTGGATATTATCCCTTTAATTTCTTCCTCTACATTCAAATTTTCCACGGGGACCGAAGTATAGGCTAATCTATGTCCATCTGTACTCACCATTTCCATTTGACCTTTATTGAGAATCATCAAAGCTCCGTTAAGATAATATCTCTGCTCCTGAGTAATGGCATAATAGACCCGGTCAATCATTTTCTTCACTTTTTCCAGAGGGAGGACGATATTCTTTTCGAATTTAGGTTCAGGAATCTGGGGGTAATCTTCTCTAGATAAACATAAAACCTTGAATTGACTCTCCCCTGAGGTCACTTCCATCATTAAATCTTCCAGTTCTTTAAAGGTGACATTCTGTCCTTCGGATAAAGACTTCACGATTTCGAAAATCTTTTTTCCTGAAACGGTCAGGGAACCTGTTTCTTCTATGTTTCCCGAAAAGTAAGTTCTCAATCCCACTTCAAGGTCAGTCCCAGCTAGTTCAATCTGATTTTCAGAAACATTGATCAAAATATTGGCAAGTATAGGCATAGTACTTCGTTTTTCCACAATTCCCTGCATTAATTGAAGTTCCCTGAGTATATCCTCTCTGTTAATGGAAAATCTCATTTTTTTCCACCTTTCATTGCATTTCTTATATTAATATATAACTTATTTATTTAGATTAAATAACAATAATAATAAAATCAAATGAAATGTGAAAAATTTCATTAAGTTTCTGATATTCTTAATGGATACAATTAATCAATTTGTTTATTTCTTTGTTGAATTGGCTGTTGGAATCTATTAATTTCTCGATTTTCTTTATACTGTGGATTACTGTGGTATGATGTTTTCCACCAAACTTTTTACCGATTTCCGGAAGAGAAGTTTTGGTCAGTCTTTTGGAAAGATACATACCTATCTGACGAGGAAGAGCGATCTTAGGAGAGTTGTTTTTTGATTTTAATTGAGAGATTTTTATTTTGTAATGATGAGAAATAATTTTTTGAATTTTTTCCACAGTAATGACCTGGGAGGAAGACTGCAGAAGATTTTTGAGAGACTCTTTGGTTAAATCGATATCGATCGATCGACCAGTCAAAGAGGCATAGGCGATCACCCGGCGTAAATAACCCTCCAGTTCTCTTATATTGGAATGGACCTTATCTGCGATAAACAAAGCCACGCTTTCGGGGAGTTTATGACCCTCCAGTTCGGCTTTTTTATTGAGAATGGCTATCCTTGTTTCTATATCCGGAGGTTTTAAATCAGCGATCAGACCCCATTCAAAACGGGAACTAAAACGTTCTTCTAGATTAGGGATTTCTTTGGGAGGGCAATCGCTGGAAATAACAATTTGTTTTTGACTGTCGTAGAGATGATTGAACGTGTGGAAAAATTCTTCCTTGGTTCTCTCCCTGCCCGCGAGGTAATGGATATCGTCGATAAGAAGCACGTCGATACTCCTGAATTTTTTACGAAAATCCAGGATTTTTCCGTACTGAAGATGATTGATGAGATCATTCATGAATTTTTCTGTGGTGGTGTAAAGGATTTTCAGCTGGCAGTTCGATTTCATAGTCTGATGTCCGATGGCATTCATCAGATGGGTTTTCCCAAGCCCAGCTCCGCCGTATATATAAAGAGGATTGTAAGATTTGGCGGGAGTTTTGGAGACAGCTAAAGAGGCGGCATGGGCGAACTGATTGCAGGAACCCACCACAAAATTCTCAAATGTGTAATTAGGGTTGAGATTGGGGTTGAGGAGAACTCCGTTTTTGGATCTTCTCTCCTTGGGAGAACGACGCTTAAATGATGATGAAGAGGAATTATCATCATAAATGTAGCGAATATCGTAGATTTTTCCGTAAAGTTCCTGAGAACATCGATTGATGAGGCTGAGATAGTGGAAGGAGAGCCAGTCTTTAAAATAAGAGTTGGGTACTTTTATGTAAAGGTGTCCCGATTCCTGGCCGATGTAAACAGTGGGTTCAAACCATGTCTGGAAGCTGGTTTTGTCTATATTTTTCCGGATCCGTTGTTTTATTTGAGACCAAGGATTATTTTTACCATTCAGTTGCATTTGGACGATTCAGATTTCCACAGGTTTTTCCACAGCTGTGGAAAATGTTTCCTCATCAACCAGTTTGGGGATTAGTAAATCGACGGTATGGTATCACTGTTAAAGGGTGATTTCAAGGATAAAAATATATAAATTTTAAAAATCAAAACCTATCCAGAATTTAGTCTGAAAATCTCTACTGGTATTATAATCAAAAATGTTGGTGATGTCCGGAAAGTAGAGGGACTTGACAAATTCGAGATGCACCGGGAGACCCAGAAAAAAGAATTCAAATCCGAAGCCGTAGGAACCGATGGCATCGGAAGCGATATAAGGCTGGCTGGGGTCATCCGTATAGCTGTAGATTTTAGCTTCCCGGCCTTTCAGTTTGGCTCGAGCTATGTCAAAAAAGAGAGTTCCTCTTACCGGTCCGATCTGGCCAATAAGAGTAGAGGCAGAATTAATAGTGGGAAACCGGAATTCCAGGTTGGCGTACCAGCCTTCGTTGGCAATGATATTGAGATAGTAAGCGGAGCGGACCTGATTGTTTCCTCCAAAATAAAAGAGATAAGGGTTTTTTCCCCGGCTGGCAAACCCCTTTATCCGGAATGCAAACAAGGTGTGGGTGGCCACGGGAAAGTAATGCCTGTAGTCGGCTTCCACAGTGGTGTTCTGCAAGAAACTCTGGGAGACCGGGATGGATTGACTGAGAGAAAGGCGGAAAGTGTTTCCAGCCATGGGCCCGAAGTACTGGAAGCGGGTGGTTTCTCCGGTGATGGAAGCAGAGGCAGATAGAAGATTCCCGTTCCAGAATCGGCCGAAGCTTCGTCCGGAATAGTACATGAGTTGTTTCATGTAGGGGTCATAGAAATCTTCTTCATAGCGATAAAATCCCACTGACCCCTCAAGACGGTAATATTTATTGAGAGGATAGTATCCATTGAAGGTAATCCCCGAAACTTCCCTTGTAGCAATGGCATCGCGGTAACTCATATATTGATACATAGAAGGAGCGTAATAAGCATAGGAAGGGTAATAAAACATGGTGTACTGGAAGGCACTGGCCTGGTACTGGAATCTATTTTTCTGATTCAAATAAGAGAAATAGTAAGAGCGGAAGTTCCTGACCTGGTAGGCAGTAAGGGAAAAGGTGTGATTAGCCAGAAGGTCGGTGAAGGTCACGGATGAACCTCCATAGATGGAGCCATCCGAGGAGACCACTGTATCCACCGGAGGTCTTGAGGTCAGGTAAAGTTTTCCAATCCCCTTATAAGGCTTAATTTTATCTTTCTCTATGTTGAAAGAAAGTGTGGGTTCGAATTGATCATATTCCTTACCGGGTTCTCTTTCTTTAAAACTTATGGTCTTGATTTCCTTTCCTTCGAATGAACTCTTAAAAACCTGAAAGGATCCCTTATTGAAGGAAGAAAAGATCATTTGATTGGGCTCAGTAGGGACCGGAGTGGGAAAGAAATTCCCGGTCTGAACATCGGTATAGCGTTTGAGCACCCCTGTATTCAGGTGAAGTGAGTAGAGATTGAAGGCCCCTTTCATGTCCCCAGAAAAGTATATTTTTTTGGAATCAGGAGAGAATTCAGGGTTGATGGTATTGTGTTGGCCAAAGGTAAGCTGTGTTTTCTTTTTAAAATCATGAACAGGTGAGAGAAAGATTTTATCATAGGTCTCTATTCGGATGGTGTAAGCCACGTATTGCCCGTCAGGTGACACATCGGGGGCTTTTTCATAGAGATCATTCTGGGTTAAATTTATGGATTTTTCGGTTTGAAGATTGATTTTAAAAATATCTTTTTTTCCTTCCTTATATCCTGTATAGAGGAGTTCACGGCTTTCAGGAAAAAAGCAGGGCGAATTAGGCTGGTTTTGTGAGATTTTGATCTGTTTTATGGTTTGGCCGCTCAGGGGGTTCATTATAAACAGAGAGTGTTTCTCTCCCTTGCGGGCGAAGAAGGCGATCCGGTCTCCATCTCCTGACCAGGCAATCTTTTTTCCCTGAGAGGGGGAAAGAGGTTGGTATTTGATGTGCTCATACCTCAGAGTGTAACCTTTGGTGATGTTTTTGATGATGCTTCCATCCTTGGTCGAGATAAGGATGATATCCATATCATTGGACCTGACGTTATAGGTCAAGGCCGCCACAATATCTCCGGAAGGAGAGAGAGCATGGGAGAAGGAAAACAGGTAGGAGTTCATCGGAAATTCCGGGCCTAAGGGAATGCTGTAATTCTCAGGGTTCTCTCTCATGAGAAATTTTTTATTCTGGGAACGAAGGTATTTCTTGAACTCATGGTTGAGAATTTTGGGTTTTTCACCGAAGACTTTCTTCACCGGCACCTCTCTGGAGAGAAGGGAGGAGTGTTTCATGTTCTGCCAGAATTCTCTGATTCCATGCTCACCGTATTTGGATTCTATGAATTCATAGAGTGCATGGCCGAAATCATAGGCCGGATTTCGGGGTAAAGGATAGCGGGAAGAGAGTTCTCCCGATTTTTTCAGCTCAGGAATGCGGTCATTGAGAACTGCATCCCTGACGATGAGTTCAGACCAGGGGGACCAGCTTCGGGTGTTATACTCGGCAAAACCTTCCATGACCCAAAGCGGAGGCTGCCTCACAGCATACAGAGCTCCCCCGGGGCTTCCCCACAGGAGATCGAATTCAAAGATATGAGTGAGTTCATGTTCAATGAGATCCTGAAGTTCATCTGTGGACATGTCTCCATGGATCGCGACCCGATAGAGCACAGGTTCGGATACCCCCAGAACCCCTTCTCTTACCGGGAAAAGGTTGGTTTGTTCAAAATCATTGAAGGTTTGATAAAAGATAAGAGGAACTGAGGCGGAAAGTTGATGCTTGAGGACGTGGCTGATCCGGGTGTAAGCACTTTCCGCAAGTTGAGCTACCGTCTTGAGGACCTCCACGTCATCCGCGTAGTAATAAATGTCAAAATGCTCTGTGGAATACCGGCTCCAGTTGAACTGGTCGTAGATCACTTTATTTTTGCCGTAGTAAGGGATGTAGTTGAACTGGCCAAAACTATAAGTAAAAGCCATCAGGCACACCAGAATAAAGGTGGTATATTTGAAGATGAATCTCATCGTTCACTCCTTAATCAGGTATCTTTCTTGAAGAAGCTCTTTTCCCAGAAGCTGGCGGAAAATTTGATCTCGACTCTTTTTGATCAAATCGAAGAAAGCAAAATAGGCTGTTTGATTGGGGTTTTTGTAGCTTTGGGAGAGCTTCATTTCTTTTTTATACAAAATTTTCCCTGATTGCGCCTCGATGATGTAAGCGTCCAAACGAAGAGAATAGAATTTGCGAGCTTCCAATTGAGCTTCTTGGGAGGACCGGAAACCGCCTTGTTTCTTCTTTAAAAGGGCTTTCCGCACTTCCTTGGTGTAGCCGGCTGTTCCTGTGAAGATAAGGGTCCCTGGAGAGGAAGAGAAGCTTTTCCAAAATTCTGAGTTCTTGAAATCTTCTTTTTTGGAGACAGACACATCTTTATGATTCACGTTCTTTTTGGTTTCTTGTTCGAACTCAAACTGGAAGTAGTCGATAATCTCCTTGTTGAGGTTGAAATCCTCCGACTTTTTCTCAATCAAAAAGTTAGTGATGAGAATATCTTTGTAAACATCCAGGTTGATCGCGGGCTGCCGGGGCATATCCATCTTCACCTTCCAGTAATTGGTGGAAGTACACGAGAAAAACAAAAGACAAAGAAACGGAAAGAGGTATTTAATTTTTTTCATTTTCTTTTTCCCCTGACCGGGGTCGCTCTTTGAATTTCTCATAGTTGGATTGAATGTAGCTGTTATTCGGGTCCAGAGACAAAGCTTTCTTGTATTGCTCCTCAGCTTTATCCCGCCATCCTTTTTTTTCGTAAGCTACCGCCAGGTTGTTATGAGCGGAGGCCGATTCTGGATTGGACTGGATCACTTTTTTCCACCGGAATATAGCTTCGTCCCAAAGGTCCTTCTGGGCGGCATGGATGCCAAATTGAAGCTGATCCCCCAGAGAGGAAGAGGAACAATGGATAAAGAATAAAGCTCCCGCCCCACATACCAAAAGAAACAAGGAAATTTTCTTTCTCATGAATTCCTACTTATTTAAAGTACTTCTTTTTGCAATTTTCGTCAAGACGTAGGGGGTCCAAAAAAAACACAAGTTTCTTATATGCAATTTTTATACCAACTGAAAAACACCTGGATTATTCAAAATTTATTCTTGGAACCATCCCTTCTTAACCTTGAATAGATTTGTTTTTTTGGAAAAAAACCGGAGGAGCGGAGCGGGAAGGTCTTATTTTTCATTGTTATAAAAAAGTGACACATGTATAATGAAAAAAAACAGTAAGAAAGGAGATCACCATGGGAAATTGGATGGAAGGGCGAACCTTAGCTAAACAAATTAGAGAGAAAGTGGGGAGCGAAGTCTCCCAATTCTTGAAAAACAAAAACCAATCTCCGGGTCTTGCCGGGATACTGGTGGGAGAGAACAAGGCCTCCAAGATTTATTTAGGGATCAAGGAGAAGCATTCTCGAAGATTGAACATCCGTTCAGAAATCATTCATCTGCCAGAAACCACCGAAGCGGCCTCTTTAAAATCAAAGATTCAAGAGTTGAACCAAAGGGAGGATGTGGACGGAATCCTCATTCAACTTCCTCTTCCTTCTTCCTTTGATACCCATGATATTCTCACCACAATGAAGCCAGAAAAGGATGTGGATGGATTTCATCCGTTCAGTCTGGGGAATCTGCTGATGGACGAAGAAGGATTCCGTCCTTGCACACCCTTAGGGATTATGGAACTTTTGAAATACTATAATATACCCATCGAAGGCCAAAAGGTGGTGGTGATCGGGAGGAGCCTTATTGTGGGAAAACCTTTGGCTTCCCTGATAACGAATGATAACGGTACGGTGACCTTGTGTCATTCCCGAACCAAAGAGCTGAGCCGAGTGGCGGCTGAAGCCGATATATTGGTGGCTGCCATCGGACGAGGGGCTTATGTCACACCAGAGTTTGTTAAAGAAGGGGCTGTGGTCGTGGATGTGGGCCAGAATTCTATCTCTGATAAAGAGAAGGTCAAAGAATATTTTGGGGATAATGAAAAACGAGAAAGAGACTTAGAAAAGAAGGGGTACACTCTTATCGGAGATGTCCATCCTCAGGTCATTCATAAAGCCCGGTATTTAACCCCGGTTCCAGGGGGAGTGGGCCCATTGACTGTGGCCATGTTGATGAAAAACACTCTGGAATCCTTTAAAAAGAGACGAGGCCTCTAGAGAGGACCTTCCTCTCCCTTCGAGTTTATCAGGGAGGAGAGTTGGAATTTTTGTGATTCTATGCTATAAAATAATTTGACTAAAGAATTTTAAAAAAGCCATTAGAAAAATTATAGATATAAAAGGTTAAGGAAAAAATGGGAAAAGTTTGCGAGATTTGTGGAAAAGGACCTGATTTTGGACAATCTATCAGTCATTCTCATAAATCTACGAAGAAAAAAAGGAAGCCCAACCTGCACCGCATAAAAGTGAAAACCGAATCTGGAGAGCAAAGATTATGGGTGTGCACACGGTGCATCCGTTCAGGCGTTGTAAAGAAGGCTTTGTAAACGCTAAATCCGTTCTACCGAGGAAATCTCCTGGATACGGGAGAGTTTTTTGATTATATTCTCCAGATGGCCGATATCTTTTATTTTGAGAGTTAACTTTGTTCGGGCTTTTTTGTTCCCGAATGTGTTGACTTCGGCCTTGGTGATGTTTCCTTGAAGTTGAGCAATGGCGGCGGTGATTTTAGCCAGGACTCCGGGAGCATCTTCGGCTCTTATCAAGAGAGATCCTTTATAAGTTCCCTTTAAAGAGTCCTCCCAGGAAACCTCCACCATCCGCTGATGATTTAAGATTTCTTTTGTCACCAAAGGACAGCGCTGAGAGTGAACCGTAATCCCCTTTCCGGAAGTGATGTAACCAATGATGGGTTCCCCCTTGATGGGAGAACAGCATTTGGCGAGATGCACCGCTTTCCCTGACTCATCTCTGACCTTTATGGATGATTTCTGCTTTTTGCTCACTTTGGTCACGACTTTTCGGAAAAGATGGTCTTTTTTCGGGGATAATTCTTGAGTGGAGAAAAGCTTTTCCATGAATTTTTTGTTAAGGATGATTTTCCCGAACCCGATGAGAGCGTAAAAATCATCCATTTTTTGGGCCCGGAATGAGCTGATTTTCGAAAGCCTCTGGAGAATAAAATCTTCCTTTTGCATATAAGGAGGGACTTTATATTTTTCAACCTCTTTTTTCCATAATTTTTTACCCAAAGAGGTGTTTTTGATCCTGTCTTGTTGGTTCAGCCATCTTTTGATGTGATGTCTGGCTGTGGAAGTGAAAACGAGGTTCAGCCAGTCTCGAGAGGGGTTTTTTTGGGGGGAAGTGAGGATTTCCACGATATTCCCTGTTTTCAGGGGAGTTTTTAAAGGAACTTTCTGTCCATTCACCTTGGCCGCCTCGGCGTGAAGGCCGATTTCCGTATGGATTTTAAAAGCGAAATCCAGAGCGGAAGCCCCCATGGGGAGGGTGATGACTTTCCCTTTGGGGGTGAACACGTAAACGTCTTCGGGGATGAGTTTGGATTTGAGGTTTTTGAGAAAAACGTTAGGATTTTTTTGTTCTTGATACAAGTCCACCATCTCTCTCAGCCAATGGAGCCTTTGGTCTTCCTTAACCATAGCCCTGGAATCTGTTTCTTTGTATTTCCAATGAGCGGCGATTCCGTGTTTAGCCAAGGTGTGCATTTCCTGGGTTCTGATTTGGATTTCTATGGTTTGTTTTTTATCCGTGATGATAGTGGTGTGAAGAGCCTGGTAAAGGTTGGATTTGGGCATGGCGATAAAATCCCGGAACCGGTGAGGGAGATGAGGCCATTGCTGATGGATGATCCCCAGTGCTGAATAGCAGTTTTCCACCGAATTTGTGATAAGGCGGAGAGCTATAAAATCATAAACCTGGGAGAAATCAATGTTCTGATGATTCATTTTGTGGTAAATACTGTAAAGCCTTTTTATACGGTAGAATATCTCCGCAGGAATCCTGTTCTCCTGGAGGATTTTTTGGAGGTTCCGTTTAATCCGGTTCAATTCTCTCTGGGATTTTTTCCTCTGAGGTTCCACAAGAGAGGCAATTTTAAAATAATTGTCCGGGTCCACATACCGAAAGGAAAGATCCTCCAATTCGGCCTTAATCCTTCCTATCCCCAGCCGGTTTGCGATAGGAGCGTAGATTTCCAAAGTTTCCCGTGCAATGCGCTGCTGCTTTTTTTCTTCCAGGAATTTGAGGGTTTTCAGGTTATGGATACGGTCTGCGAGTTTAATGAAGATAACCCGGAGGTCATCGGTCATAGTGAGGATGATTTTTTGGATGGTTTGGGCTTTTCTTTTCTCGGGGAGGTTTTCTTCCATCCGGCTGATTTTGGTGACTCCATCCACAAGATGAGCTACATTTGTTCCAAAAGTTTGCTTGATTTCTTCAGAGGAGGCTTCGGTATCTTCCGGCACATCATGGAGAAGAGCGGCCACCAGTGAAGTGACATCCAGGTTCATATCCGCCAGCATATTGGTCACTTCAAGGGGGTGGCTGAGATAGGGTTCTCCGGAGCGGCGGTTCTGACCTTTATGGGCTCGGGCGGCAAAGACGTAGGCCTTTTTAAGAAGGGTAGTGTCCTTTTCTTTAAAAGAAGAGGACACTTTCTCCAGAATATCGTTGAATCGAATCATAGGATTGATAAACAGAGAGCCATTTAGATTTTTATTTATTCTCTCTTTTCATTATCCAGTGTACCTCATTTCACAAGGGGGGAGCAACCCGGCCAGGGGAACCATTTTTCCAGCCTAGAGGTATTTTTCACAGGCCTGGAAAACTTCTGCGGGAGAGATTTTTTTCATGCACCGGTGGTCGAAGGGACATTTCCGGTAGAAACAGGGCCAGCAGGAAACGTTTTTATGAAACACCGTGGAAGGGGGCTGGAAAGGACCGGTGAGGCGAGGGTTGGTGGGGCCAAACAGAGAAATTAAGGGGGTTTTTAGGGCATTGGCCATATGCATGGGGCCGGAATCGTTGGCCACCACCACATCAGCACGGTCCAGGATTCCCGCTAGTTGGAAAAGGTTTGTTTTTCCGCACAGCTGGAGGGGGGAGGGGTTAAGTGAAGAGGAAATAGAGTCACAGATGGGACTCTCCTGGGGAGAACCCAAAAGGAGGATATTCGCCTGATATTTTTCCTGAAGCCGGCGGGCCAGCTCAGCAAAATGAGAGGGGGGCCATCTTTTGGAAGGGCCGTAGTGGGCCCCGGGGTGAAAAACAACCAGGGGCTTTTTGAAATTCACGCCCTGAGAATTGAGCAGTGAGAAGGCCTCCTTTTTTTCTCGGGAGGAGAGGGGAAGATTTAGCTCCGGGGGAGGCTTTGTTTGGAAACCCAATCCGGACAAAAGATTTAAGTAATAATAGACTTGATGAGAGAGGTCTTTCTGG
This sequence comes from bacterium, assembly GCA_018335295.1. Lineage (GTDB taxonomy): Bacteria > Acidobacteriota > Aminicenantia > Aminicenantales > Aminicenantaceae > JAGXKI01. Next base: position 56,820 of record JAGXKI010000004.1, on the reverse strand, counting down.
GATGGAGGCTTAATCCCTTTGGTCAGCAGAAGGCCTCGGCCATCTCGGATGTACCCCCAGCGTTGAGGTGTTTTGGAGAGATAAAGCAGGAGAGCGGAGGAGAAGGAATTGGTAAAAAGCAACCCCGAATGAAAGTGGTGTTTTTGGAGATTGCGGGACAAACGGAGGTAACTTCTCAAGGACCGAGGATGAGAAAGGGGGATTACTCCCTGAATAAAAGGAAACAGAGTGAAAAGGTCCTTCAGTGCGGGAAGGGCTGCTACCCATATTTGGGCTTGAGGCCGGTTTTTATGAAGGCATTGAAGAGCGGGGAGGGCCAGGATGCAATCCCCCATCCAATTGGGAGCCCGGACCACAATTTTCATGCACTCATTTTATTCCCATGGAAAAGGGTTGTCAAAAGTTCCTCCCCTAGCCCCACCTCATTTGGATGAGGGAGAGGAAGAAGTTTTCTTTGAGGAGGAGTCCTTTTTTTGAGGGTTTGAACTTTTTGATTTTTCTGTGGTTTTTTCTCCTTCACTTTGGGATGAGCCCTTTTCAGATTCATCCTTTTTCTCGGAAGGAGGTTGTTGTTTCTGGGCATAATCAGTGACATACCATCCGGATCCCTTAAACTGGATAGCCGGAGGAGAAATGATTTTTTCGACCTCTCCTCCGCACTGAACACAATTTTTCAAAGGCTTTGCATTCGATTTCTGCAGTATTTCAAACATGAAACCACATTTTTTACATTTGTATTCGTATAAAGGCATTTTAGCCCCCGTTTTTAAATAAATTAAGATATATTATTATACCAAAGAGAAAAAGGGAATCAAATTTCAAAAGCGACTTTTTTGGGAGGTTTGGCAGAGGAGGAGGGAAAGGAATCCTGCCTATCGAATTCAGTATTCTCTGTATAAAAATATCATAAATATTAAGTTTAAGGCTCTTCTGATTCTTCCTGGAATTCGGGATACTGGGATTTAACTTTTTCTTGACCCATATAAAATCCGATCAGAAAAGAAGAGGAGGCCAAAACCAAAGCGAAAAAAGATTTCATAATATTCCTCCTAGCAACATCCCTTTAAATTTTTATTCAAAACAGAGAAAAAGTCAATGAATTAAATGATAAAAATCTAGATATTCCTTTCCTCGATGGGTGGAGATTTTCTCCGGCGCCCTCTTCCGCCGCTTTCAACCCTCTAAACACCCTGAATTTGATTTTTCTTCCTTTTCTTTGTATATTTTTTTTAGAAAAACTGTCCCAATGAGGGTTCTAATGAGAAAAAAAATAGGAATTTTAAGCATCATCTTTCTTTTTTTTAATTGCCTGAGCCTATCTTCCCAGATGCGCAATCCCGTGGTGGCGGGAAAATGGTATCCTGCTGACTCCCAGGACCTCTCCAAACTCATTGACAATCTTCTGGAAAAAGCTGAAGCAAAAGCTCCTTCGGATAATCTCAGAGCTCTAGTGGTTCCTCATGCGGCTTATGTTTATTCAGGCAGAGTGGCGGCTGAAGCATATAAAGTGATCCAAGGCCAAGAGTATGATTCGGTTGTCATCATCGGTCCCAGCCACCGGTACGGGTTTGAGGGAGTCTCCATTTATCCCAAGGGAGCCTACAGAACTCCTTTAGGGGATGTTCCGGTGGATGAACAGCTGGCTTCCCGGCTTTCCCAGGTTTCCGGGTTTGAATACACCCCCCGGGCCCATGAGAAGGAACACTCCGTGGAAGTCCAGGTTCCCTTCATTCAAAAAACTCTTCCTCAAGCCAAAATCGTTCCCGTAGTGATGGGATTTCAGACACCTCAATATATCCGAACCTTATCTCAGGCCTTGAGTGAAGCGATTTCGGGCGGAAATGTACTCGTAGTGGTTTCCACAGACATGTCTCATCATTTGCCCCAAAAAAAGGCCCATTCCAAGGATTCAAAGACCATTTCTCTGATCGAATCTTTTAAAACTCGGACACTCATGAAGAAGATAACCAGACGGGAAAACATCATGTGCGGAGGGGGTGCGGTGGTCTCGGCTCTCCTCTATGCTCAAAATAAAGGGAAAGCCAGAGTGAAGACCTTGAAATATGCGGATTCCTCGCAGTTTGGAGGGCCCCAGGATCGGGTGGTGGGATACCTGGCGGCCGCTGTGTATGCCCGCAGCTCTTCAGGCTCCTCTTCGAATTTTTCTCTTTCTGATAAGGAGAAAAGGAAGCTTTTGTGGACGGCTCGGTCGGCCATCAATCATTATGTGAAAAAAAAAGAAGTCTTCGATTACACCCCTCAAAGCGCCCATCTTAAAACCAAAAAGGGAGTGTTTGTCACTTTGAAAAAAGAGGGGCGACTCCGAGGTTGCATCGGTATGGTCGAGCCCAAAATTCCTCTTTATAAGGCGGTTATCCAGGCAGCTATTTATGCCGCCTGCAAAGACACTCGATTTTCTCCTGTTTCTGAGGAAGAATTGGAGGACCTTCAGATCCAAATTTCGGTTCTTTCCTCATTGGAAAAAATCAAAGCCCCTCGGAAGATTAAAGTGGGCCAACATGGGTTAGTGGTGGCCAAGAATAACCAAAGGGGGCTTCTTCTTCCTCAAGTGGCGGTTGAAAATGGATGGAACCGGAAAAGGTTTCTCCAGCAGACCTGTGTGAAAGCGGGTCTTCCTAAAGATGCATGGAAATCCGGAGCGGAGATTTTTATCTTCGAAGCCTTAGTTTTTCCTGATGAAGGATGAAACCTCAATAAGGATGTTTGATTGAACTCACTTTCATTGACTCAACAATTCCCTCCATCTATAATAAAAAGTTAATTAAGAAAAAGGAAAATCATGAATATCGGTGTGTTGGGTGTCATCATCATTTTTGGTTTGTTCATCATCGTGTTGATTTTGAATCCAAAACTTTCCTGTTTTGGCCGGATAGTGCGCTCACCTCTTTATCCACTTTTTCGCAAAAAGAAGGCCAAGAAAAAGGAAGAGGATTATGGGTTCAGCCTGGTAGATGAAAAAAATAAATCCACTGAAAAGGGCCAACGAAAATCCACCCATGGTCCTAAAAACCACTCCACCTAAACAAGGTATGAAAAGGGGGGAATTTTATTTCGGTCTCCTGCTTCTTTGTCTGTTTTTTTCTTTAACCTGTCGGCATACCCCTGAAACCGTTCCTTCTGTTCCTTCTCAACTGGAAGCACTGGAAGGGTATGCTTCCTTAAGGACAAGTGGAGAGAGGGGAACGGCAAGGTCCAAATTTTCCTTCGCCTTCAAGTTCCCTTATAAAGGAAAAATAGGGGTCACCAATTTTTTAGGTCAGACTCTGTATCAAATTTTTATCACCAAGGGGGCTTCTTATCTGGTGGTTCCATCTAAGAAAGTCTATTGGAAAGGGAGCTCTCAGGAGGTGATAGATAAATTTTTAGGATTCCGGTTGACACTTGCTGAGATATGTTTTCTTCTGACAGGGCAGAAAAAGGGGAAGGAGCGGCTTTGGAAAAAGTGGGAGATTCGTCGAGATGAAAAGGGACGGATTAAGGGAGGACATCGGGGTCTCTTTTATTTTAAAGTGAAAGAGTATTTTTCTCAAAGTTATTTGATCCGCGTTCTAACCTTCCATCATTCTGTGAATGAAGGCCGGATAAAGGTTCTCACGGTGAATTTCAATCCCACGGTTAAAGAAAAAGCCCTGTTCCCTCCTAATCTCCGAAATTATGAGCAGAAAACCTGGAGAGAGATCCAGAGAATGATTCAAAATGAAGGTTAAATCATTCGCTAAAATCAACCTGGGGTTGGAAATCTTGGGGAAGAGAGAAGACGGCTTTCATCAGGTAAGGACTCTTCTCCAGAGTATCAATCTGTTTGATATTTTAAACTTTCGTTCCTTAGAGGATGGAGCGGTAGAGGTGAGCGGAGATGATGATTCTGTTCCTTGGGATGAGAGCAATCTTATCTTCAAAGCGGCCGTTCTTTTTAAAAAACGGTATGATGTGAGGAAAGGGGTTGAAATTAAAGTCCAGAAGAGGATTCCCCCTGGAAAAGGACTGGGGGGAGGGAGCAGCAACGCCGCTATGACTCTTTATGCGTTGAATAAAATGTGGAATATGGCCTTGAGCCGGAAGGAAATGCTTTCTTTATCCCGGAGACTGGGAGCCGATGTGTTTTATTTTTTAGAGGGCGGGTTGTGTTTAGGGGAAGAGAGAGGAGAACTTATCACTCCCTTGAATGACCTGGATTCTCATGCCTGTGTATTGATTTTTCCTCCCCTTCAGCTCTCTACAGCGCGAGTCTACCAGCAGGGAACTATGAGCTTGACTTCAGAAGGTAAAGACAGTAAAATTAACAAGTTTTTAAAGAACGGTGAGCTTGGATCGCTGGAAAATCAATTAGAAAAAACGGTATTTGACCTTTATCCTCAGCTTAAAGACATAAAAGAGGCCCTTTTGAGAGAAGGAGCCGATTTGTCTTTAGTCAGCGGTTCGGGTTCCGCAATATTCGGAATTTATTCAGATAAAGAGAAAGCTAAGGCCGCAGGAAAAGAATGGAGAGGAAAAGGAAGATTGACTCTGGTCATGACACTCAACAGGAAGAACTACTGGGAAGACATAAGGGTTGGGGTGTAGCCAAGTGGTAAGGCAGCGGACTTTGGATCCGCTATCGGAGGTTCGAATCCTCCCACCCCAGCCAGAACAATAGAAGCCCTTGAGGCAAGAACCAGGAGGAGAAGTTGGAAAAGAAAAACACCATGAAAATATTTACGGGATCCTCCAATAGGGGATTGGCTAAAGAGATTGCTGATTATGTGAATCTGAACTTGGGGAAATGCGTCTTGGAGCGATTTAGTGACGGAGAAATCCATTTTTATATTGATGAGAGTGTTCGGGGACAAGATGTGTTTGTCATACAGGCTGGAGTGTATGAAGCCAATTTTCATTTGATGGAACTTTTTATCATGCTTGATGCCTTTAAGCGCGCCTCAGCCAAGAGGATTACGGCTGTGGTCCCCTACTACGCTTATGCTCGGCAGGATTGGAAGGAACGCCCGCGTGTGTCCATTTCTTCGAGGTTGGTTGCTGATTTGATGGAAGCCGCCGGAGCAAACCGAGTACTCACCATGGATCTTCATTCTCCTCAAATTCAGGGTTTTTTCTCCGTGCCTGTGGATAATTTGATGGCCGCGCCCGTCTTATCTGATTATATCAGAAAGTTAGGATTGAAGGATTTAACCATCGTGTCTCCAGATGCGGGAGGGGTAGGTCGGGCCCGATGGTTCGCCAAAAGGGTGGAAGCGAAATTGGCCATTATAGATAAACGAAGGCCCGCTCCCAATGTGGCTCATGTCCTTCACGTAATCGGGAGTGTGGAAAACAGAGATGTGGTGATTCTTGATGATATGGTGGATACAGCCGGGACTTTGGTCCAGAGTGTGGAAAGTCTCAAAAATGAAGGAGCCAGAAGGATATTTGCGGCCTGTACCCATCCTGTGCTCTCAGGAAATGCCATCCAGAGAATTGAGGATTCGGATTTGGAAAAATTGATCGCGACCAACTCCCTCCCTCTGGATGATAAAAAACAAAACAGCGATAAAATTGAAACCCTTTCTGTGGCAGAGCTTTTTGGAGAAGCCATAAAAAGGATTCACACAGGAAGCTCTGTCAGTTCCTTGTTTAATTAAGGAGGGATGAAATGAAATTTTCCGTTAAAAGTGAACAGAGAGACAAACTGGGAACCAATGCGGCTCGCAGGCTGCGGAAAGAAGGGAAGGTTCCCGCCAATCTATATGGACCCAACAGAAAAAGCACCCCTTTGACCTTGAAGAAGAAGGATATTATCCAGATTCTCAAATCAGAATCTGGGGAGAACACCATTTTCAAAGTTTCTTTTGATTCCACAACCCAAAATGTCATGATCAAAGAGGTTCAGATCGATCCTTTGACAGATGAACTCATCCATGTGGACCTTGTTCAGATTGCCATGAATAAATTGGTCCAGGTTTCTGTCCCTGTGGAATTGTCAGGGGAAGCAGTGGGTGAAAAATCAGAAGGAGGATTTGTTGATTTTGTGTCTCGAGAGTTAAATATAGAATGTCTTCCTCAGAATATTCCCGAACAAATCGGTGTGGATGTGAGTGATCTTCATATCAACCAGTCCATTAGGTTGGAAGATCTCACCCCCCCTCAGGGAGTGAAGTTTATAGACGACCCCCAAACAGTGATTGTCAATGTGGGTATGCCTACTGAAGAAGAGGAAGTGGAAGAAATTCCGGAAGAAGAGGTTATCAGTGAAGAAGAAGAACCTGAAGTCATCAGTAAAGAAGAGGAAGAAGAAGAGACCGAAGAAGAGAGTTCTGAAGAGAAGGAGTGATGTGTGTGGAGCGTTGTGGGACTAGGAAACCCGGGACGGAAGTACCGGGATACACGACACAACGTTGGATTTCTTTTTGTGAAAAGAGTGGCCCGGGAGTGGGGAGCTAGAATAAAAAAGAAGAAATATTCATCCAAAGTTGCCGTAGCGGAGAGAGGAGGAGAAAAAGTCATGCTGACTCTTCCTCAGACTTATATGAACCGAAGCGGATGGGCGGTGAAACAAATGGTTCAGGAGGGAGGCTTCCAGCCGCATAAGATGGTGGTTGTTTATGATGATTTAGACCTTACTCTGGGAACGATTCGGATCCGGAGGGAAGGAAGTGCCGGATCTCATAAAGGCATGAAGTCAATTGTTCAGGAAGTGGGAACAAACCAATTCCCCCGAATACGGATTGGAGTGGGACCCGCTGATCCCAGAATGGATGCTGCTGAATATGTCCTTTCTCCTTTTTCAAAGGAAGAAAGAAGACGTTTGGAAAAAAGCCTGGAAGAGGCTGAAAAAGCGCTGATGTATATTTTGAAAGGTGAAGACAAAAAGGCCATGAATCTGTATAATAAACGGATGTCTGGTCCTGTATGATAAAATAAAAAAGCTCCTTGTTCCTTCTGGCCAAAGAAGGAGCTTTAATCCAAAAGGAGGTCGATATGAGGTACTACGAAACAGCTTTCCTTGTGGCTCCCAACTTACCCGAAGAGGATAGGGAAAAATTCATCAATCAAATGTCCCAATGGGTCTCCCAGAACAAGGGTAAGATGATCAAAGTGGAAAAATGGGGAAAGAAAAAAATGGCTTATCCCATAAAAAAATTTAATGAAGCCTTTTATGTGTTCTTTCTTTACGAGGGAGAACCCGATATTCCGGTAGAACTGGAAAGGCGCTTTAAACACTCCGAATCAGTGATTCGTTATCTCACGGTGAAAAAAGAACCCACCGAAGTGGAAGAAGAGAAGAAAAAATCAAAAGAAGAAAGCCCTAAGGGGGAAAAAGGAACAACCGAAGCTTCCCCAGGTTCTAAGGAGGGAACTTAAAAAATGGAGAGAGATAGAAAAAGAAGGAGATTCAAGAGAAGTTTTTCACCCAAAAAGAAAGTGTGTCGTTTTTGTGAGAACAACGTGAGGGAAATTGATTATAAGGATGTTCACATCCTTAAGAAATATATCCTGGAAAGAGGAAAAATCACTCCCCGGCGGATGACCGGGGCCTGTGCCTATCATCAGAGAAAACTGTCTAAAGCAATCAAGAGAGCCCGAATATTGGCGCTTCTTCCCTATATTGAAGATTAAATCTCAAATCAAACTGGAGGAATTATGAGAGTTCTCCTGAAAGAAAACATCGAAAGTTTAGGAAGCAGAGGGGATATTGTAGAGGTCGCTGATGGTTATGGACGAAATTACCTTCTTCCGAAAAATTTGGCTTTCAAAGTCACTAAATCCAATATGAAAAGAGTGGAGATGGAGCAAAAGGCGTTGAGGAAAAGTTTTGAAGAGGAAAAGGAATCCTATCAGGATCTTATCCAAAACCTCAACCAGACCACTCTTTCGTTTACCCGGAAGACGGCTGAAAAAGACGTGATCTTTGGTTCGGTCAGTTCCACCGACATCAAAGAAGCCCTGGATAAGAAGGGTTTTGATATCGATAAAAAGAAAATTTTGCTGGAAGAACCCATCAAGAGACTGGGGAATTATACCGTCCCGGTTAAAGTCTTTCACGAGGATAAATCGGAAGTTAAGGTTCAGGTGTTGGGAGAGAAAACAGAAGAAGAACAACAGGAGGGGAAAGAAGAAAGTCCCGAAGAAGGGGAGAAAAAAGAGGAGGAGTAAAAATCTTCACGAATCAAACAGATTGATTTGAAATGGAACTGGATTTCACTTTTTTAAAGAAGACCCCTCCCCATAGTGTGGAGGCAGAGAAAAGTGTGCTTGGGGGGATACTCGTGAATGAGAAGAATCTCAACGTGGTTCTCTCCATCATCACTCCGGAAGATTTTTACAAAGACTCCCACAAAAAAATACTTAACGCCATTATTTCTTTGGTGGATAAGGGAACTCCTGTGGATTTGCTTTCTTTGAGCGAAGAGCTTCAGAGGAAAGGGGAAGCGAAGGAAGTGGGAGGAGTCTCTTATCTTTCCTCTTTGCTGGATGGGGTACCCAAAGGGATAAATATCGAGTACCATGCCCGAATTCTCAAGGAGAAAGCCCTGCTGCGGCGGCTTATCCTTTCTTCGGCAAAGATTATTTCTTCCAGTTACGAACAGAAGGACGAGGCGGATCAACTTCTGGATGAAGCCCAATCCTCCATTATTGAAGTAGCCGAGCAGAGAGTCAAACAGGGTTTTGTCCATGTAGGAAAATTAACCACTCCCACTGTAGACGCCGTCAATGCTCTGAGGGAACGGAAAGAGGCGGTGACAGGGATTCCCACCGGGTTTCGAGATTTGGATTCATTAACTTCGGGGTTTCACAACTCGGAGTTTGTGGTAGTGGCCGCCCGTCCCTCCATGGGCAAAACAGCCTTTTGTCTGAACATTTCTCAATATGTAGGGCTCAGAACCGAATATTCGGTGGGCTTTTTTTCCTTGGAGATGTCCAAAGAGCAGCTGGTCCTACGGCTGCTTTGTTCGGAAGCTCAACTGGATCTTAAAAAAGTCAGAACAGGCTATGTGGGGGAGAGAGAATTTGAGCGGCTCAAATTGGGGTCCGAAGTATTGTCCAAAGCCAAAATTTTTATGGATGAGACCCCAGCTCTCAGTATCATGGAAATGAAAGCCAAAGCCAGGCGTTTAAAAATGGAGCACAACCTGAATATTTTGTTCCTCGATTATATGCAGTTGATGCGGCCTGGAGGAAGATTCGAAAACCGAACTCAAGAAATTTCCTATATTTCCCGGTCTTTGAAAGAGCTGGCCAAAGAACTTCAGATCCCTGTGGTGGGCATTTCTCAGCTCAGCCGGGCACCTGAAAAAGGCCGGCGGGAGCCTATTCCCCAGCTTTCCGACTTGAGAGAATCTGGGGCCATCGAACAGGATGCCGATGTCGTGTTGTTCATCTACAGGCCTGAATTCTACCGGCCTCAGGATGAAACTCTTCAGGGGGTTGCCGAGGTCAACGTGGCCAAACAGAGAAACGGGCCCACCAAGAAATTACAATTTGCTTTTATAAAAGAGTATGCCCGGTTTGCGGATATGGAGTTTCAGTCTTCCGAGGCTTAGTTATGTTTATGCACCAAGTTTTAGCCTATGGGGTGGACTTTTTTCAGCAGCTGGGAGAAGTGGGGGAGCTCTTTGGCAAAACCGTCAAGAATATATTCCGAAAACCCTGGGAGAAAAAAATATTCATCAGACAACTTGAAGAGATCGGAGTTCGGTCTCTTCCGGTGGTCTCTTTGACTGCCGCTTTTGGGGGTTTGGTTTTTGGACTGCAGACTTACGTGGGGTTTCACAGGTATATAGGCCCGGGTTCTGAAGCTTATGGAGGCCCCATCATTTCCTTGGGGCTTTCTAAAGAATTGATCCCCATTCTCGTGGGATTGATGGTTGCAGGGAGAGTGGGATCCGCCATAACGGCGGAGATCGGAACTATGAAAATCACAGAACAGATTGATGCTTTATCCAGTCTTGGGGCCGAACCCACCCGGTACCTGGTGGTGCCCCGCACCCTCGCTTCCTTCATCATGCTGCCTTTTTTAACTCTCTATGGAGATTTGATCGGCATGGCTGGAGGGTTTGCCTATAACGTGTATGTAATGGGAGTCAACAAGGCTATCTATTTGAGAAACACGGTGATTTATCTGGAAGCCTGGGATGTGTTGAGCGGTGTTTTGAAATCTTCTTTTTTTGGGATCATTATTGCGGTCATCGGTTGCTGGCAGGGATTGAGAACTGAAGGAGGAGCAGCGGGAGTGGGAAGAGCCACTACTCTGACAGTGGTGATTTCAAGCATTACCATCCTGATATTTAATTTTTTTCTCAGCAAGCTTCTTCCTTCGAGCATATAAAAAATGATTCAAATAGTGGATCTTCATAAATCTTTTGGAAACAAGGAGGTTCTCCGAGGAATCAATCTCCACATTCAAAAAGGAGAGACTCTGGTTGTCATCGGAGGGAGTGGTTCGGGAAAAACGGTCCTGGTCAAGCACATCATGGGCATCATGAAACCAGACAGGGGAAAAGTCTATATTGATGGAGTGGATATCACTCATCTCAAGGAAAATCATCTTTCCCCGATCCGGAGAAAGATAGGGATGCTTTTCCAGAGCGCCGCCCTCTTCGATTCCATGACTGTGGCCCAGAATGTGAGATTTGGGCTGGAAAGATACACCCAAAAGTCTCCGAAGGAAATTGAAAAAAGGGTCAGAGAAAGTTTGGCCCAGGTAGGTTTGGAAGGAGTGGAGGATTTGATGCCCCATGAACTCAGCGGAGGCATGAAAAAAAGAGTGGGCCTTGCCAGAGCCATCGCCTACCGCCCGGAGATTATCCTATATGATGAACCTTCAACTGGGGTAGACCCCATTCGGGCCGATGCGATCAATGATTTGATCAATGTGATGAAGAAAAAACTAAGGGTTACTTCCGTGGTCATCACTCATGAGATGGAGAGTTCTTATAAAGTGGCGGACCGGATTGCGATGCTCTATCAGGGACGAATCATCAAAACCGGGTCTCCCGAAGAGATTAGACATTCGGATAACGGGGTGGTGCAGCAGTTCATCCAAGGAAGGGCCCATGGGCCCATTGTCAATTGGTGAGGAAGGTCATCGGAAAAGAAAAAAAGCTCCACAGGTTTGAAAAATGAAAAGAGAAGTAAAACTGGGTGTTTTCATATTTATAGGCATTTTGATCCTGGTGACATTCATCCTGGTGGTGGGAGATGTGGAAGGGATTTTCAAGAAGCCTGGCTATTCCATATTGGTCCAGTTTGACTCTGCTGCAGGGTTGGAAAAGGGGACCACTGTCCGGTTGGCTGGAGTCAAAGTGGGGCATGTCCATGATATTCAGCTTAAAGGCAATCGAGCTCAAGTGGAATTGAAAATTAAAAAGGGGGTAAAAATCCAAAAAGAAGCTCGGGCCACTTTAGCTTCTCTGGGATTTTTAGGGGAAAAATATGTAGAGATTATGCCTGGTGAAAAGAAAGGTTATTATCAACCTGGAGATTTGATCCAGGGGGTTCCTCCGGTGAGTTTTGACCAACTGGGAACCTTGATGTTTTCCATCGGGGAAGAAGTCAAGCAGATGGGAAAGACTTTGAGAGAGCTTGTCGGCGGGGAGGAGACCCGGACGGATTTCCGTGAAACCATTGACAACATGGCATCGTTGAGCGCTGAAATGGAGGATTTTTTTCAAGCCAATAAACAGGAGGTGCGGAAGACTCTGAGAAACTCGACCCAAGCCTTCCAGAAATTGGATCAGAGCCTGGAAAAAGCCAGTCAGGATATCCAGGAAATGGCCGGTCTTATTAAAGAGATGGCTGAAGAAAACCGAGAAAGCCTCAAGACAAATTTAAGCCGGATGAAAAAATTGATGGAAGAAGCCGAAAAAAGCCTGGGACTTCTTCAAGGGGCGCTGAGAAAAATAGAAGAGAAGGAAGGAACACTGGGAAAAATGATTCATCAGCCTGAGTTGTACCAAAAGGCAGAAGCAGCCGTGGATGACCTGAAGCAAACGGTTCACTCATTCTCCAACTTGAGTTGGGAGGTGGGAGTCCGAGGTGATTATATGGCAGGAAGCGGAGCCTTAAGGAGTACATTGAGTTTGAAAATGTTCCCTTCAGAGAATCATTATTTGATGACCCAGATCATCCGAGATCCGTGGTTAGATCGTTTTCTCTATTCCGCTCAAGCGGGAGCGAGGTGGGGGCCCCTTTCCCCTCGGTTCGGAATTATGGAATCCAAAATAGGCGTCGGGGTGGATTGGTTTGTTTGGGAAAACCGGTTGAAGTTGAGCCTGGAAGGGTTTGATTTCAACCGAGAACCTCGGCCTCGATTAAGGCTCTGGGCCAGCTACGCCCCCTCGCCGGGTCTTCGTATGATTATGGGAATCGAGGATTTTACCCTGGCCCCGAAGAGAGAACTTTTTTTAGGATTGGGGTTTGGCTTCTGATGAAGAATAAAACCACCTTTATCTGTCAAAACTGCGGAGCACATTTTCCTAAATGGATGGGAAGGTGTTCCAGTTGTGGAGAATGGAATTCTTTGATCGAAGAAGCGGAAGAGAGTGAGGCCGCAGAAATAACCTTTCCTCTTGTGGAACCCACTCTTTACAAAGATATCCAGGAAGTCCAAAAGAAAAGGATGAACACCGGTGTTGAAGAATTAGACCGGGTTTTGGGAGGAGGGGTGGTTCTGGGGTCTCTTGTGTTGATTGGAGGAGAACCGGGAGTGGGCAAATCCACACTTATCCTGCAGGTCAGCCGGGATTTTGCTCGTAACGGCCAAAAAGTGCTCTACGTTTCAGGGGAAGAATCCCTGGAGCAGATTAAGCTGCGGGGAGAGCGTTTGGGTCTTCAGGACAGTCAGCTTTATCTTTTGGCGGAGACCAATCTGGAGCGCATCATATCCCAAGCTGAAAAGTTGAAACCACAGATATTGATTCTGGATTCGGTACAGACCATTTTCTCTTCAAAACTCACCTCCACCCCTGGGACCATCAGTCAGGTGCGGGAAGTCACCAATCAAGTGTTCCGATTTGCCAAGGCCAATCAGGTCTCTTCCTTTCTCATCGGACATATAACCAAAGAAGGCTCTCTAGCCGGTCCTAAGTCTTTGGAACACATGGTGGATGTGGTCCTCTATTTTGAAGGAGAAAAGGATCACCGCCATCGAGTCCTGAGGGCTTTGAAAAATAGGTTTGGGCCGGTTTCAGAGCTGGCCATATTTGAAATGAGCAGCCGAGGTCTCACTCCCATATCCAATCCCTCAGCCTTTTTTCTCAAGGAAAGACCCACTCAGGAAACAGGGAGCGCGGTGGTCTGTACCATCAAAGGCTCCCGCCCTCTTCTGGCAGAGATCCAGGCCTTGGTTTCTTCCACCTTATTTGTGGGGAATCCCCGGAGGATGACAGTGGGGCTGGACCGGTTTCGAACCGCCATGCTCCTGGCCGTGGTGGAGCAGAAATTGGGATTCAGTTTTTCAGGAGAAGACATCTATTTCAATGTAGCCGGAGGACTTTTTCTCGATGAACCGGCCATGGATTTAGGTGTGATTATGGCGGTGGTTTCCTGCTTGAAAAACAGGGTGATCCCTCAGGGCACTTCGATATTTGGGGAAATCGGGTTGAGCGGTGAAATTCGATCGGTGAGTCAGCCCTTGATGAGGTTGAAGGAAGCCCAATCTTTGGGTTTTGAAAGAGCCTTAATGCCCCAGGGAAATGTGGAGCAGCTGGAAAAGGAGGGGAAGCTGGGTTTAAAAATTCTCGGGGTTCAGAATATCAAAGAAGCGGTTGGAATTATATTTTAAGGATAATCAAATGAATATATTTATCTTACGTTTCATCATTGTCGCTTTGCTCACGGTTGCGGGATATTTTTTCCCTCCCTTCTTTCTCTCTTCTTATTTAGGAGCGGGGTTGGCCTTCATTTTGAGTTTAGGCGTTGTTTACCTGGAGATGCGGCTCCGACGGAGTCAGTTTAAGCTCATTTGGGGAGGAACGGTGGGAGTTTTTATTGGGGTTTTCTTTGGTTATTTGTTGGGAATCATTTATCAGACCCTCTTTCAGACGGAGGCTACCGCAGAGTTTATTCGGGTCTTTTTTCTGCTGGTTATGCCCTATTTGGGTTATCTGATTGGTTCAAGAAGATCCGAATGGTTCAACCCGGCTTACCTCCTCAGCTTATTCAAAGAAAAGGGTGCCAGGCAGAGTTATAAGGTTTTGGATACGAGTGTCATTATCGATGGAAGGATTGCAGATATTTGTAACGCCGCTTTCGTAGAGGGAGTTCTGGTTATCCCCAAATTTGTCCTGCAGGAGCTGCAGAAAGTGGCCGATTCATCGGATTCCATCAAAAGACAGAGGGGAAGGAGAGGGCTGGATGTTTTGGATCATCTTCAAAAATCCGCTCAAGTCTCGGTGATTATCTCTGATGTGGATTATCCAGAAGTCAAGGAGGTGGACACGAAACTCATCGAATTGGCCAAGCATTTGGAAGCAAAAATTGTGACCAATGACTTCAACCTCAACAAGGTCGCTCAGTTCCAGGGGATTCCTGTGCTGAACATCAATGAGCTGGCCAACGCTCTGAAACCCATGGTCCTCCCGGGTGAAAGCATTAAGGTCCATATCCTTAAAGAAGGGAAAGAAAAGGATCAGGGTGTGGCTTATCTGGATGACGGGACCATGGTGGTTGTGGACAATTCAAGGAAAAAGATTGGTCAGACCGTGGACATCACGGTCACCTCTGTTCTTCAGACTACTGTGGGGAAGATGATTTTCGGACGTTACAACGAAGAATCCTGATGAGCAAAGTTTCGGTGATCATCGTGGCGGCAGGGAAGGGCAGACGTTTCCAGGCAGTGAAGCAGTTCGCTGTATTAAAGAATAAATCCGTTCTGGAATGGTCTCTGGATAAATTTGAGAAACATCCCCAAGTGGATGAGATTATTCTGGTTTGGAGAAAGGAATGGGAGGGTCAGGTATCACTGGGGCCTTATACCAAACTTTCAGAGGCAATCCAGGGAGGGGAATGGAGGCAGGATTCTGTCCGGGAAGGATTCGGCCGACTTCGTTCCCGAGCTCAGGACATTGTCCTGGTTCACGATGGAAGCCGACCTCTGGTGAGCGATGATTTGATCACCCGGGTGATTGAGGGGGTTCGTCGGGAGGAGAGTGCTGTCCCTGTGGTTCCTGTTGAAGAGACTCTTAAAAAGATCCGGTCCGGTTATGTGATGAGGACGGTGGAAAGGAGAGAATTGTACCGGACCCAGACACCCCAAGGATTTACTTTTTCTCTGTTGAAAAAAGCCCTGGAAAAAGCCGCTCTGGATTCTTATCTGGGGACCGATGAGTCCTCTCTGGTGGAGAGACTGGGACAAAAAGTGAAGGGAGTTCGGGGAGACCCCCAAAATATCAAGATCACCTTTCCTCAGGATGTGGTTATAGCGGAGGCTTTGATTGAGTCTTAAATCCGGGTTGGGCTATGACATCCATCGTCTGAAAGAAGGAAAAAAACTTTATTTGGGGGGCATCCAAATTTTATCTTCGAAAGGACTGGTGGGGCATTCAGATGGAGACTGTTTGATCCATGCTATCATAGATGCTCTCCTTGGAGCTGCCGGGGAAGGGGATATCGGCCAGTGGTTTCCTCCCACGGATCCCCGGTACAAAGATGTGAGAAGCTCTCAACTACTCAAAGAAGTGATGAGACGGATCGAAGAAAGGGGAATTGAAATTCTCCATGTAGACACCATCATTATTACAGAAAAACCCAAACTTTTTTCCTACATCCCCCGAATGAAAGAAACTCTGGCCTCTCTTCTTCAGATACGCCCCGAAGATTTAGGGATCAAGGCCAAAACCAACGAAGGCCTCGGGGCTGTGGGCCGAGAAGAGGCTGTCGCTGCTTGGGCCACCGCTCTGGTCCGCCAGAAGTAAAATTTTGAACAGAGGCCGAGATTAAAGTTAAGGTTTAGGTTGATGTTGAGTTAATTCAAAAGTCAAAATTCAAAAATACTTACTTAGAAAGAACCCACCAAATAGACTATAAGGACAAAACAAACGAAACAAACAAAACATTTCTGGCCCCTCTCTCCTCTTTATAAACGCAAATAACGCAATAAACTTTCTTCTTTCTTTTCTCGCCCGTCTCGCTTTTCTCGCCCGTCTCGCTTTTCTCGCTTCTAATCTGTTTTCTCCCCTCTCCCCTTTCTTCCCGGAGGCAGGGTGTCTCTGGAGAAAGCTCTCTTGAGCGAAGCGGGCATGGCTTCTCGAGCAGAGCGAGGAAGTTTTTTAGGTGAAAATATTTAATATCTCTCTTTTTTTACAGAGCAGCACGATTGGAGTGAAAGGGATACTCTGGAGCGAGGGTTTCGTGTGAGAAAAACCGTATGGAAGGCTGAGCGGGCACGGTTCCTTGAGTGAAACGAAAGGAGAGCGAAGCCTGGAATCGAGCCGGATGGCCTCGCTGGGGACAATCCGGCGTGTTTTGCCCACACGAAACCCGAGCGACCTCTTG
>JAGXKI010000004.1:0-40322 GCA_018335295.1 bacterium | reverse complement strand
CGACCTCTTGACTGGGGGCTCCCCGAATATTAATATGAACTCCCATGGAAAAAGTCAGAGTTCGGTTTGCTCCCAGCCCTACAGGATATCTTCATGTGGGCAATGCCCGTACAGCCCTATTCAACTGGCTGTTTGCCCGGCAGAAGGGAGGTCGGTTTGTTCTGAGAGTTGAAGATACCGATGTAGAGCGGTCTGGGGAAGAATATGAGAAAAAACTGAAGAGTAGCCTGAAATGGCTGGGTTTGGAGTGGGATGAAGGACCAGAAATTGGAGGAAAAAAGGGCCCCTACCGCCAATCCCAACGCTTGCCTCACTACAAATCCCACACTCAGAAGTTACTGGAAGAAGGAAAGGCTTACTACTGTTTCTGTTCCCCTCAAAAACTTGAAGAAGAGAGGAAAAAGGCCTTGGCTCAGGGAAAAATGCCTCTCTACAGTGGGCGGTGCCGGTCTATCCCTCTGGAAGAAGCAAGGAAAAGATTGGAAGTGGGAGAGAAGGCCGGAGTAAGGTTGCGGACTTCAGATCGGGGGAATGTGAGTTTTCAGGATATCATTCGAGGATCCCTGGATTTCGATTTAAGATATATCGGAGATCCCATCCTGGTCCGGTCCAACGGGCTTCCCGCCTACAACTATGCCGTGGTCATCGATGATGGGTTGATGGAGATTTCCCATGTGATTCGCGGAGAAGATCACATCTCCAACACCGCCAGACAGATTTTGGTTTATAAGGCTCTTTCCTGGGTTCCACCTCGATTTGCTCATCTGTCTATGGTCATGGGCAAAGACAACACCCGGTTGAGCAAACGGCATGGAGCGACTTCGGTGGAGCAGTTCCAGAAGAAGGGAATCCTCTCCTCCAGCCTGTTCAATTACCTGGCTCTTTTAGGATGGGCCCCTCCTGAGGGAAAAGAAGTTTTAAATAAAGAGGGACTCATAAAGCTATTCAACCTTGAAAGAGTCAGCCGTTCGGCAGCCATTTTTGACTACGATAAACTCTACTGGATCAACCGAGAGCATATGAAAAAACTTTCCTCTTCAGAAAAAGCCCAAAAGGCCTATGCGTACCTGAAAGAAACGGGATATTTTCCCTCTCCGATGAGCGAAGCCCATTGGAGTTGGCTGGAGAGGGCCGTGGAAACGCAGTTAGAGGGGGTGAACAGCTTTTCTGAACTCCCCCCTCAATTTTCTATTTTCTTTGATTTTGACCCCTCCCGGATGTCTCCGGAAGCCAGAGAAATTGTTCACTCGGAAAGCGCCCGGAAAGTGATTCGTAGCTTCTGGGAAAAAATTTCTCAATCTTCAACCTTTGATTATCAGAGCTTTGTGGGAATGACCCAAGAGATCAAAAAGGAAACCGGGTGCAAAGGGAAGCATCTTTATCATCCCCTGCGGGTGGCCTTGACCTCCAGAGCTTCCGGATTGGAGTTGGATCAGTTCATTCCTCTTGTGGAAGAGGCTTCCCGGATGAATTTTAAAAAGCCTGTCAAGAGCTGTTATCAAAGGGTGGCTGAAATGCTCCAGCATCTGGAATCTCTGTCTTCCCAAAATGATTAAAATCGTGCGGATCAATCCTCTCCTGGAGATCCTCCGGGCTTCTCCTTTCCGAGTGCAAAAGATATTCATTCAGAAAGGGACCTCAAAGATAAGGGTCAGGGAAATGAGGGAACGAGCCGAAGAGTTGAATATTCCTCTCCGTTTTGCAGACAAAGCCAAACTCGACCGGATGCATCCTTATCACCAGGGCGTGGTGGGACATGTTGCCGATAAGGGATATGTTTCCCTCGAATCCATTCTCTCTGCCTCTTCCACTCCATTTCTGGTTCTCCTGGATGAAGTCATGGATCCTCAAAATTTAGGAGCGATAATCCGAACAGCAGAAGGGGCGGGAGTGGATGGACTCATTCTTCCAGAAAGACGTTCTGCAGGTTTGACCGAAGCAGTTTGGACGGTATCGGCCGGAGCTAAAGAACACATGAAGATGAGCCGGGTTAAAAATTTAGCCAGGTGTATGGATGATTTGAGAGATCGAGGCTTATGGTTGGTCGGGAGTGAAGGAAAAGCTTCCGAATTTTGGTATGAATTTGACTATACACTCCCTGTGGGGCTGGTGATGGGTTCGGAAGAGAAAGGGCTGCGTCCTGGGGTTCAGAAAAAATGTGATAAACTTCTCTCCATCCCCATGCTGGGACAAGTTGCTTCGTTGAATGTGGGGGCGGCGGCCTCTATTTTTATTTATGAAGTGGTCCGGCAAAGAAAATCAGGAAAGAAATGAATAACTCAACCCGAAAATACGTATTTTTGTATAGGAATAAAAATGTTTCCTCCGGCAGCGGGGAGGAGAAAGGATGAGGTTATGCTGAATAAATTATGGTTTTGGATGTTGATTTTCCTGTTGGTGATGTTTTTTTTCCTTTATTCGGCTCCCCCCCCACAGGAGGGAACCTTTTCTATTTACTACAGAGAAGAAGAGGTGGGATATGAGCGTTATGTATGGGAGACCCATGAAAAAGGATACACCTTGAGAGTGGAAGGACAACTCACCAAGCCCGTAGATGTGGAGATCGAAGAGCTTTCCATACAAGTGAATAAAAGTTTTATCCCCACAGGGTATTATTTCAAAGGCTCCATCAGCGGAGTGGAGAAGGAAATCGAAAGCACCATCACGGACGGGTACGTGGAAAATAAAATTGAGGTTCAGGGTCAAAAACAGCGGGAGACCACTCAAATCAAGAGGAATGCATTCCTCCTCCCCAACCCTTTATTTTCACCCTACATGATCTTGGCCAAAAAGTACGACTGTCACCTTCAAAAGGAAAGGAGAGCTTCGGCCTATATCATTCCCCAGACAGAAACTCAGATAACCATCAAGCCCATCGAAGATAATCCCTGTTCTCTAAAAGTCCTGATGAATCATACGGAAATTCGCCTGAGAACAAACTCCCGAGGTTCACTAAAATCCATCCACATTCCTTCTCAGTATTTAAAAGTCACCCGCTCCAACCTGGGAGGCCCGGCCCGGTGATTCATTCCTTTTCTTTAAGAATGAATCAGGCTTAAGGAAGAAGGTGGCAAGAGAATTTTCCTCCTTCTTTCAACGGGTCGCTCTGTTTGGCCGTTTTTCATCGAAAAGGAAGAGTTGCCTTGACATGGATTAAATCAACTCTATAGAATAAACGGGTACACAAAAGTGAGTTAAATAAACCAATGAGTGAAGAAAAAAGTTTTCATGAACTGGAAAAAAACATCATCCAGGCCAAAGAGGAGATCGAAGCTCTCCGTTTCAGTGACGATCCTGAAGATCAAACGAAGGTTTCCCAGCTTAAAGAAAAGATTACTCAGGAGTGGAAAAAAATTCGTCCCTATCTGAATCCCTATCATATCGTCCAGATGGCCCGTCATCCCCAGAGACCCTATACGTTGGACTACATCAGTTTTCTTTTCCACGATTTTATAGAGCTTCACGGGGACCGGCGTTCGGCGGATGATGCCGCTATTGTGGCGGGGTTTGCTTTCTACAGAAAGAAGAGCATTGCTTTAGTGGGACATCAGAAAGGAAGGCGTACCAGAGAGCGGCTCAACAGGAATTTCGCTCAGCCCAATCCCGAAGGATACCGCAAAGCGCTCAGGGTGATGAAACTGGCAGAGAAATTCGGGGTTCCTTTGGTTACCTTTATTGATACTCCCGGAGCTTATCCTGGAATCCGGGCTGAAGAAAAAGGACAGGCTGAAGCCATCGCTTACAATATTAAAGAAATATCCCGGATAAAGGTTCCTGTGGTGAATGTAGTCATCGGAGAAGGAGGAAGCGGAGGAGCCCTGGGAATTGGTGTAGGTGATGCAATTCTGATGCTGGAGAATTCGTTTTATTCGGTGATCTCACCCGAAGGGTGTGCGGCCATCTTGTGGAAGGATCAGGGAGCTGTGAGTGAAGCGGCTGAGAATCTTAAATTTTTGGCCAAGGATTTATTGGATTTGGGTATCATTGATGAGATCATTCCTGAGCCTCCAGGAGGGGCTCATGTGGATTATGAACAAACCTTTGCCAATACAGAAAAGGTGCTGAATCAAACCTTGCAAAACCTGGAATCTTTAAGCCCGGAGAAGAGGTTGGAGAAAAGGTATCAAAAGTTCCGGAAAATAGGAGTGTTCACGGAAAAATGAAGGGTGAAAGGAAGACCCCTCCCGCGATCAAGGGGACCCAAGATATTCTGCCTCCCTACGTGAAAAAGTGGCAGAAAGCTGAAACCGAAGCTAAAGGGCTGTTTGAACTTTACGGATACAAAGAAATAAGGACTCCTGTCTTTGAACCCACCGAGCTTTTTCAAAAGGGCACAGGACCCACATCAGACATCGTAACCAAAGAAATGTATACTTTTGTGGATAAAGGGGGGAGGTCTTTAACCCTCAGACCTGAATACACTCCTTCAGTGGTCCGAGCCATCATCGAGCACCGACTTTACCTCCAGCCGGAACCTTTAAGGTTTTATTTTATAGGACCCATGTTTCGCTATGACAAGCCTCAAAAAGGGCGTTACCGTCAGTTCCATCAGGTCAATATCGAAGTTTTTAACGAGAAGGACTCGGCTATCGATGCTGAAATCGTGGAGATGGCGGATATCCTTCTTCACAAACTGGGGGTTTCGGATATTGAAGTGTTGGTGAATTCGGTGGGGTGCAAAAAATGTCGACCCTCCTACCATCAAGAATTAAAAAGCAAGGCCCAGGCCCAAAAGGAACTTTTGTGTGAAGACTGCCAGAGAAAAATTGAAACCAATCCCTTGAGGATTTTTGACTGTAAGAAGGAAACCTGTAGAGAGGTTTCCCAGGAATTTCCCAAGATTATTGATTTCCTTTGTTCCGAATGCAAGGAGCACTTTGAAAAATTTTGTTCTTACCTTGACTCCTACCAAATTCCTTTTCGGGTCGAGCCCCGGTTGGTCCGAGGACTGGACTATTACACGAAAACAACGTTTGAGATTGTTTCCTCTCGGCTGGGCAGTCAGGATGCGGTTCTAGGGGGAGGACGCTATGATGATATGATGACTGAATTTGGCGGCCCGGATATCTGCGGGATCGGGTTTGCCATGGGAATGGAACGACTTCTCAGTGTTATGCCCTATCGAGCGGAAAAAGACCAATTTCTCTACATTGTGTATCTGGGAGAAGAAGCCAAGAAGGAAGGGATGGAGCTAGTGAGAGAATTGCGCCGAGAGGGGGTGCCTTGTTTGATCGAATACAAGGATAAGAGCCTTAAAAATCAGATGAGTCGGGCCAATAAATTGGAAGCCACCTGGACATTGATCATAGGCGAGGAGGAAGTGAAGAGCGGAGAATATTCTTTAAAAAACATGGAAAGCGGAGTGCAGGAAAAGGTAGGCAGAGAAGGAATCCGGGAAGCTGTAAAGGGCCGTTGATGGTTTCTCTCAAAGGAAGGAAACAATGAAATCCACAGGATCGGTCTGGAAGCGGTCCGCCTATGGGGGTCAACTCCGAAAGAAGGACGTGGGGGAACGGGTTGTGCTCCTGGGGTGGGTCCATAAACAGAGGGACATGGGCCATCTTGTGTTTATCGATCTGAGAGACCGTGAAGGAATTGTTCAGGTGGTGATGTCCTCTGATAAAAAGGACCTTCTGGAGGAAGCCAAAAAACGCCGGATGGAGGATGTGATCGGGATTCAGGGGAAAGTGAGAGAACGGGACAAATCATCCAAAAACCGGGATCTTCCCACCGGCGAAGTGGAAGTGGAGGCTGAAGGAATGAGACTCTTTGCCCAGTCTGAAAGTCCTCCCTTTACCGTAAAGGATCCGCCCGAAGCTTCCGAAGAACTCCGGTTCAAATACAGATACCTGGACCTGAGACGGCCCGCCCTGCAGCGGAACATGAAAATACGCCATCAGGCGGCCTTGTGTGTACGGAATTTTTTGAATGAACAAGGTTTTTATGAAATAGAAACCCCTTTTTTAACCAAATCCACTCCAGAAGGAGCTCGGGACTACATCGTCCCCAGCCGGATGTATAAAGGGAAATTTTTTGCCCTTCCCCAGTCTCCTCAGCTTTTCAAACAGATTTTAATGATTTCCGGTTTTGAACGCTATTTTCAGATTGTTCGCTGTTTCCGGGACGAAGATTTGAGAGCCGAAAGACAGCCTGAATTCACTCAAATCGATGTAGAGATGAGCTTCATAGAAAAGGAGGATGTTCTCAGTCTGGTGGAGCAAATGATGGCTTCCTTGTTCAAGCTCATCGGGGTGAATCTTTCTCTTCCTTTTCCTCGCTTAACTTATCAACAGGCCATGAAGACCTACGGGACGGACAAGCCCGACCTAAGATATGGACTGGAAATTCGTGATTTGACCGAGACGGGGACCCAAGTGGATTCTAAAATCTTCCAAAGAGTTCTTTCTGAGGGAGGAACTTTGAAGGGCCTACTGGTGAAAGGAAAGGGAAATCTTTCCCGCAGCCAGCTGGATAAACTGGATAAAAAGGCCAGAGAATTAGGGGGGAAAGGAATCATTTGGGTTAAAGAGACTCCGGAATTAAAATCCTCTCTCAAATTAAAGAGGGAAGATTTGGAGAAAATTTGGAGAGAATTTCAAGGAGAGAAAGAAGATTTGGCTCTTCTCTCTGCCGACAAGGAGAAGACAGCTTTGAAGGTGATGGGAGAAATCAGGAATCAATTTTTATCCTCAATTTCCCAAGGGCCTTCCGGATTTCGATTCGTATGGGTGACCGATTTTCCGCTTTTCCAGTGGAGTGAGGAAGAAAATCGGTGGCTCTCCATGCACCATCCCTTTACCTCTCCTTTTGATGAACACATCTCTTTATTGGATAAAGACCCCGGGCGGGTCAAGGCAAAATCCTATGACCTGGTTCTCAACGGGATGGAGATAGGAGGAGGGTCCATCCGGATTCACAACCTGGATTTACAGAAGAAAGTGTTTGGCCTGTTGGGGCTTTCCCTTGAGGAAGTGGAAAAGAAGTTTGGATTTCTGTTGAAGGCGTTGTCTTTTGGGGCTCCTCCCCACGGAGGGATCGCCCTGGGGTTTGACCGTCTGGTGATGCTTTTGGCTGGAGGAAAATCCATTCGGGAGGTCATCCCTTTTCCCAAAACCACCAGTTCCTTGTGTCTTCTCACCGGGTCTCCCTCTCCGGTGGATAAGAAAAGGCTCCAGGAGCTGGGAATCAAAACCACTGAATAGCACCCCCCACATTCATCCTCATTGTCTAGCCTGGATTATTCACGAGTCACGGTGGCTGCAGGTGTGAGGCACAGGGTGTGCAGCTGTGAAAAGAAGGGGTCAGACCCCAAGGCGTCTGACCCCTTCTTTTCTTGTAACGAAGCAGATGCGGTCAGATCGGCTCGCCTGAAAGGTAAAAAAGGTCGATTATGAGATAAGATAGAATGAAAGAGTCTATGAAAATTGCTTTCTTTACGTACGCATTTAGAAATTCTCTAAACTCATTCATGCTCTTTGTTTTATTTAAAGTATCGGCCTTTTTTATGAATAGTTCAGGCTAAATCTTGAACATGAGGGAAGAGAGGATGAACAGGTCTGTGGTTTTATAGCCGGGAACCGGTTTGTTTTCATAATTTATCTGAAAGCTGGTTTTCAGAGCGAAATTCTGATTTATAGAGACAGAGATGGAGGAATGGGAGGTCAGTCTGTAGCCTTCCAAATCTTCTAAATTTAAAAATATCGTCCCGTTATTTTCCAGGGAAGTGGTTGGAGAGAGGGCCCATTTGAACTTTGAGGAGATGATAGCGGAAAAGAAAGACTCGGTCACATTGGACTTTGGGGTAGAGGAGGAACCGCTGTTTGAGATTTGCTGATTAGTGATTTCGGCATTATTTTCTGTGCTCCATCCAAAAGCCAAATCGGAAGAAAATTGAATTTTTTCCTTGTTGATAAAGGAATATCCGCCTCCTCCAGAGAAGGCAAACCGAAAATTATAACCTGAAAACACATTCCTGGTGAATTTGGTTAACCCCAATATATAAAATTGGGAATTGACTTTCCAGTTGTAATTGAGGGAGGAACCATATATTTCGGATTTTTTTTCTCCGTTGGAAAGAGAATAGATGATATTTCCTTTGAGGTTGAACCGGTGATCGGTGAAATGAAGATTCTGGTCGGTCTCGATGCTTAAGGAGAAATCTTCAGTGTTTCCGCTGGTCAATAAAGTGGAAAAACTGGTAGAAGAAAAATACTTGATATTCTTCTCTTCTTCCTTTTCTTCCGAATAGATGGGAAGGGTCAAAAGGAATAGAGTCAAGACAAAGAGGACTAGATTTTTCTTGAACATCACAGGTATTTTGGATCTCCTTTTTTCTTGATAAGATCGACCAAATCTTTTACCTTCTGGGCATGGTGTTTGTGGCAGACCAGCAACACGTCCTCAGTATCCACCACAATCATATCTTTGACTCCCACAAGGGCGGTTAATTTATGAGGACTGTACAGGAGACAGTTGTGGGAGTCCAGAACGATATTCTCCCCTCTCAGGGCATTTGCGTTTTCATCCTTTTCCCAGATGTCAAATAGAGAGGACCAGGCCCCCACATCTGACCAGCCAAAATTCCCTTCACTCATCAGAATGCCTCTGGCTTTCTCCATCAAGGCATAATCAATGGAGGTTGAAGGGATCTCCTGAAAGAGCGAAGAAATGGTTTTTGAGTCCTTTGCTTTTAAGGCCTCTACCATTTTTTCCCAGTAGGAATAGAAAGATGGGGCATACTTCTGGAGGTTCTGGGCAAAGATGTTCGCACGCCAGAGGAACATTCCTGAATTCCAGAAGTAATTCCCTTCTTTGAGGAAAACTTTGGCCTTTTCATGATCGGGTTTTTCTTTAAACTCTTGGACATTGAAAAATTTCTCTTCTCCCACGGGCACATAGGAGTGGGGAGAGAAACGGATATAGCCGTACCCGGTGGCTGGATAAGAGGGAGGGATGCCCAAAGTGATCAAGTAATCCCCACTGGAGGCACATTTTGCAGCAGCTTGAAGTTTTTCCCGAAAGAGAGAGGGGTCCATAATGAGATGGTCTGCGGGAAGAGCGGCCACCACAGCTTCCGGGTTTTGGAGATATATCACTGCTGAAGCTAGGATCAAGGAAGGAGCGGTATTCTTTCCCATGGGTTCGACCAGAAAATTCTGTTCGGGGATTTGGGGAAAAAGTTGTTGGATGAATTCACTCTGTTCTTTGTTGGCCACCGTGTAGATGTGGGAAGGAGAGATTTGAGGTAAAAGTCTTTCCACGGTTTCTTCGACCATGGTTTTTTCGCTGACTATGGGCAAAAATTGTTTGGGTTTGTTTTCCCGGCTGAGAGGCCAGAACCGAGTTCCTCGGCCTCCAGCCATTATAACCGGACGAATATCCATTTTAAATCCTTTCAAAGAAATTTATAACAAAAAAGAAGCCATCAAGGCCACCATCCCTACAAGAAAACAGTAATAGGCAAAAGAATAAAAATTTCCCTGGTGGACCAGTTTGGACAAGTACACCAGGGCCCCATATCCGAAAACAGCCGCCACGGCTGAGCCTACAGCCAGAAAAAGCCATGGTTGAGTGGACGGATCTACCTTCTGAAACTGAAACAAAGAAGCCCCTAAGATGGCAGGGATAGAGAGGAGGAAAGAAAACCGGGCTGCCTGGTCTCTGTTCCATCCCAAAAAGAGAGCGCCTCCGATGGTGAAGCCAGAACGGGATATCCCCGGAACAATGGCCATTCCTTGGAGAATCCCGATGAAAAAAGGATGAACCCAGGAATTTCTTTTCTTCTCTTTAGAGAATTTGGTGAGGAAGAGAAAAGTCCCCGTGACCAAGAGCGCCAGTCCCACAGTTTTCAGAGAAGCAAACAGAGATTCAAAAAAGTCGCTGAAAAAATATCCCATCAGACCTGTAGGTATGGAGGCAAGGAACAAATAGAAAACCAGCTTCACCTGAGGATCCGATGCATTTTTTAAAGGATTTCGGCAAAAACGGGAGAGCCCGGCCAGAATTTGGATGAGATCTTTCCGGAGAAACACCAGGAGAGAAAGCACTGTGCCCAGATGAAGCATCACGTCCGCAAACAGTTGGGGTTCTTTCAATCCGAAGAGATTCTGGAAAAGCACCAGATGTCCTGAACTGCTGACCGGAAAAAACTCCGTCAGCCCTTGAATGATTCCCAGAAGGATGAGACGTAAGAAATTCAAGAAGGATCCAACCTTTGTATGGCTTGTTCAACCCTTTTTTCCACATCTTTTTTAATATTCTCAAGGGCTTCCTTGGAATCGGCCTCGAATCTTAATACCAGAGCTTCCTGAGTGTTGGAAGCCCGGACCAGTCCCCATCCATGGGGGAATTTCACTCGCACCCCGTCTATATCATTCACTGGATACTGAGGAGCCAATTCATTTTTAACAGCTTCCACGATGTCAAACTTAACTTGATCTGAAGCGTAAATCCGAATTTCAGGAGTCGTAAAGGTGTGGGGTAAATCCCTAAGCATTTGAGAAAGTTTCTTTGGAGACCGGGAGAGGATTTCCAGGAGCCGAGCCGAGGAATAAATGGCGTCATCGAAACCATACCACCGGTCAGCAAAGAAAATGTGCCCGCTCATTTCTCCGGCCAGCAGAGCATTTTCTTCCTGAATTTTTTTCTTGATCAGGGAATGGCCCGCTTTCCACATGATGGGTTTCCCTCCCAATTTTTTAATTTCATCGTAGAGCACTTGAGAGGCCTTGACTTCAGAAATCACCGGACTCCCTGGATGGGAAGGAAGGATATCCCGGGAGAATATCACCATCAATTGGTCTCCCCAGATGATGTTCCCTTGGTCATCCACAACTCCAATGCGGTCGGCATCTCCGTCGTAGGCCAGGCCTACCTCCGCCCCCGATTCTTTCACCGTTTTGATGAGATCTTGTAATGCTTCGGGAAGAGTGGGGTCGGGATGATGATTGGGGAAATGACCGTCCATTTCACAGTACCGATCTTTTACATCGCACCCCAGTCTTTTAAAAATAGGTACGGCCACCACGCCGGCGGTTCCGTTTCCCGCATCCACCACCACCCGGATTGATCGATCGAGTTGGATATTCTGGACCACATAATTCTTGTACTCAGGAACAATGTTGTAAGTCTTTCTTTTTCCTTCCTTTTCTTGAATGAATTCATTTTTTTCGATAAGGGTCCGGATCTCCTGAATGGATTCTCCATAGAGAGTTTCTTTTCCCTGCATAATTTTAATCCCGTTGTACTCGGGCGGGTTGTGCGATCCGGTGATCATTACACCGGCATCATAATTTTTGTTGTAGATGGTGAAGTAAAGCAAAGGAGTGGGGATGGTTCCCAAGTCGGTAACATCACAACCCGTGGAATTCAGCCCTTCCGTCATGGCCTGAGCAAATTTTGGAGACGACAACCGGCAGTCTCTTCCCAGAACCACCTGCTTTATCTCTTTCTGGCGAAAATAGGTTCCGATTCCTTTTCCCAGTAATTTTAGGGTTTCAGGAGTCAAATCTTTATCCACCACCCCTCTAATATCGTACTGACGAAATATTTCTGGTTTTAATTTCAATTGAACCCCCATTCAGTCAAAATTTAAAGCATGGATGGAAAAATCTATAGAGAGATTTATCATGAATCCGGAAGTTTTGGTGGTTCGTTTTAGAAGAGTGCATCAAAGAGTGAGTTTTTTGAAATTAGCTTCTACCGTTGGCCATTTTTCTTGGGAATCAAGGATGAATTCGATGAATTCACGGACCGCTCCTTTTCCTCCCTGAAATTGGGATACGAAATGAGTGCTCTCTTTTATTAACGGATGAGCATCTGAGACCGCTCCTGAAAATCCCACCGATTGGAGAACTTCCCGATCTCCCAAGTCATCTCCGATATAGGCGATCTTTTCCAGATTGAGAGAATGTTTTTGTTGAATTTCCGTTAAAGTGCGTTTTTTATCCAGGATGCCCTGGTGGAGTTCGGATATCTTGAGTCTCTGGGCTCTGATTTGGAGTGATTTAGAAGTTTTTCCAGTGATGATTCCTGTCTTGATTCCGGCCAGATGAGCCAAAAGGATTCCGGCTCCATCTTTCACATTATAGGATTTGAGTTCTTCGCCGTTGGACATGACCCAAAGGTTTCCATCAGTCAAGGTCCCGTCCACATCCATAAGAATCATTTTGATTTGACTGGCCCTGAGATGGTTTTTCATCAGAACATCTCCGTTCCCCACAAGTCATGCAGATGGATGATTCCTTCTATTTTTCCGGATTTATTCTGAATGATCAGGGAGGTGATTTTATTCTCTTCCATCAAATGGAGAGCCTTGGTGGCCAGATCATCCTTTTCAATGGTGATGGGAGAAGGAGTCATGCACTCCCGGGCACTTTTTCTCAAAATTTGGCCCCCATATTTCTGTAGCATTCGCCTCAAATCTCCGTCTGTGATGATGCCTATAAGGTTTTGATCGCTATCAAGGATGCAGGTCATTCCCATTTTTTTTCCACTCATTTCTTGAAGAACATCCTCCATGCAGGTTTCTTCATGGATAGCCGGGATGTTTTGTCCTTTACGCATCAAATTTTTTACTTTTAATAGTTTTTTGCCGGCCTGGCCTTTGGGGTGCACAGAGGCAAAATCTTCTTCTCCAAACCCTTTTTTCTTCATCAGAGCAATAGCCAAAGCATCTCCCATGGCCAAAGTCGCAGTAGAGCTGGAAGTAGGGATGAGTCCGTTAGGACCGGCTTCCCGTTCCACTCTGGTTTCAACGACAATATCACTGCATTTGGCCAGTTTAGAGTATTTATTCCCTGTGATGCTGATGAGCTGGATCCCAATTCTTTGAATAAAATTAAGAATATCCACAATTTCTTTGGTTTCCCCGCTGTAGGAAATAACGATCACTATATCTTCTTTAAGGATCATTCCCAGGTCACCATGACCGGCTTCAGCAGGATGGATGAATATGGAAGGAGTTCCACAGCTGGTCAATGTGGAAGCGATTTTGCGCCCCACCAGACCCGATTTTCCGATACCTGTGATGATCACTCTTGATTGGGTCCCGGAGATAGATTCTACGGCTCGAGCAAAATTTTCATCCAGTTGAGTGGAAAGATCTTGGATAGACTGGGCTTCTATTTCCAGAACACTTTGACCGGTTTGAATGATCTCTTTTTTGGTCATGCGTTTATTATACATCATTCAGGAATCCTGTCCATGTCGAGGGCTTTTTTCAACCGGATCAGTGAGTGCAGAAGTCTTTGTAAGTTATTTAATATCAGAGAGTTAGCAGAATCTGAGAGGGCCTGAGGAGGGTTGTCATGAACTTCTATAAACACACCATCCGCCCCCACGCTGACTCCCGCTCGGGCCATGCTGGGAATGAAATCGGAATCACCTCCGGATGCTGTGTTCTCTCCCCCGGGTTTCTGAACAGAGTGAGAGGCATCGATCACCACGGGATATCTCGATCGTTTCATCACCGGGATGGAGCGCACATCAAAGACAAGATTGTTGTAGCCAAAACTGTAGCCTCTTTCTGTGAGGATGATATTTTGGTTTCCTTGACTGAGGATTTTGTCCACTACATTTTTCATTTCATAAGGAGAGAGAAAGGGCCCTTTTTTGACATTGATGGGTTTTTGAGTTTTGGCGGATTGGACCACCAAATCTGTCTGACGGCAGAGAAAAGCCGGGATTTGGATCACGTCCAGAACTTCCGCCGCTTTCTCCAGTTGGCGGGGTTCATGAACATCGGAGAGAACCGGGACCTGGAGCTCCTTTTTTATTTGACCCAGAATCTTCAGTCCCTTTTCCAGGCCAGGTCCTCTAAAGGATTGAAGAGAGGACCGGTTGGCTTTATCATAGGAGGCCTTGAAAATGAAGGGGATTTGAAGATGCTGACAGGTCTTTTTGATTTCTTGAGCCAAAAAAAAGGCATGCTCAGGACTTTCGATCACACAAGGCCCTCCGATAAAAAAGAGAGACCCTTTTCCTCCTATCTTAACTTGAGGAGTGATTTTTATTTTTCTGGCATCGGTAGGCATAGCTGGCTCCGATAAAGGACTTGAATAGAGGATGAGGCTGTAGAGGTTTAGATTTAAACTCAGGATGAAATTGACACCCCAGAAACCAAGGATGGTTGGGGATTTCCACGATTTCCACCAGGCCGTACTGGGGGTTTTTCCCGGAAATAATCAGACCGGAATCCTTGAGGGGTTTTTCATACTGGGGATTGAATTCAAAACGGTGACGGTGCCTTTCAAAGACCGTTTGTTTCCTGTAGGCTTTTTCAGCCAGGGAGTTTCTTTCCAGCTGGCATTTGTACTGCCCCAGCCTCATGGTGCCCCCTAAATCCTGGACCCCTTTCAATTCTCGCCATTTGAAGAAGATTTTATAGGGTGTGGAGGGGTCGAATTCAGTGCTGTTGGCTCCAGGAAAGCCAGAGATGTTTCGGGCGTATTCTACAGCCGCACACTGCATCCCCAAACACAGGCCGAAGAAGGGCAGTTTGTGTTCTCGGGCATAGGTGGTGGCTTGAATTTTCCCTTCGATGCCTCTAGACCCGAATCCTCCTGGGACAAGGATG
Organism: bacterium; assembly: GCA_018335295.1. Lineage (GTDB taxonomy): Bacteria > Acidobacteriota > Aminicenantia > Aminicenantales > Aminicenantaceae > JAGXKI01. The sequence continues at coordinate 25,747 of JAGXKI010000004.1, read as the reverse complement.
CCGTCAATTCCCTTGAGGACTTCTTCAGGAGGTTCCTCTTCCAATTGTTCGGCTTCGATCCAGGAAACATTCACCTTGAGCCGGTGAGCGGTTCCCGCATGAACCAGAGCCTGGATGAGGCTGATGTAGGAATCATGAAGTCCTGCGTATTTTCCGATTAAAGCGATATTGACTTCATCCTGGGGGCTTTTCATCCGTTTCACCATGGATTTCCAACGCGACAGCCGCCGTCGGCGGGGTGAAAGATTCATCTGTTTGAGGATGATGTTATCTAGACCCTGCTGGGCAAAGACAAGGGGGATTTCATAAATGTTTTCAACGTCTTTCGCGGTGATCACTGCGTCCAGAGGTACATTGGTAAACAGAGATATTTTAGACCGTATGTTTTTACCCAGAAACCGGTCTGTCCGACAGAGGAGAATATCGGGCTGAATCCCGATAGCCCGGAGCTCACGAACACTGTGTTGAGTGGGTTTGGTTTTGAGTTCTCCTGAGGTTTTGATGAAAGGAACCAGAGTGAGGTGGACAAACAAGGTGTTCTGAACCCCCAGAGCTAACCTCATCTGACGGATTGCTTCCAGAAAGGGCTGCCCTTCGATATCCCCCACTGTGCCCCCGATCTCTCCGATCACGATGTCATTTTGATCGGAAACGGTGCGGAAAGCCTTTCTTATTTCATCGGTCACATGAGGGATGACCTGAACGGTTTTGCCCAGGTATTCCCCCTTTCGTTCCTTCTGCAGGATGAATTCATAGATTTTTCCAGCCGTCCAGTTGTGAGATTGGGTGGTGCAGGTGGAGGTAAAGCGTTCATAATGGCCCAAGTCTAAATCCGTTTCCGCCCCGTCATCCGTCACATACACTTCCCCATGTTGAAAGGGGTTCATGGTCCCCGGATCTACGTTCAGGTAAGGATCGAATTTTTGAAGAGTGATCTGATACCCATGGCTTTCCAGAAGCATGCCCATGGAGGATGCTGCGATACCCTTGCCCAGTGCCGAAAGCACACCTCCCGTCACAAAAATATATTTAGTCATTTTTTTTGTTTTTTAAATAATTTTCAATCTTGATTATATCTGGAGGCGAATCCACACTCAAGCAGGGATGAGAAATTTTTATGATTTTGATTTTATAACCGTTTTCCAGCGCTCTGAGCTGTTCCAGTCTTTCCAGCTGTTCCAGCCGGGATAGAGGGAGCTTAGATAAGTCTAGAAGAAAGTCTTTCTGATACCCATATATTCCTACATGATGCCAGAAGTAATCCTGGGCATTAAAAGGGAGAGGAGACCGGGAGAAGTAAAGGGCATAATCGTTCCGGTCCATAACCACCTTCACTATATTTTCCTTCGGAAGAAGATGGGGCTCTCTTCTTTTAAAGGCAAAGGTAGCCATAGGCAGGGTTTTATCCTGAAGCACCTGGACCACCTCGTCAATCATTTTTCCTTCAAAAACAGGATGGTCCCCTTGAATGTTGATGATAAGAGGAGAATCAATTTTTTCGGCAATTTCGGACACCCTTTCTGTACCCGATTGGTGGCTGGAAGAGGTCATCCAGACTTCGGCCCCAAATGATCGGCTGGCTTGGTGGATTCGTTCATCATCGGTGGCAATAATGACCCGGTGGAGGAGTTGAGCCGTTTTAGCTTGCTCGTAGACTCTCTGGATCATGGGTTTTCCCAGGATGGAAGCCAGCGGTTTCCCGGGGAAGCGGTGTGAATCGTAGCGTACGGGAATGATCCCAGCAGCGGTTTTCAAGATTGAGTTCCTTGGGAGGGGGATTTCTCCGGAACTTTTTGTTGGGAAGGGGCCGGACTCCCCTGGTCTGTGGTCTGACAGTTGGCCTCCAGGTAGGATCCTTCCTCCACAATCAGTTTGGGAGAGATGATGGTTCCGATCACCCGTCCGTTAGAATGGATTTCGGCTTTTTCGGATGCCTGGATGTTCCCTTTGATTTCCCCGTCAACAATGATGTGGCTCACTTTGATGTCTGCTTCCACTCGTCCATTTTCTCCGATTATGAGAACGGATTCTGAATTGATATTTCCTTTGTAATAACCATCAATGCGAAAAGAACCCTTGAAAGTTAAATCTCCGTTGATCTGGGTGTCTTTATCAAAAAAGCCGGTGATTTTATCTGGGTTGAATTCTTTCTTTTTCTCTTTCATCAGGAAGCTCCTTTTATTTTTTCATAAATTCGATTTAAGTCGTCTAGAGAAAAATAATATATTTTGAGAACTCCTTTATTCTGGTTTCCAGAGATAGAGACTTTGGTGCCCAGGTGTTTGAGGAGTTCTTCCTGAAAAGCCACCAGGTCAGGGTCCATATTGGGGGTGGAAGAAGAGGAAGAAGGTTGCTTGAGCCGGGAGATCTTTTTTTCTAATTCCCGGACCGAAAGATTTTTTTTCGCGATTTCTCGAGAAAGTTTCCGCTGCTGTTCTGGGTTTTCCAAAGCAATGAGAGTCCGGGCATGTCCCATAGAGAGTTTGTTCTGGGCTATCATATCCTGAATTTCTTGAGGAAGTTTCAGAAGGCGGATGTAATTGGCCACAGAAGCTCTGTCCTTCCCCACTTTTTCCGAGACTTCCTGCTGGGTATAGTGGAGTTCTTGGATCATACGCTGGTAAGCCTGAGCGATTTCCAAGGGGTTGAGGTCTTCTCTTTGAAGATTTTCGATGAGAGAGGCTTCCAGCTGCTGTTCTTGGGGCATTTGCCGGATGATCACGGGGATTTTTTTGAGGCCTGCCTTTTGAGCCGCCCTCCATCTTCTTTCTCCGAGGATGATCCGGTAGTGGTCTTCCTGGGGAACCACTAAGATAGGTTGGAGGACCCCTGATTTTTTTATAGAACGGGCCAGCTCCTCGATGGAATCCTGGTTGAATTTTTTTCGGGGCTGAAGGGGATTAGGTTTGAGCTGTTCGATGTCCAGATTTATAAATTTTTCTTCACTTAAAATTCCATAATCTTCTGGGAGAAAGGCCTTTAAGCCCTTTCCTAATGCCTTTTTTTTCATTTTTTTAATATCTCCTGGGCTAAGTTTAAATAGGCTTGAGAACCCTTTGATTTTATATCATAAAGCAGAACGGGTTTACCAAAACTCGGAGCTTCGGCCAGCTTGATGGTGCGGGGAATGATCACTTGGTAAACGATTCCTTTAAGGGAGCGGCGCACTTCCTCAGTCACCTGTTTGGAAAGGTTGGTTCGCTCATCAAACATGGTCAAAATGATTCCTTCAATGGAAAGGTGGGAGTTGAAATGCTGGTGGACTTCGTCAAGGGTTTGAAGCAGTTCAGGAACGCCTTCCATCCCGAAAAATTCAGTTTGAATGGGGACCAGGACAGAATCAGCCGCAGCCAAGGCATTGATAGTGAGAAATCCAAGGGAGGGAGGGCAGTCGATGAAGATGAAATTGAAGTATTTACGTACTTGGTTTAAGGCATGACGGAGTCTTTTTTCTCTGTTTTCTTCCGTATACACTTCCGCTTCAAACCCGGACAATTCTGGAGAACAGGGGCAGATGTAGAAATTATCGATTTCAGTAGGCTGGATGAGGTCCTTAAGGTGCCGGCCGTTCATGAGAGCTTGATAAATCCCTTTGTTTTCTTCCTTGGGCTTGCCCAGTCCGATGGTAGCCATTCCCTGGGGGTCAAAATCAACCAGCAATACCCTTTGATTGTAGAGAGACAGAGAAGCGGCTAAGTTGATGGCTGTGGTGGTCTTCCCCACTCCCCCCTTTTGATTGGCGACAGCGATGATTTTATTCATGATGGTTGAGTGTTCCACGTGGAACATTCCGGGATCTTTTTTTCTTCAGCTTGATGTCCATATGGATGTTTTCGATCGCTGCAGGGGTCACCCCGGAAATTTTTTTGGCTTCACCCAGGGTTTTTGGAGAAGTTCTTTCCAATTTTTCCACAACCTCTTTGCTCAAACCGGGTATTTTTTTAAAATCCGTTCCGGTGGGAATCCGGACGCGGTCGATCTTTTTGGATTTCGCAATTTCTTTTCTTTGTTTTTTGAGATAGCCTTCATATTTTATTTCAGACTCGATGTGGCGGATGTCTTCATGACCTAAAGGCTCATCAAATTTCCTATATTCTAACACATTTTTAAACCGGAAATCAGGTCTTTTTAATAAATCTTTTAGGGTGACCGGTGCTTTGTTTTTCAGAGTCATTTTTTCTTTTCTGAGTATGGTGAACACCTTCTCGAGCTTTTCTTTTTTTTGACAAAAAGATTGGTAATCTTTTTCCGGGAACAAACCCAGTTTGTACCCATAGGGAGTGAGTCTTTTATCGGCATTATCGATGCGCAGATGAAGTCTGAACTCAGCCCGGGAGGTGAACAGACGGTAAGGTTCTTCCACTCCTTTGGTGATGAGGTCATCGATGAGGACTCCGATGTAGGCTTCGTTTCTCCCCAGGATAAAAGGTTTTTTCTTTTTGACTTTCAAAGCGGCATTGATCCCGGCCATCAGTCCTTGAGCGGCGGCTTCTTCATATCCCGAAGTGCCGTTGATTTGTCCAGCCAGAAAGAGGTTTTCTACGGCTTGGGTTTCCAAAGTGGGTTTGAGCTGAAGGGGAGCGACAGCGTCATATTCGATGCCGTAAGCCGGCCTCAGGATTTTAGCTTCCTTTAACCCGGGGATCGCGTCTAAAATTTTCCTCTGAACTGGCAGAGGGAGGCTGGAAGAAATCCCGTTCACATAAATTTCCGCCGTGTCTAACCCCTCAGGTTCCAAAAAAAATTGATGTCTGTTGTGGTGGGCGAATTTTACCACTTTGTCTTCGATAGAAGGACAATAACGGATCCCAATCCCTTTGATTTTTCCGCTGAAAAGAGGCGATTGGTCCAGATGTTTTTGGATCACTTCGTGGGTTCGGGAATTGGTATGCCCGATAAAGCAGTTCACTTTGTTTTGGAGTTTGTGTTGCGTCCGGAAAGAAAAGGGAACAGGATGGGAGTCTCCTCCTTGAGGTGTAAATTGATCCCAGTCGATGGAATCTTTATGCAGTCTCATAGGAGTCCCCGTTTTTAAACGAAGGGTTTTCAACCCCAGGGCCTTTAGGTTTTCTCCCAGTTTTTTTGCCGGAGGTTCGTTGGCTCTTCCCGCAGAATAGCTGTTCAACCCCATATGGATCAAACCGTTGAGGAAAGTTCCCGGTGCAAGGATAATGATTTTGGCTTTGAGAATATTTCCTTCTAAGGTTTTAATCCCTTGGGCTTTATTTCCTTGATGAAGGATTTCCGTGGCGATTCCTTGAAAGATGTGGAGATGGGGGGCTTTTTCCAACCAGCTTTTCATAGTCAGTCTGTAAAGAGCTTTGTCGGATTGAGCCCGGGGAGCCTGGACGGCCCCTCCGCGGCTCTTATTGAGCAGGCGGAATTGGATGCCTGTGTGGTCCGCCAGGAGTCCCATAATTCCCCCAAGAGAATCGATTTCTCTCACCAGATGTCCTTTAGCCAGCCCTCCGACCGCAGGATTGCAGGACATTTGGGCGATGGTTTCAAGATGAAGAGTGAGGAGGCAGGTTTCAAGTCCCATCCGGCTGGCGGCATGAGCAGCCTCACACCCGGCATGTCCTGCCCCTACCACAATGACATCATATGAATCCATGGCACTCATGGCCTTATTTTCCTATACAGAATTGGGAAAAGATGTGGTTGATGATCTCTCGAGCTTTCACTTTTCCCGTCAGATGGCCCATCAGAGAAATGCTCTCTCGAATCTCTTCCACGTACAGATCTTCCGGATAACCTTGCTTCAATAAGCGTTTTCCTTCTTTGAGATGCTCAAGAATCTGATCTAAGAGGAGCTTCTGCCGGAAATGGAGGATCACCTCTTGCTGTTTTTGTTGAGAGGGCACGAAGGATTGGTAAATTTTGTCTTTGAGTTTTTCCAGATGGGTTCCCTTTAAAGCGGAGACTTCTAAACAAGAAAGATGAGAAGCGGACTTTTTCACCTTTTTTTTATCCATTTGGGGAGATAGGTCGATTTTATTGAAAACAAGAAGAGTTTTCTTCTGTTTATATTTATTGATGAGCCGGATGTCTTCTTCGGTTTCTGAGGCGGAAGCATCCAGAAGAAGAAGGATTCCATCCGCTTGAGAAGCCTTTTTTTTCCCTCTTTGGATTCCTTCCTTTTCTACGGGGTGGCCGCTTTTCTCTATCCCGGCCATGTCCACTAAGGAAAAGACGGAATCGTGGATTTGAATTTTTTCCTCCAGGTAGTCCCGAGTGGTCCCTGGATGAGGGGTCACAATGGCTCGGGGCTCCTGGAGAAGGGAGTTGAACAGGGTTGATTTTCCCACGTTGGTCCTTCCCGCAATAGCCAGAGTGAGTCCTTCGCTGTAGGTTCTCCCCAGTTTGTAGCTTTCCACCAGATTTTGAACCTGAGTGAGGGCTTGATCCATGATTCCGGAGATTTGCTTGGGGGTGATTCCGAGTTCTTCTTCTGGAAATTCGATACAGGCTTCGATTTGAGAGATCAGATGGACCAGCTTTTCTCGAAGAGAATGGATTTGTCCGGACAAACTTCCCTTGAGTTGTTGGAAAGAAATCTGAGCTTGAGTTAAGGTTTTGGCTCGGATGAGATCATTGATAGCTTCGGCCTGAATGATATCGATTCGTCCGTTCAAGTAAGCGCGGAGAGTGAATTCTCCCGGATCGGCGTGTCGGGCACCTGCTTTGATTCCCTGCCGGACCAATTCATCGAGAACGAGAGGACTTCCGTGGCAGCTGATTTCCACTACCTCTTCCCGGGTGTAAGTGTGAGGAGGAGGGAAATAAACCAGGAACCCTTCCTCGAAATCTCCGTTACGCTGGAATGGAGAAATATCTCCCAGGATGGGTTTGCGAGGAGGAATCTTCTTTGTCCGCCTTCTGGGTTTGAATAACTTGCGAGCGATGGAAAGGGAGCGCTTTCCACTGAAGCGCACGATCCCGATCCCTCCATAACCTCGGGGTGTAGAAACAGCGACAATGGTATCTTCTTCCATAACCTTCTATATTAAATGGATTTACAGAAACAGTAAAGGAAAAGGGAAGTTATTCTTCTTCGGTTTGAGGGAAGATTTTGACTCGTTTCAAAAAGCTGTTTCCGATGCTTTCTGTAGAAACTCCAGGGATTCGGTTGACTGCGATGTGAACGAGCCGGCGCTCATAGGGGTTCATTGGGTCTAAAAATTCATCTTTTCCGGTCTCATGGACATGTTGGGCCTTTTTTTGGGCATGCTGTTTAAGCTGTTGTTCTTTTCTTTTTCTGAAGAAATCACAGTCTGTTTGAACCTTGTAGGAGGAAATTTTGTTGAGTATATGCTGGAAAGCGAGAAGAAGAGCGCCATCCTTTCGGAGTAGGAGATGTTTGTCTTTGCCATTAAAAATAAAGTAGAGCAGATCATTTCTTTTTTTTAAAGTAAACTCCAGCTCTAAAGGGAATATAGATAAAAATTCTTGGAGAAATTGAGCGGCTTTCGATTCACTGGAGGGTTTTTTGGGCCAAGTTCTGATCACAATTTCCTTGCTTTTGATCCCAAAAAGGGTGGTCTTCTCGGCTACAATTTCATAATTGAATTGGGAGCGGGAAAGATCGAGCTCATGTTCAGCCAAACTAATGGCATCCTCTAAGTTCCGACCTTTAAATTCTTGTGTTTGATTATTTTTTTCTTCTTTTTCCATTCGATTGACTCTTTTTTTTGCGGCGGAGTTTATTCATGATGTATTGTTGGCCGATCTGGAGGACGTTGTTGGTCAGCCAGTAGAGAACCAGGCCGCTTTGGAAATTCATGAAAAAGATAGTTAAAATAACGGGCATGATCAGCATCATTTTTTGCTGGGTGGGATCCGCCGAAGTGGGAGTCATCTTTTGTTGAACAAACTGAGAAGCTCCCATAAGGATAGGGGTGATATATAAAGGATCTTTTGTGGAGAGATCTTGAATCCACAGGATAAACGGACTGTCCCTGAATTCTACAGAAGCCACCAGCATCCGGAAGAAACCCCAAAAAATGGGAATTTGGATGAGAAGGGGCAGGCATCCCCCGGCAGGATTGACTCCATGTTCTTTATAAAGCTTCATCATTTCTTCGTTCATCTTCCGGCGTTGAGCGATGTCTTTTTTGGACTTTTTGTATTTGGATCTCAAAGCTTTAATTTTAGGTTGGAGTTCTTGCATTTTGGCCATAGAACGGGTGCTGCTGTAGGTAAGGGGAAAGAAGATGAGCTTGATGATAAAAGTGAGAATAATGATGGAGAAACCCCAATTGGGGACGGAATCATGAACCTTATTGATGGCTTGAAGGAGAATTTCGGCAATCCAACCAAAAAACCCAAAGTTGATTAATTTATTGGCTTTGTAGCCGAACTGATTTAAAGTCTCCAGCTTTTTAGGCCCGATGAAAGCCTTTTGAGGATAATTGGCAGAAAGAAAAAAGTGAGGATTGTTTTCATTTTCCTGTTGTTTGAGGAAAGTGGCGCTGGATTTTTGGGGTGAAGTGAGAAAAAGAGCAGCGAAATAATTATCTTCATAGGCCGCCCATTGAACAAAATTGTAGGTGTTTTTCTCGGGATTGAATTTTTTCTCTTGATGCCGGTGAACTTTGTTTCCCGACCTCACAGCGGCTCCAATTTTACCGCCGAATCGTTGGTTTTTAGTTTCCGGAGGACGGTTCCCGAATCCAGGGCCCCATACGAGATGAGGATGGATTTTCTGGCCTTCTTTATATACATTCAGCTGAATATCCAGTGAATAGCGGCCGTTGTGAAAGGTGAAGATTTTTTCCACTTGATTTCCTTCTGAATCGGAATACAAAAATCGAATTTTTTGAGATTGGTCCTGGGTGAGTTCGATTTGATGTCGGGAAAATTGATACAGAGAATTGTTAGCGAGCTGGTTGAAGGATTCATCCTCAGTGCGAAGAGAAAAAGGGTATTTTCCTAATTTTTCGGATTCATTGGGGACCAGTTGTAAATTTTCCCCTTCATCGTCCTGGTGCTTTTTTAATTTCCAACTGAGAAGTACGGCTCCTTTGTTGCTCCATACAGCTCGATACAGAGCGGTGTCCACCACGATTTGGTTTTCATTTTCCTCTGTGATTTTCTCAAATGTTTCCTTTTTCTTCTGGGGTTCCTTTTGAACCTTTTCAGCGGAGGGTTCGGTTAAAGGGGCTTGGGGGGGAGACTTTTGAGGGGAAGTGGCTTCTTCGGAAGGCTGAGGAGGAGGGGGGTTTTTGACAAAAAGAGCCTGATAGAGGAAAAGAACCACAAAAGAAAGAACAATGGCTAAAATCAGTCTTTTTTCCATGAATACCTCTAGGGTACGGGATCGACTCCTCCGGAATGAAAGGGATGGCACTTGAGGAGCCTTTTTATTCCTAATAATATTCCTTTAGGCCAAGGATATTTTTCCACCGCGTGGAGCATGTATTCTGAACAGGAGGGATAAAAGCGGCAGCGATTACCAAGAAAAGGAGAGAGAATAACCTGGTAGGCTTTGATCAGAAGAAGCACAATATATTTCATCACAATTGAGTTTTTTGAGAGATCGATTTGAGGGCCAATTTATAATCCTGCTGGAGTTGATTCCAAGGAACCCGGACTGCATTCTTCTTTGGGAATAGGATGAGGTCCAAAGAGTTATCCTTATCCGGTTTACACCTGCGGAAGAGAGCTCTCATTCTTCGTTTTATCCTGTTTCTGGTTACAGCATTGCCAATTTTTTTCCCTGCCACCACAGCGACTCGGGAGTGATCTAAACGGTTAGGGAGAAAAACAATATTAAAATATTTTCCTTTATATCGCCTGCCCCTTCTAAAAATTTCTAAAAAGTCTTTTCGTTTTCTTATCCGCTCATGATCATTCAGGGATTCAGACATTAAGCAGAGATTTTTTTTCTGCCTTTTTTCCTTCTGTTTTTAACGATCTTTTTCCCACCCTTCGTTTTCATCCGTACACGGAATCCGTGTTTCTTCTTTCTTTTTCTCTTGTTAGGTTGGAAAGTTCTCTTCATGACGAACCACTTTCTCCTTTATATGAGATGTGTATAGTAATCATTTGCTCTCTTTATGTCAAGAGAGATTGAGGAAGAGCTTTTCGTGGTTCTTTAATTGTGGGGGACAGACCGATGGAATTAACCCAAGGACGTATAATGATAAGAGGATATAATGTAAGTATAATAATATCAATAAATTAGAAAATATTTGCTCCGCATCTGCAAGGAAAAGAGTCCTTAGGGGTAAAAATTCATTAAACCTTATTAGGTGTCATTTCCATGATGATTCCTCCGATCGAATCAAAGGAATGGGTTGAACTTTTAACATTTGACTCCCTTCTTTTTATTAAATATAATTAAAAACAATGGATCAATTCGAGATTGGTGATAAAATCATTTATCCCAATCAAGGGATGGGAGTCATAGAGGATATCCAGAACCAAAACTTTTTCGGGATTGAATCCAAAATCTATTATGTTCGGATCATTTCCAACAATACTTTAGTGATGGTCCCCTCCCGCAATGCTGAAGAGATGGGTATTCGGAAGCCTGTTTCTATGGATTCGGTGGAGAAGATTTTTGACTTTATTGAAAAAAGAGAAGTGGATCTCTCCATGAACTGGAAAGGGAGATACAAAGAACATCTCGACCTCATGAAATCAGGCTCTCTTCTGGATATGGCTTTAGTATTGAAAAGTTTATTCTATTTAAATCAGAGCAAACCTTTATCCTTTCGAGAAAAAAAAATGATGGATAAGGCCAAAAATCTTATCACATCGGAAATATCGGAAGTTTTAGGAAGCCCTTTTGGTGTGGTGGAAAGGAAAATAATGGAGACTCTTTCAAACTGTTTCAAACAGTCTAAGTCCAAGTGGGATTCTTGATTTCAGCATATGCTACTTCCAGCTCCTCTTCTTTTTATTCTTTTGAGTGCCCTCTTTTCTTCTTCGGAAACAGCCTTTGTGGGATCTTCTTCCTATAAAATTAGAAAAGATGATCAAACGTGGGATCAATTTCATCCACCTAGAACTCAAGTCTGGGAAGGAGTCTGATGAGAGTTATCGCCAAGAATAAAAAAGCCTATTATGAATATAATATTTTGGACACCTATGAAGCCGGGATCGTTTTGATGGGAAGTGAGGTTAAATCGGTGAGAGAAGGACGAATCAGTTTGAAAGAAAGTTACGCCGAAATCAAAGAGGGAGAAGTCTACCTGCTCAACTGCCACATAGCTCCTTACAATGAAGCCAATATTTTCAACCATCATCCCCGCAGAGAGAGGAAGCTTCTCCTTCACCGGAGAGAAATTAAAAGGTTAACAGGAAAAATCAAAGAGAGAGGACTAACTCTGATTCCCCTGCGGGCCGTTATCACCGATAGGGGGCTTATTAAGTTGGAGATGGCTCTGGCCAAAGGAAAAAAAGTATACCAAAAGAGGGAAGCGATTCGGGAAAGAGACCGGGAAAGAGAGATGAAGAGAGAATTGAAAAGATGGAAACAGTAAGTGGGATCCTATTCTTCATCCAGGGAGATTATGAGAGGAGCGTGGTCTGAAGGTTTAGGAGACCGTCTCCGACGTGGCCACACATCCACTTCCACATCTTTGATTCGTTCCAGCAGGGGTTGGGTGCACAGCACATAATCGATCCTCATCCCTTCATCCCGCCAGATAGCCCCTCCCCTGTAGTCCCACCAGGTGAATTGTTTTTTCTCGGGGTATAAATAGCGGAACGTATCCACCAAACCCCAATCCAGAATTTTTCTCAGCTCTTCCCTTTCTTCGGGCATGGTCCCTATGGAATCTTGAAGAATTTGAGGAGCAAATACATCCTTATCCTCTCTGGCCACATTGCAGTCTCCCACTAACATCACTGGATCCTCAGGAGAATAATGTTGATGAAGATAATGAAACAGGATTTCATACCATTCTCTTTTGTAAAAAAATTTATCGGTCCCCTTGAAGCCTCCGTGAGGAGCGTAGACGTTGATGAGAAAAAATCCTTGGGCCGGAGCAGCGATGAATCTTTTTTGCTGATCCCAGTGTTCATCGCCGAATCCTTTCTGGACATGGTTCAAAGGAAATTTGGAGCAGATGGCCACCCCGTTGTATGTTTTTTGACCAAAAACATCACAGTGAAATCCTCTGTTTTGGAAATCAGAAAAAGGAAAATGTTCTTCCGTGCATTTGAGCTCCTGAAGACAGAGAAGATCAATGTCATTTTCCCGGGTGTTCAGCCAGGAAAAGAGAAGCTCCTTTCTGGATTTGATGGAATTGACATTGTATGTGCAAATTTTCATTATTCTTATTTTCCCTTTTTCAGGATGAAGGAGAGCCTGGTTTAGGGGAGAGCTGGCCGGCCAGCTGGATGGCTTCCCTGAGGCTTCGCGGACTGGCTTTTCTTTCTTCAGCGATGTCGAAAGCAGTCCCGTGATCGGGAGAAGTGCGGATGAAGGAGAGCCCTAGAGTGGCGTTCACTCCTTCATCAAAGGCTTCCAGCTTAAAGGGGATCAAAGCCTGGTCATGGTAAAGCCCTATGACTATTTTATGGGGAAAATGAAGTGCCTTTCGAAAAACCACATCCGGAGGGAAGGGTCCTTCCACAGGCATCCCCTTATTTTGAGCTTGGATGAGGGCTGGTTTGATTTCTTCCCTTTCTTCGGATCCCAACATTCCATCTTCTCCAGCGTGGGGATTCAATCCAGCCATCAAATAACTGTATCGGCCGGGTTGAATATTTTCTATAAAGCGGTGAAGATGGAGAAGGAATTGGAGGAGAGGTTTTTGTTTCACTTTTTTTAAAGCTTCCTCTAAGGGAAGATGATGGGTATAGAGAGCCACTTTGACCTTGGGAGACCAGAAAGACATGATGGCCTGAGGAAAAATCTGGTTTAGATATTCGGTATGTCCAGGCCATTGGATTCCGGCTAATCTCCAGGAGTGTTTGGAAATAGGAGCGGTCACCAAAGCTTGAAGGGTTCCTTTCTGAGCTTCTTTCACTGCTTTTTGAAAATAAAGAAAGGAAGCCTGCCCTTGTTCTTTGGTGGAAGCTCCTTTTATGACCTTTTCCAACGGAGTCTCCACTTCGTAGAGCCACACTCCTGGATCCTGGGACTGGGATAGAGAAGAGGGATCCAAAGGAGCTGGATTTAAGCGGATACCCAGAGATTTCTCCTCTTTTTCAACCACCCATCTGGAACCGAAAAGGATGTAATGAGCTTGAGGAAGGAATTTTCGCTCACTTAAAGCTTTCAGAACAACTTCTGGACCAATGCCCCCTGGATCGCCTAAACTGATCCCGACTTTAAGTGGAGCCATGGCATTACTGGAAGTTACTGACTTTTGGGTCTACCTCTGGATTTTTTGGATGAATTAGATTTTTTGGAGTCCTTGAGTTTATAGAGATATTTAAGGCTGCTTTTATACACCAGCAGGTTGGGAGCATTGGACCGATTCACCTTAATGCAATTTTTGTCATACCATTCGATATGACCTTCCACCCTTTCTCCATCTTTGAATACCACAGCCATGGGGGTTTTTCGGTTCATCTGTTTAAGGTAATAATAATTTTCAGCATAGGTTTCAAAGGAGGGATGGGACTTCTTTTTGGAAGATTCTCTGTTCATTTTTTCTTTGATTTCGCCTAAATTTGGTCGGATGAGCTTTCTGTTCATATTACTGTCTCCTTGGATGAAGACTCTGGGAAAATCCGGACTTTTATACTTTAGGGACTTTCGTATTTGACACCAAGAATACCACTATTTAGATAAATTTTCAAGAAAAACCCAAAAAAGCTAAGCATCCCTCACCCCTTTCAATAAGTAGAGATATTTAGACTAATCAAAGTTTTGGGGATGTTTCCCCAAAAAAGAAGGGGTGCGGCCTAAAGATATTTTTCGATAACCTGGTACCAGTTTTTGGCGAGAAGCTTGTACCCTTTACGGGTGGGATGAACATCAGGAAGAAGCTGGGGGGATTGAGAGAATAGGGTGTAGTTATCTACAAGAGGAAGATTTTCTTCCTTACACAGTTTTCGAATGGTTGGATTGATTTCCTTCTCGATTCGAATCCGGGAGTGGGGAGAAAAAGGGAATGATTTTATTCTATGAAGAGGGGGCACGGTGGCTAAAAAGATGTGAGGAGACCGGCCCGAAAGGCTACGGAAACTCCGGAAAATGGAGATGATTTTTTTCATGTTCTGGTAGAACTGCGGGGAGGAAGTGTGGTCCCCATCAATACGGACGTCATTGGTTCCCAGTTGAAGAAGAATAAATTCAGGATGCTTTTGAGCCAAATGATTATGATTTTCTTTTAAAAAATCAAGGTATTCCCCTGAAGTATAGCCGTTTCTCCCCCAATTCAGGACTTTGGCCCTGTAACCTTCTTTTTGGAGGATTTTTTGGAGAAACCGCGGATAATCCGCGGCCGTGATGCTGTCTCCAGCGCACAAGATGATAACTCCGGGGCGGGGGGAGCTGCAGGAGCCCATTGTAATAATAAAAAGAAACATAAAAAGAAGGATTTTAGAGTTTATCTTCATTCTTCGGGTCCACCGGGGCCTCAATAACCTCTGAGAGTCTAAAAAACATACCACACCTCGTTTCCAGGGTCAAAAAAGACTCCCCATGGTAAGCATCCCTCACCCCTATCAATAAGTAGAGATATTTATACTCATCAAGGTTTTGAGGATGCTTCCTCCCCTATGGGGGAATAAAACGGAAAAATTTTTTTACCGGTTTGAACGTTGAATCCGTCCGGAAAACAAACTAAGGTCTTTTTTTCAGGGTTTGATAAACCAGGGGGAGAACCACAAGGGTGACCATTGTGGAAGTGAACAATCCTCCCACTACCACAGTGGCCAGAGGACGCATGATTTCGGCCCCCGGTCCCCGAGCTAAAAGAAGGGGAAGGATTCCAAAGATGGTGGTGAATGTGGTCATGAGGACGGGCCTTATTTTGATGCGGGTGCTCTCTAAAACCGCAATTTTTATAGAAATTCCCCGGTTGAGGCGGCGGTGGAACTCAGAGAGGAGGACTAACCCGTCTTCCAAGGCAATGCCCAATATAGCGATAAAACCGATGGAAGCAGGAACACTGAGGTAAAGACCTGAAATCTTCAAAGCAATGACTCCTCCGGTGAGAGCTAGAGGGATATTGATGAGGATTATCAAGACTTCTTTGAAAGAATAGAACACCGAAAACAGCAGGAGGGCCACCAAACCCAAAGTGATGGGGGTAATCAGAGCCAACCTCCGGTTGGCTTTCTGTTGAAGTTCGAACTGGCCGCCCCACTCGAGTGAATACTCAGGAGGAAGATGGACATTTTTTTCAATAACAGCTTGGGCTTCATCCACGAAACTCCCGATGTCCCTTCCTCGAACGTTGCACTGGACGGTGAAGTATCTTTTATTGTTTTCCCTTTTGATCATCCGTGGCCCCACGACTTCCTTCACTGAGGCTACCTGTTGGAGAGGAATCCGTCCTCCTTGGGGAAGGGGGATGAACAGGTTTTCGATCTGATGGATATTATTACGGAACTGGGGTTTAAAACGAAGGAAGATATCAAATCTCTTCCTCCCTTCATAAACCTGTCCCAGAGTGATTCCCCCGACAGCGGCTTGGATGGTTTTCTGAATATTCTGGATATTTAAACCATAGCGGGCAATCTTTTCCCGGTTGAGGTTGACCTGGATTTGGTTCTGACCCGTGAACTGTTCGAGCTGAACATCGGCGGCTCCGGGGATAGGGGCAATCAACTCCTTGATGCGGGTGGATTTCTGTTGGAGGATATCAAAATCTTCACCGTAGATTTTGACAGCCAGCTGAGCTTTCACTCCTGTGAGGAGGTGATCCAGGTTGTGGGCGATGGGTTGGGTGAGGTTGAGGGTCAAACCAGGGAATTTTTGAAGACGGTGTTCAATTTCGTGGATGAGCTGATTTCGATTGTGGAAATTTTCCCATTGCCGGAGGGGTTTCAGCTGGATGAGAATTTCTGCGTTGTTGACGAAATGAGCATGACTTCCCACTTCCCCCCTTCCGATTCGGGTCATAAGCCCTGTGATTTCAGGAATATCTTTTAAAGAATTTTCAATAGATTGAGCGGTGCTCAATGTTTCTTTCAAACTGATATTGGGGTCGAGGGTCACCCGGAGGTGGAGAGTTCCTTCGTTCAGAGTGGGCATATATTCTCGGCCGAGAAAGGGGATCAAAAGAAGCCCTGTAACAAAAATTATACCAGTCATCAGAAAAACTTTTTTTCGATTCCTCTGACACCATTTGAAGAAAGGGATGTAAACTTTTTGGATGTTCCGCATCAGCAAAGGGTTTTGAGTTTTTCTTGATTTTTTTTTGAAGAAAAAGAAGCACAAGGCGGGAGCGGCGAGGAGGGCAAAAATCAAAGAACCCACTAGGGCAAAGGAAATAGTATACCCCATAGGCCGGAACATAATTCCTTCCATTCCGGTGAGAGTGAAGATAGGAAGAAACACCAGGATGATGATAAAAACAGCAAAAATAAGAGGTCTGCTTACCTCTTCCCCGGCAGAGCGGAGGGCTTGAGTTTTGGATTGAGAAGTGAACTGGATATGCCGGTGGGAGTTTTCTACCAGAATAATGGAGGCATCGGCGATCAGACCAATTCCTATAGCTAAGCCTCCAAAAGACATCAAATCGGCAGCCAGATTGATCCGCTGCATCATGATGAAGGAAAAAAGGATGGAAAAAGGAAGGGAAAACACCGCAATCAGAGCTGAAACGAAGTTTCCCATGAACAGAAAGAGAATGATGACCACTAGCAGTATTCCCAGGGCCAGGTTGGTGGAGACAGTGGAAAAACATTTTTTCACCAAGGAAGCCTGGTTGTAAAAAGGCACGATCCGGACCCCTGAGGGAAGGGATTTGTTGATATGAGAAATCTTATCGGTAATGTTGTTGATTACCCGGGCGGTGTTGGAATCAAAGAGTTTGAGAACCATCCCCACCACAGCTTCGCCTTCTCCGTTAACCGAAGCCGCCCCTCTGCGCACAGCGGGAAGGATTTTGACCTCAGCCACATCTTTGAGATAGACAGGGGTCCCTTGAGAGGTGGCCACCACGATATTTTCCAGATCCTCTCTGTTCTGGACCAGCCCTACGCTCCGGACGATGAATTCTTCTTTTCCTTTGGTGATGAAGCTGGCTCCTACATTCTGGTTGTTGTTCCGGATCTTCTCAGTCAGACCGGAAATAGTGAGGTCGTATTCAAGAAGGGAAATAGGGTTGACCCGGATTTGGTACTGTTTGACCTCTCCCCCGATACTCAGAACTTGAGAAACTTCAGGGACAGATTTTATTTCGTATTTAACCAGCCAATCCTGGAGGGTGCGTAGTTCTATGGAGGAATATTCTTCTCCTTCCAAATAATAGAGGTAGACCATGCCCAGCCCGGTGGCAATAGGACCCAACACCGGAGTGTGTGATTGAGAGGGGAGTCGGTTTTCCACTTCATTCAACTGTTGAGAGACCAGTTGGCGGGCCCAGTAAATATCCGTCTTGTTCTCAAAGTAGACGCTGACTATGGATAACCCGAACATGGACACAGACCGGATGTATTCGACTTCAGGAAGTCCGGACATAGAGGATTCAATGGGATAGGAAATCAACCTTTCCACCTCCTCGGGAGCCATGCCTTCGGACTCCGTGTAGATCTGGACCAAAGGGGGAGAGGGGTCAGGGAATACATCGATGGGGAGGTTTTGGAGGGCTATGAGTCCAAACGCAGCCATAGCCAAAGCGGCCATCACCACGAAGAGCCGTTGTTTCAGGGAAAAACTTATGAGTTTGGAAAACATTCAGGGACTCCTCTTTCAGTGGACATGAGTGTGTCCGGTGGCTTTTTTTGTGATTTCAGTTTTCAGGGTGAACGCTCCTTTGGTGACAATGGTTTCCCCTTGACTCAATCCATGGGTGATGACCCTTCGATCCATCATTTTTTTCCCAGGCTGGATATGTCGGACAGTGAAAAGATGGTCCTTTTCCCGAACAAAAACGATTTTTTCTCCATTCAGGGAATGAATGGCTTTTTCGGGAACAGCTAAGATTTTTTTATCCGGATTCTGATTTTCTACCACTCCCTGGACATACATGTGAGGCTTTAACAGGCATTCTTGGTTTTGAACCTCCACTCGGACCTTGAAGGTTCGAAGCTTCTCGTCCAGAGTCTCGCTGATGTAAGTGATAACTCCTGGAAATTTCTTTCCGGGATAAACGGAGGATTTAATGAAAACTTGGCTTTTTTTCTGCAGATAGGGAAGGTCTTTCTCGTAGGCATCCAGGAGGGCCCAGAGAGTGTTGAGGTCAGAAACCGTAAAAAGAGTTTTCTGAGGATCCACCTGCTCTCCCAAAACCACATCTCTGTAAACCACAGTTCCCGACAAAGGAGAATGAAGGGGGAGCCGAGGGCTGGCCAGTTGACATAAATCTTCCTCTTTATCCAGGTTTTCGCATTTCTGTATGAGGTCTTGAATTTGGTTTTGTTTGACTCCATAAGAATGGAGTATGGATTGGAGAGCTCCGTATTCTGTGGAGAGTTTTTGATACTGGGCCTCTCTTCTTAAGTATTCTTTTTTCTCTATGGCCTTTTCTTTGAGCAGCATTCGGGCTCTTTGGTACTGATTTCGGCTGAATACCAATCTGGCTCTGGCCTGAAGGAACTCAGCCTGAGCCTTGGCAAATTGGGGAGAATTGATCTGTGTAAGCACCTGACCCTTTTTGACTTTTTCCCCAAGGTCCGCTGAAAGGGATATCACCTTTCCTGTCACATAAGAAGAAATGTGGGCAGTGTTATTTTTGTTGAGAGTTAGCGAGCCGGAGAGGTGGATCCTGGATGTGAAAGGCTGAGGGGTGACTTTTTCTGTTTGGATCCCCCATTCTTTAAGTTGGGTGGGAGTAAGGGATATTTCGTGAGAGTGAGTTTCCTTTTCGTGCTCAGGAGCTGGAGCCTCTGAGGGGATATTTTTTTGACTTTCTCCGCAGAAAACCAATAAAATAAGTGAGAACCATAGGATGCCTTTTTTTATCATAAACTTCCTCCCACAACTTTCTCCAGAGCTGCTTTGTTTTTATTCCAAGCATAAATGGAATCCTGATAATCATCGAGGATTTCGTAATGAGTCCTTTGGGAGTCTAGATAATCCATCAAAGAGATTTCCCCGTGTTTGTAGCTGACTTCCGCTATGGTGAGGCTCTCTTTGGCTTGTTTGAGGAGTCCTTTGTGGAAGAGTTCGATGGTTTGGGCGGAAAGACGGAGATGTTTGAGTTTGGATTTGACTTCGGTGATCAAATCCAGTTTTAAAGCTTCCATTTCCTTTTTGTGTTTGCGGAGGTAACGTTTGGCTTCTTCGATTTCACTGGATTTGAAGTTCCATAAAGGAATATCCACAGATATTCCCAGTCCTTTGTTTTGGCCGTGGAGCTGTTCTTTCACGAACCCAGAAAGGTTGAAGTCAGGGAATCTTTGCCACTGGAGGTAATGGATACGGCTTTGAGCCCTTTTCATCCTTTGTTCCTTCTCTTTTAACAGAGGATGGGAAGAAAGAGCTTTGTGGAGGAGTGATTTTTCACTGGGATGAAAAGGGGTATAAGAGAGCTCTCCTTCCAACCTGAAATCTGAGGGGAGAGAATTCCCTGCTTGTTTGTTCAATTTTTCTTTGGTTAATTCCAGGTCGGTGCGGATTTGGTCTAATTCCTTTTCTGTTTTCAGAGTTTCTACATATAGTTTGATGGATTCCAGTTCCTTGACTTCTCCCAGTTCCGCACGTTTTTTGATGAGGCGGAAAGTCTGACGGATGGATTCCAGTTTTTTTTGGGTAAGGCCCCTTTTTTTCTTCAAAAGAAGAATTTTGTAGAATGATTTTTTGATTTCATAGATGATTTCTAGCTTCAGATGGTGAAGATGAGATTGGGCGGCTTCCCAGTCATTTTTATGGAGCCGGGCCCAGTAATGTTTTTTGAATGGATTTTCCAATTCCTGGCGGATAATAAATCCTTGAGTGTTCCGGTGGATAGTCTGATCGTAAGAGGAAGCCTTTCCTTTCTGGTATTCAAAGCGGGGATTGGTTAAAGCCTTAGAGGCTCGATGAGCTGATTTTTTGGCTTCTATTTCTTGGATTTGAGCTGAAAGAGAAGGGTTGTTTTTCAACCCCAAATCGATGATTTTGGATAAAGAATAGGGATTCTTTTCGGCGGAATAAAGGAGAGAGGAGAAAAGTAAAAACAACACAAAAAGGGAGCTTCTCTTTTTCATGGAATATTTCGCGTTGCCCTATTTTCTTTTCCAAACTTCACCCGCGGGAAATCGGTAGGAAGAAAGTTCATCCATTTTCACCTTCTATCGGAAATGACACACGGCCGCATCAAAACCGCCTTAACCAATCATTTTAACCTACCGGTCAAATCGGGATTAAGTTTTTTAGATTCTCCACCAGTAGGAAAATTTTATAAAATAATACCGTCCTTCGATCCGGTACATCCCGGTTTCATCCTGGATTTGGTTGTCATCGATACCTAGATAAAACACAGTTCCAGGGTTGTACACATAGCTGAGGAGGATGCTGTTGTAGAGCTTTTTATAATAATCATTGTAATCGGTGATCAGGCGGAGGGAGAGAGTCCGGGAGAACTGGAAATTGATCCGCTGGCTGAGGATGTTGACATCATAGACTTTTTCTCCTCCCATTTCTTTGAAGAAGCGGTTGTTCTGAAACTTATAAAAGGCCCTCAAGTTGGCAAGGGGTTTGAGAGTCAGCCGGAATCCCAGGGAGGTTTTATAGCCCAGATAGGGATTGTCCGAATAATAGATTCCATCTCCAAAAGAGAAGGAGATATTCCCGCTCAGCCAGGATAAAGGCTCGGAGTTGATATGGGCCCGGAAGGAGTTTTTATGGAAATCGATACCTTCATATCTCTCCAATCGGGAGGTGAAACCGCCGTAGATGAATGTTCCTCTCCAGCCGCTGATGAATCCTCCGACCTGAAACTCTTCATCGGTCAGAGTGTTATCGAAGTTGTAGATTCTTTTATACTCAAAGGAGGGGCGGATATCCACGATATATTTATTCTGAGGGAGAAAAGCATAACTCACACGGGTGCTCAGAGATTGGATGTCCCTTCTCCGGATAAAGCCGGTAGACGCCTCAAAGGCATCCGGAAGGCTCTTGTATTCGGCAGAGAGCCTCCAGTGTCTGGAATTCCGGTTGAACTTGAAATTCATGGCGGGAATAAAACCGGATTTTTGGTTTCTCTTTTGACTCTGAGATCCCATGATTTGAAAAGTAAACCGGTAGTATTTGTTGAATTTAAAGTGGCCGTCAATCCCGGCTACCCGGTTGTAATTTTCAGATAATCCTCCCCAATTTGCTCCGGCTTCTTTATCGGTGAGGATAAAGCCCACATAAGATTCCTTGAACAGGTCTCTTTTCATGCGGAAAACATTCACCAGAGCCCGGGAGGAGGGAGCGAGGGGTTCATCTTCCTGAGAAGAAAAGTTGATTTCGGGGGGAGTTTCGTCATAGGCGCTCAACACTCCGATGGAATACTTTCCGGTTTTCCCGGTGAGTTTAAATCCATACTGAGGGTTCACAATGGTCCGGGTGTAGACCAGTTCAACGGGAGTGTCAAAGATGTCCTTCCCTTCGAGAAAGAAAGGCCTTTTTTCAGGGTAGTAGAGATCGTATCTTTGGTTGACATCGATCTGAGGCATGTCCGCTTCCACCTGGCTGAAATCCGGGTTGTAGGCAAAGTCCAGTGTCATGTCTGAAGTCACTCCGTATTTGAGGTTCACCCCGGCTTGTGGATTGAAGCTCTTGCTTCTTTCTTTTCGTCCGGTGACCACAGGAAGCACTTCCACATTGCGCCCTTTTTCGATGTCTCCAGAAATCTCCAGGGTCCCGGACTGCACCAAAAAGCCGTTCACATCCCGGGACCGGGGATACCAGTAGATTTCTTCATTTTTCCGGGGTATTTCTCTTTTGATCTGGAGCCCCCACAGTTGGGTTTTCCGGTTGGGGAAACGAAGGCTTTTGAAAGGGATGGCCATTTCCACAAAATAACCTTTCTCGTCCACTCGAGCATCGGTGGTGAAATAGGTGTCCCAGCTTTTATCAATTTTCTGAAACCCTCCTCCCCGTCGTCTCCGCTTCATTTCTTTGTACACTCCATCTGTCTGGACTCCGCAGGGATTGACTTGGAAAGTGAAAGCCTTTTTCCTGTCTCGAAAAGTATCGAAATAAAAAGTGATCTGGTCGTCTCCATGAACCTCATCTCTTTTGGTCAGACAGCTCCGGATAGCCTGGGGATTGGAGTCAAAGGCCCTCACCGCGATGTACAGGTTTTTTTGGGCATAACCCATGTAGACTAAGGTTTTTTCCGATGGAGCCGCTCCTTCCTTGGGTTCATACTGAGTGAAGGAATCCAGGGTAGCGGCCTTTTTCCAGAGAGGGTTTTCTTTAATCCCATCGATTTGGGGAGGTTGGGGGAGGCGGGGGATGTTCACATGGTATTCCCTTTCAGCAGCCCCGGTCCAAAGAGGAATTAAACAGAAAACAGTAGAGACAACGATTAATTTTCGAAACCAATTCATTTTATAAATCCGATCAAAACAAGATTAAAACATAATAGTATAAGGGATAAGAAGCCATTTGGCTATCATCTTGGAATCTTAATTCGAAAATTCCACAGCGGATAATATTTTTTTAAGATGGGTCCTGTCACGGGATGGATTTGATTGAGCGAGAAAGGCGAGAAAAGCGAGAAATGAAAACATCCATACCACCCATTTTTTCTAAAAAGGTATACACCCTTATTCCCAAAGAAAAACCGGTTTCTGTTTTGCTCCTGAACCCTTTTCATTTGTTGAGGGTTGCACAATCGTCATGAGGAATTCATAAATACCGGCCTTTTTATGAATAATCCGGGATCATTGTCGTTCGATGACGCTGCTCATCTTGATATTTTTATCCTCGAGGGATGAGCCCATCGCTTTGTTCAGCTGAGCCAGGGACAAGTTGTAGTCAATAATGGCCTGAAGTTCGGCAATCTGCTGGTTGGCCAAGTCTCTCTGGTACTGGAGGAGGAGGTAATTGGTAGAGATCCCCACCCTCAGTTTTTCTTCCTCAGCTTCCAGTTTCTTCTCGGCCAATTTGCGGGAAGCCTGGTAGGCCTGGACTCTTTCGTAGTTGGTTTGGACGGCTCTGACCGCATTTTTAATGTCCAAGTAAATTTGTTTTCTCTGGTTTTGAAGCTGAAGCTTAGCCTGGTCCAAATTGATACGGGCCTGAGCCAAGGCAGCCCGGGAAAAGAAGGTATTGAAAGGAACCGAGAGGGAGAGGGAGACTGACCAGTTCTGGTAGGTGAAGCCAAAGGCATCTTCAAAAGCCTCGGCATAGCCACCTTCGATTTGGCCTATGGGAGGACCAAAGGGGTCGTTGGGATCGTAGATGATTCTATCCCCGGATATCCCCGGACTCCAGTAAGAAGCGTTCAGGCTGAGGTCGGGAAGAAGCTGATTTTTGGCGTAGCTCACATTGGTTTGTTTGTTTTTCAGGTCAATCCGGGTGGCCTGCAGGTCGGGACGGTTCTCCAGGGCGGTGGAGATGGCTTCTTCCAGAGTGATTTCTTTCAGTTCGTATTCAGGCTTTTCCACGGGTTTGATTTGTATGGCTGCGGCGTCCTTTTTCTCGGCGCTCAGATTCAGAAGGGTTTTGAGGGCATCCTGGTTGTTTTTTACGGTGGCTTCGGCTTGAAGGATATCCGCTTTCCTGGCGGCCACTTCGGCCTGAGCGTTGAGGATTTCGATGGGAGCCATTGAGCCCACTTCCACCGCTTTTTTGTTTTTTTCCAGCAGTTCCTTGGCCAATTTTAAGGATTGTTTTTTCACTTTCAGGTTTTCTATGCTGTAGACCAAATTCCAGTAAGCTTGTTCCACGTTGTAGACGGTTTCCTGGAGGGACCTTCTCAGTTGGTTTTCGGAAATATTTCGATTGTTCTGGGCCACAATGATATCTTTTCGTGTGGTTTTGAGTCCGAAATCTTTGAGCAGGGGTTGAGAGAATTCAAATCTTAAGGTGGTGTTGTAACGGGGATTGACAGTGGTGAATCTCCGATTGGTATCGTACATACTTCCATCGATAGAAAGGGAAAAACTTCCTCCTGTGGGAATAAGCTGGTTGATTTGGGTGGAGTAGCGGTTCATTTCAGTTTTTACCTGGTCGGCAGCTTCCAGAAAAGAATAGGAGGGGTTGTTTTGGTCTTGCCGGGAAAAGTTGAAACTCATCTGAGGAAGGAATTTTTCCTTGGCAGAATCCACGCGTATATCGGATAGTTGGGGGTTGAGCACTTCGATAGCAACCCCCAGATTGTTTTCCATGGCTTTGACAATACAATCCTCCAAAGAAAGGGGAAGGGTTTTCTCTTCTTGGGTGGATTGTGAGAAAGCCGAGACACAAAGAAAAATCCCTATGAGGATTCCAGTCAGTTTTTTATTCATTGTTTCCTCCTTCGGTTCCAGATAGAGTCAGGATCATTTTCTATTCTTTCCATACGAAAAAGAACGGGGAGGGATATTCGGAATTCTTTTTCGTATGGCATCAGGTTCTATTCATACCTCAGGGCTTCGATGGGGTCCAGTTTGGAAGCCTTGCGGGCGGGATAAAACCCGAAGAAAACTCCCACAGAGCCAGCAAAGAGAAAGGCCAAGGCTACAGAGCCCAGGGTCACCACAGTGGTCATCCCTACAAAATGAGAGAGAAGTTTGGACCCCCCGATTCCCACCACGATGCCCAAAAGTCCGCCGAGTACACTCAATACAATGGCTTCGGTCAGGAACTGGAGTAAAATATCTTTCTCTTTAGCTCCCACAGACATCCGGATTCCGATCTCCCGGATTCTTTCGGTGACCGAAACCAGCATGATGTTCATCACCCCGATTCCTCCCACCAGGAGAGAAATGGCAGCGATCCCTCCCAAAAGAAGGGTAAGAATATTGGTGGCTTCAGTGGCTCCCTCCACGATATCGGACATGTTTCTGACATGAAAGTCATCCTCGGCTCCGGGGGCAATCTTGTGCTGGATTCGCAGGACTTCTTTGATTTGTTCCTGGGCTTCGGTGCTTCGCTCCATGGAAACAGCCGATATATCGATGGATTGAACGTGGTCAGGGATTCCGAAAAGCCTTTTTTGAGCTGTGGTATAGGGAATGACGATCATGTCATCTCTGTTGAACCAGCCTCCCGACTGACCCTTGGATTTGAGAACTCCCACCACCCGGAAAGGAATGTTTTTGATCCGGATGATCTTCCCGATGGGATGTTCCCCTTCAAAAAGATTCTCTTCCACTTCCTTCCCCAGGACACACACTTTCTGGGCGGTCTTGACCATGGGTTGGTCGAAAAAATAGCCTTCTTCCATTTCCCAGTTGTGGATGTAGGGATAAGCCTCGCCTTGACCCTGGATAGAGGTGTTCCAGTTTTTATTCCCGTAAACCACCTGAGCCCGGCCGCTCACTGAGGGGGAGACGTAGCGGACCGCATCACATTTTTCCCGGATGGCCTGGGCATCGGCCGCAGTCAGGGTTTCGTAGGTGCCAGTTCCAACATGACGTCCCCTTACCCGCGCGCTGCCCGGACGGACAAACAGCATGTTGGTCCCCATGGTTTCAAACCTCTGCTGGACTTCCACCTTGGCTCCTTGACCGATGCTGACCATGGCGATCACCGCTCCCACTCCGATGA
>JAGXKI010000033.1 GCA_018335295.1 bacterium | reverse complement strand
TGTCTCCGTTTCAGGTTGATATGATCCACGAGCAGAATGGAGTTGTTGACCACAATCCCGCCCAGAAGAATAACCCCGATGTAAGCCGAGGAATCAAAGGGAAAATCGGCCAACACAAAAGCCACAAAAACTCCTACTAAAGCTAGGGGAACAGCCAATAGGATGAAAAAGGGCTGAATAAATGACTCGTAGAGGGATGAGAGGATCATAAAGATGATGATGAGGGAAAAAATGATGGCAAAAGTGATCTGTCCCTTTTCTTCTTCGGTCATCCATCCATACCGTTCTTCGAGGGTGGCCGAAAAGCCTGGGGGCAGATCGAGTTTGGAGAAGATGTCCTTTTTGTACCGGTCCGCTGCCTTGGAGGGGCCTCTAAACTCCCACATAACCGTTTGCTGGAACTGCTGGTCTTCCCGGTCTATGGAGCCGGCTATGGGTTTTTCCTCAACCTTAGAGATTTCTCCCAGCCGGAAATGTTCCCCCTTCTGGGTATTTATGAGCACATTTTGGAGGTTTTTCAACTGGAGCTGGCTGGACTGGGGAAATTTAATGGAAAGGTCCATTTCTTTTTCATCTATTTTGACTTCCATAGATGAAGAGACTCTCCCCTGAATGAAGGACCCGATATGAGAGTAAAGATACTGAGGATCGATAGAGTACTTTTTTAAGGATTCTTTCTGAATTTTCAACACATATTCGAAATAATCCAGTCTTCCCCACCTATACCGGCTGGAGATAATCCTGACCTCCTTTATACGGGGATTTCGTTTGAGAGTCCTTTCCAGACTGGAAGTGATTTCTTTTAGTTTTTTCAGGTTGTATCCATAAAACTTGATTCTTGACCCGTAATAAGTGTGGGTTCCCAAACTGGAATGGTAGGATTGAGGATCAAAACCATAAATTCCGATGCCCACCCCAGCAAAATTGGTGGCCAGCTGGACAAGTTCTTCCTTCAATACATAAGGTCTGTAGGAATATTCAATATTGGGGGGGAAATTTATGCGGAGATAGGCATTCTCACTGGTCACAGTGGTGTTCATTTCTTTCTCGTAATCTTTTTTCATGACCCTTTTCTCGAATTTTTTGGCCACTCTGTCAGTCCATTGGATATCCGTTCCAGGAGGCATGGAGACCCGGACGGTCAGGTATTGACGGGTACTCCAGTGAAACCACTCTCCAATGGTCACTTCGGAGCGGAACCATTTATAGGAGCCCAAAAAAAGAGCCACCAAAATAAGGATCAACTCAATAGGATGGCGGAGTATAAACTTTAAGATTCTCTCATAAACTCTTTCATATCCTCCGTTTTTCTCCTTTTTCCTCTTTTTTAAGACCTTGGGACTCAATGCGGGAATCAATGAAAAAGAAACCAGTAGAGAGGCAGCCAAAGCTGAAGCAATCACCACAGCCAGAGGCAGATAATAGATTTTGAGCCGTCCCTGAAAATAGGCAAAGGAAAAAAACACACTCATAGTGGTCAAGGTCGCTGCCAGTACCGGTAAAAACACCTCCTTGGACCCCTTCACAGCAGACTTCAAAGGCGAGAGTCCCTTCTCCCTCTTCCGCAGAACATTCTCAAAAACAACGATGGAGTTATCCACAAACAGGCCGAATCCTAAAGCCAGTCCTCCCAGAGTAAGCATGTTGATGGAAATATTGAAAAAATAAATAAAGTTGAATGTGATAAAAACAGAAAAAAGAATGGAAGAGAGAACTAAAAGAGAGGGTTTGACCTGTTTCAGTGCCACAAAAACAAGAATGAAAATAACAGAAACGATAATCCCCACCAAAAGGTAAAGCTCACGAAGCTGCTTGTGAATTTCCTGGCTTTCATCATTCACTATTCTGAAAATAAGGTCGGAAGGGAGTTCTTCTTTGATTTGTTCCAGTTCTTTTTTCACTTGACGGGAGAGCTTAAGAGTGCTCCGGCCGCTTTCTTTTTGAATGGTGAGGCGTATGGTGGGCTTTCCGTTGATCCGGTTCAGATAACGAATCTCTTTGTAAGAGGGAACAATATCGGCAATATCTTTCAATTGGACCACATTCTCTCCAGAACGGGAAACGATGATTTCTCTAAGGTCCCGAAGACTGGTGATGGATTCTTTAACTTTAAATATATATTCCTGGTTCCCTTTCTCTATTTTTCCTGCGGGATAGGTCCGAAGATTTTCATTCACCCTGTAGCTCACCATGTGGGGATGGATGTTCAAGGATTTGAGTTTATCTTTGTTGAGAACGATACGTATTTCGGGTTCGGAACCTCCAGTGAGCCGCACCTCCGATATCCCTTTGATGGCCCCGAGACCCATTTCCAATTTTTCTTTAAGCATTTCTCTCATTTTTTGGATGGGATAATCTCCCGAAATGGTGTATTCCAGGAAAGCTTCCACCTGGAATTCTTCGGGCACAAAAGGAATGATCTGAGGACGGGTTCTTTCCGGAAGCTCCCTTTTGATTTGAGCTATCTTTTCTTTTAAAGCCAGGTGGGCAAACTCCATGTTGGTCTGAGGATCAAACTCCAAAGTGATCTTAGAGCGTCCGATTTGGGAAGAAGAGGTGATCTTCCTCACTCCTTTCACTGTGGAGGCTTGTTCCTCAAAAGGGGAAGTGATTTCAGTTTGAATGATTTCTGGAGGAACTCCCGGCCAACTGGTCACAATGTTGACTCTGGGATATTCTTCCTTGGGAGCCAGCTCGATAGGAACATGGAGAAAAGAATAAATTCCCAAAAACAAAAGGGCCAAAAACAACATGGACGTGGCCACAGGCCGGTTCACAAATATTTTCATGAACGCATCCTGAATTTGGACTTTTCGACGATCTCATAAGCGAGGGGGATGAGGATAAGGGTCAAAAAGGTGGCCAGGATGAGCCCGCCGATGACAGAGATAGCCAGAGGCTGCTGGAGCTCCGAACCTCTTCCCAATCCCAGGGACATCGGAAAAAGGCCCAGGACTGTGGTCACAGTGGTCATCAGAATGGGTCTCAGCCTCACCCGGCTGGCTTCCATAATGGATTCTCGAAGCTCCATTCCCTTTCGTTTCAACTGGTTGGTGAAATCAATTTTAACGATGGCATCGTTCACCACGATCCCCGCCAGGACCACCATTCCGATGACTGAGATTACATTAAGAGTCTGTCCGGTCATAAAAAGGGCCCACACAGACCCGGTCAAACCCATGGGCAGGGTAAAAAGGATGAGAAAGGGATGGAGAAGAGATTCAAACTGAGCCGCCATAATCATATAAACCAAAATCACCGCCAGAAGGAAAGCGAAAATCAAACTCTGGAAGGATTTCCGCATTTCCTCCTGCTCTCCGCTGAATTCCACTCTGTAATCGGAAGGAAGGGCCAGGGATTCAATTTTTTCCTCGATCAAGGGGACTACTTCACTGATTTTCCCCTTCCGCAGATTGGCCAAAACCAAAACTTCTCTCTCCTGATTTTCCCTCCGGATTTCCTGAGGTCCCCGGGCAATCTCATAAGTCACCAATTCTCTCAACGGAAGAGAGCTGTCTCCGGTAGGTATCTGTTCATCCAGTAAAGCCTCTATATTGTCCCGGATTTCTTCTTCCATGTGAACCCGAATATCGTATTTTTTCTCTACCTCCTTAAACTGAGTGGAAACCTCTCCCCTCACTGCATTCACCAGAAAGTTTCCCACATCGGAAGGGGTGATATCATATTTCTCCACAGCTCCCTTTTTCACGTGCATCAAAAATTCCGGTTTTCCTTCGCCTATATTGGTGTGGACATCGGCAATGGCTCTGATTTCTTTCAAGCTCTGAACCATCTGATGGGCAATGTCTTCCAGCTTACCAAGATTTTCTCCTTTGATCTTGAGTCCCACCTGGGCTGTAGAGAAAGCCAGAAATTGAGCCAGGGTAGACTGTTCCTTTAGGATAGAATAATCAAGGTCTGGATAATTTTTAAGAAAAGACCTTAGCTCTTCGATCACTGTATCCGTGCGGGAGGCCCGTTGAGTTTTTACCAATACTTTGGCTGAATTCAGGGTCACATCCGGGTTTAAACTCTCCATCCCGCTGACCATCCCAATCTGTGAAAACGAATCCTTGACATATTCCCTTTCTTCCAGCCAATTTTCCACCGAATGGACCATCCGGGAGGTTTGATCTAGAGAGTAGCCCACAGGGGTGTTCATGCGGAGTTCAAAGGAAGAAATGTCGGGTTTGGGCATAAGTTCCCGAGGAATTTGACGGGAAACAAAAAATGTGAGTATCAAAAAGGTCAAAGAGCCGGCCAGCACTTTCTCCTTGTTATCCAGAGCCCATCTGAGGAATTGATGGTAGCGGCGGGAAAATTTTTGATAAAAAATATTGTATTGTTTAAAGATAAACCGAGCCCCGGGCTTTAAGGGGAGATAAAGATAATGGACCAAAAGAATGATAGCCTGAGCGAAAAAACTGAATATGAAATTCACAGCATAGAAGAAGAGTCTGGGGATAAGATATAAAAGCTTCTGCAAACCTATCAGTGGCCAAAAAAGGATTCTCCATTTAGACCTTTTACCCCTAGATGATTTTTGGGGATGGTTTTTTTTGTTTTTCGATTCTCCTTCCGGCTCCAAGGTAGTCTTAAATCTTCTCGAAGAAAGCATAGGAAGAAGGGTCAGAGAGACGATAAGGGAGGAAAGAAGGGCAAACGTGACGGTCAGAGCCTGGTCTTTGAAAAGCTGTCCCGCCACTCCGTGCACGTAGATAACCGGAAGAAACACCGAAATGGTGGTGAAAGTAGAAGCGGTCACCGCCATTCCTACTTCATTGGTTCCGGAGGAAGCTGCATCCGGAAGATTCTTTCCCTTTGATTTGTGCCGGAAAATGCTTTCGGAAACCACCACCGAATTATCCACCAACATCCCTACTCCCAGGGCCAGACCGCCCAGGGACATGATGTTCAGGGTTATATCCATGAAATAAAGAAGATTGAAAGTGGCGATGATGGCGATAGGAATGGCCACCGCTATGATTAAAGGAGTTTTGAGGTCCTGGAGAAATACAATCAATACCAGGAAGGCCAGAACAGCCCCGTATATAATGGCATTGAGAACAGAAGAGATGGCATTCTCAATGTAGTTGGCCTGTTCAGAGACAACCCCGATATCCATTTGCTTATTCCGGCTTCGGATTTGCTGGAGAACCTCCCGGAGTTTTTGGGTCACCTTGACCGTGTTAGCCCCGGCCTCTTTTCTGACCAACACTCCGATGCTCTCTTTTCCGTTAAGCCGGGTAATCCCCTGGCGCTCTTTTATGGAATCTTTGATTCGAGCCACATCATCCAGACAAACCACTCCTCCCTTTTCTGTGGTCTGGAGGGTCACATCTCCGATCTCCTGTATTTCTTCGAATTCCCCCTTAATCCGAAGGGCATACTTAAACCGACCTTTGCGGATAGTTCCGCCTCGAAGATTCTTGTTGAATTCATCGATTCTTCGCGAAATCTGCTGGATATTGAGTCCGTAAAGGGTCAAAAGCTGGGGATCTACCTCTACCTGGATTTCCCTCTCCACGCCCCCGGCAATCTCGGCCGACCCGATTCCTTCTATCTGTTCCAGACGGGGTTTGATCACTTCCTCAGAAAATTCTTTTATTTCCAGAAGAGACCTTTCTCCGGACACAGATAGAACCACGATGGGCTGGCTTTGGGGATCCAAAGGAATGATGAGGGGTTCTTCCACATCCTGGGGAAGCTGAACACTGTCCAGCTTTCCCCTGGTATGAAGCATAGCAAAGTCCATATCGGTTCCCCATGTAAACTCCAGGGTCATGTAACACATTCCCTCCTGAGAAACAGATTCCACTCTTCGCAGACCAGGAATCCTCATTAGGGAAGCTTCCAATCTCTGAGTGACCAGAGCTTCCATCTCTTCAGGGGCGACTCCCGGGTATTGAGTGACCACTGAAAGCTTTGGATAGCTGATATCTGGAAGGAGGTCCACGCTCAATTCCCCCAGAGACACCACGCCCAAAAGGATAATGGCCAGGAAAAACATGAACGTGGTCACAGGCCTTTTGACCGATAAATCGGTGAGTTTCATATAAGGGAAACCCCTTTTATCGAGAGAAATTTCATGTCTTTATGAAGAAATAAAACATTGTATTTCCACTCGGAATACCCTCAAATCACTCCCCTCTACTAATTTCTTCTCCATTTAAATGAATTCTGCATCTACTTTCAAATGGTTCTTGGAAGCTGGGGCCTAAGGGGTCTCTTGGAGAATATATAAAATAAATCTTTCAGGCATATCTTTTCCATTATAATAACGTCATAGAGGAAAGATTTTTCTCCCGAGAGCCGTAATTTTTTCCCAAGATTATCCATCATCTTTAGGGGGCTCTCCAAACAAAGAGGGTTTCATAGGTTGGATATTATGGTATAGAGGTCCGTTTCCTTTTCCGATGTCGTCGGGAGCATTTTGTATGGCTCTGGTGACATAGCCTTTGGCAATTTCAATGGCCTTACGGATATCCCACCCTTTAGAGAGTCCCGCGGTGATGGCCGAGGATAAGGTACACCCCGTCCCATGGGTGTTCACTGCATCCATTCTTCTGGATTGAAAGTAGTCAAAGGTTTTTCCATCGAACAAAATATCAACAGCTTTTCTTTGATGGAGATGGCCTCCTTTGAGCAGCACAAAATCAGGTCCTTTTTTCTGGATTAATTCCGCAGATCTCTGGGCATCTTTTATCCCTTCAATCCGGATGCCGCTTAAAACTTGTGCCTCCGAGACATTGGGGGTTAAAAGATAAGTCACAGGTAAAAGTTTCTCTACAAGGTATTTTTCGGCATCTTTTTCTAAAAGCCGGTCACCACTCTTGGCCGCCATAACAGGGTCCACCACCCCTAATTTGATCCCATATTTTTTTATCCGGGCCACTATAACCTCAATGATTTCTTTGCGGGAAAGCATCCCTATTTTTACACTCTCCGCTCCGATGTCATCCATAACCGCATCAATCTGCTCGCCCACCATAAAAGGGGGGATATCATGGACCCCCCGCACTCCTCTGGTGTTTTGGGCCGTAATGGAAGTCAGAACCGACATCCCAAAGACATTGAACGATTGAAATGTTTTCAAATCTGCCTGGATTCCCGCTCCACCTCCCGAATCCGACCCGGCTATGGTGAGAGCTTTTCCCTCATAATTCATTAGTTTACCTTTCCTCTTTAAATCGTAATGTCTGTTAAAAATAATATTAATATTTTATTTCTTTTTTATCTATAGAAAATAAAAAGTTCGCCCCTGAAACGAAGACAGATTCAAAGAATAACTCTAAAAATTCTCTTCATCTAGTCTAGATTATTTGAATTTGAGAAACAAAATAAAAATTCTTCTTCCTTTCAAATATTATAGAATCCTGTTTCTCTCGCTCTGACAATTTAGTCAAAGAAAGGGGGTGATTTTGAGGAAAATATTCAATATTTCCAAAAAAATGCGTTTTTCATTCCACAACCCGGACTTTGGCATCGTGGGCCAAAGTTAAATGCCCTTCTACGATAATCCGGTCTCCGACTTCTATACCTTCTAGGATTTCCGCATAATTTTCATTTTCCATCCCCGTATCCACATACTTCCATTTGGTCAATCCATCCTCCACCGCAAAAACCAATTTCCTTCCTCCCCGAACAAGAACGGCTTCCTGGGGAACTAAGAGCCGGTCTTCATATATTTCAGCGGAAATCTCTACCTCTGCATGCATTCCTGGTTTTATTTTCTCCTCGGGATTCCTCATTTCTACCACCACCTTACAGGTTTTATCTTCGGTGACAATGGGGCTCACTGCTTTGACCCTTCCTTTGAAAACTTTACTGGGATAAGAACTGAACCTTAATCGGGCCTCCCGTCCTTCCTCTATCTTTCCTATCTCACTCTCCAGTACGGTGGCGTGAACCTGAAGCTTTCTTATATCCACCAGGGTAAAAAGCTCTTGACTACTGGAGACATATTCTTTTGGAGAAACTTGGATATTGCAGACAATCCCGGAAAAAGGACCCCATATTTGGGTCTTATCCAGCTCCATCTGGGCTTTTTTAACATCGACTTCGGCCTGGGTTACTCCTTTAACAGCCGCCCGGATTTCTTCTCTTTTTTCCCCTGATTCGATCAGAGCCAGCTTATATTTTTTATTCAATTTTTCAAAATCTTCCCTGGACACGTATCCCTTTTCATAGAGCTTTTGGGCCTTTTTAAACTCCTTTTCAAGCTGTTTAAACTCAGAGCTTTTTGAAGAGGACGGAGCTTTTACATCTTCGGCGAACCGGTTTTCCAAAAGCAGCTCGGAGAGAGCTTTCAAATAGGAAGCTTCAGCTCTCTGAAGGCTTAGCTTGTATTTCTGCTCTTCCAGGTGAACAAGCAAATCCCCCTCTTTTACATGCTGACCTTCTTCTACCTTCAAAGAATCTATCCGCCCTGGGACTTCGGCTTTGATGACCACTTTATAGCGGGTCACTGCTTCTCCGGGAGAGCTTAATTTTATAACCAAATCTCTTTTTTGGGCTTCTACCACCCTCACCGGAAGAGGTCTCTCCTGAAGCCTTTCTTCAGCTTGGCCGGAACTCTGGGAGCTTTCTTCTGATGAAGCATTGGTTCCTTTCTGGAAAAACAGAAAAAAGGAGACAAAACCAATAACCAGGATCCCTAAAGACACAGTGAGAATTTTTTTGGAAAATATCATTTTTTCCCCCCTTTTCTTTTCCCCTCTTCCTTTTTATATGAACCTCTCTTATTTTTTTGAAAGTCTTCGCAGGAGGTTCCGGCAGGATTTAGGCGATTCCAAATCGTACTTAGCTTGAGTGGGACCATAACCCACCTTGATGGAATAAGCTTTCGGAGGAAGGACTTTAAACAAATCTTCATCTGTCCAATCATCCCCCATGGCCAGACAGAAATCCCAATTTTTTTGTCTAAGGAAATATTTCACTCCGTTTCCTTTATCGATTCCGGAAGCTCGAATTTCCACCACTTTATTTCCATGGGTCACCTGTAGGTCTGTGTTGGCTAAAAATTCACTTAAGTGGTCAAAAAGCTCACAGGATTTGATCTCTCCCAGTTCCGGATCTGACTTTCTGTAGTGCCAGGCCAAAGCATATTCCTTCTCTTCAACCAAACTCCCCGGCACCCTGACTTCATAAGTTTTAATGATAGGTTTCAGTTGCTCTTTCCATTCTGTAGACAAAGGTTGAAGCATCTCCCATTTACTGTTTGGCTTCTTCCTTAACCAGCCTCCATGTTCAGCCACCATGGAACACGGAATGTCTCCCAACCATCTTTCCATAGTCAAGCGATCTCTTCCACTGATAAGGACCAAGGTGTTTTGGGGGTTTTTGGCCAAAGCAATGAGAATTCTTAATAACTCCAAATCTGGCTGAGCTTGTTCGGGCCGGGAACTGAAAGAAATCAACGTCCCGTCATAATCCAAAAGCAAAAGTCTTTGGTCTCCTTTTTTATAATCAGAGACAAGCTTTTTTTTAAGATTCTCGTTCAGCTTA
This sequence comes from bacterium, assembly GCA_018335295.1. Classification (GTDB taxonomy): domain Bacteria; phylum Acidobacteriota; class Aminicenantia; order Aminicenantales; family Aminicenantaceae; genus JAGXKI01. The sequence goes on along the minus strand of JAGXKI010000033.1, from coordinate 16,048 downwards.
CGGTGTTCCCTTTGGGACTGAATATTCTTCACATCCTTTATTCTGTCGATAAAACTCTGGGTCCACGTATAAACATCGTAATCCCAGAGGCGTTTCTCCATAGCTTTTATTCGTTTTTTTTGCTCTTTCTGATTCATTTTCAAAGCTTGATTTAAGGCCTGAGCGATTTCTTTTTTGCTGTTGACATTGATGGTTATGGCTTCTCCTAATTCCGCCACGGCTCCCGCTGTTTCACTCAATATGAGCACGCCTGTATGATCTTTTCTTGAAGCCACAAATTCTTTGGCTACTAAATTCATACCATCCCGGACCGGAGTGACCAGGGCAATATCGGCGACAGAATATAGAGGTAAAAGCTTTTCCAGAGGGAGAGACCGATACATATAATAAACCGGCATCCAGTCTGGAGTGCCAAAACGACCGTTGATTTCCCCCACCAACCGATCCACTTCTTCTTTGAGCTGGGAATAGGCTTTTACTCGGGTACGGGATGGAACACAGAGCATTATATAAACCACTTTTCCGTGCCATTTGGGATAATTTTTTAAAAAATGCTCAAAACCCTTCAGACGGTGAGGAATTCCCTTGGTGTAGTCCAAACGGTCCACAGAAAGAATAATTCTCTTATTTTGGGCATCGATCCGTTCACTAAACTCCTGGATTTGTTTTTCAATCCTGTCCTGTTCCAGAAGCTCTTTAAACTGTTTGACATCGATACCTAAAGGAAAATTTTCAACCTTCACGATTCGATTATCCACACGAATCGAACCTAACTCATGCTCATATCCTCGAAGACGAAGGGCACTGCTTAAAAAGTGACGTGCATATTCATAGGCATGGAAACCTATAAGGTCAGCCCCGATAAGTCCATCAATGACCTCCGTCCTCCAGGGGAGGATCCGGAATATCTCTGAAGAAGGAAAGGGGATATGGAGAAAAAATCCTACGGCGCTTTGAGGAAGACCTTTTCTTAACAAGCTGGGCAAAAGCATCAGGTGATAATCATGAACCCAGTAGATATCCTGAGGACCTCCAATTTCCATAACTTTTTTAAAAAACTTCTGGTTGACTTTCTTATAAGTTTCCCATTCAGATTCCTCAAAGGTGGGTTCCGCAGAGAAATAATGAAAAAGAGGCCATAATGTCTTATTGGAAAACCCGTAGTAATACCTTTCCAATTCTTTGTTTGTCAGAAAAACAGGATAGCAGCTGTACTCTTCCTTTAATTTTGCTTCAATCATATCTTTCTCTTTTTCTTTGGAAGTGGCATATCCAGGCCATCCAATGAATATAGTTTTCTTTTTTTGCTTAAGGGACCTCAATCCCGTGGCTAATCCCCCTGGGCTTTGCTGAAAGTTAAAACTCTTATTCTTCTTAGTTACAGAGACAGGGAGGCGATTGGAAACGACAATAATCTTACTCTCTTGAAAATTTTTGTTTTCCACAGAATCGACCCTGCTGATTTATTTTTTATTTTATCGCCAATGCAACTCAATTGCAAATTTAATATTTGTTGAATACATCAATGAGAAGGGACAAATAATCAGAAATATGACGGGTGATTAAAAATTTATTTTTCACGTGCTCTCTTCCCTTATTTCCCATTTCTTCGCGCAATTTTTTATCCTGGAGAAGAGTCGTCACTTTCTCGGCACAATCATTTATATCATGGGGTTCCACTAAGAATCCGGTTTCTTGATTCACCACCTGCTCCGGGATTCCTCCAATATTGGAAGCCACCACAGGAGTTCTTTTCCATTGGGCTTCGGAAACTGTCAAACCAAATCCTTCTCTTGTGGATTTCTGGATAATCACTGAAGAAATCCTCTGCAGGACATTAACCAAAATCTGATTATCCCCAAGGACAAAGAGAACATCCCCTTTGTTTAAATATTTTTTGGCTTTCCTTTCCATCTTATTATAAATTTTGATTCCTTCCGGGTCGTCAGGCGCCATGTTGTAGCAAAAAATCAACCGGCAATCCACTTTTTCTTTGACTTTTTCGTATACTTTGAGGACACCTTCGGGATCCTTCCATGGATCGAAACGGGAAACCTGGGTGATCAATGGTTTATCTGTAGGAATGCAACATTTTTCAAGGGTCTTTTTTATTTTGTTCTCGGTTAAATCCATGTTTTTAAGAGAAAGCGGATCTATGGAAGGGTGAATGATTCTTTGTTCGAGAGGAAGTTCTGGTTTTCGGTACTTTTCGCTGGAGAGGACAATCCAATCGTAACGAAGGACAAAAGATTTTATAAAATCCCACACTTTCGGGTTGGGTCGAGTTAGATCAATGTGACAACGCCAAATCCAAGGCTGTTTTTTTCGATTGGATTTGATCAAAGGAAGAGGCTGAGGATCATGAATGATCACACAGTCATGATCCAGATGAGTGAAAGTTGAAAATCGGTGGTTTATTTCAAGATAGAGATTCTTTTTATTCTTTGAAAAATTAATCCGGTCACCCTGCAGAGCGTTATGAAACTTTTTGGTCACAGCAAAAAAGTCTGAAGGGCCTATCAGAACTCTCCATCCCGAATCGATTCCGATATCGTTCACCAAAACGATCAAGTTATTCAGAATTTCAGCCACTCCTCCTCCATGGCTGGAGGAATTGATGTGAACGATATGTTTGTTCACCAGCCGATGAGCTTTCTGGAAAATATCTCCGATAACCTTTTCACCAACAATGGGTAAATAACTGTCAAAATTCTTCATAAAGTCATATTCCTCCTTTTTTCTGGATTGAACATTCACTCATTTTAAATAGTTTTTTATAGCATTTGACCCAGAATGAGTCAAATCAAACAGAATTAAAAAGAATTGAGTCTTGGAAACAAAGAAAGGCTTAAAATACTAAAACTGATTATCTTTTTGAACTGTTTCATACAGTCGATCAAATATTTCGGGAATGGCCCCGGTAACCCGATGCCAATGAGGTATAAGGGTCGATTCTGAGGGATCCTGCCAGAAAACTTCTCCGGCTTTGTTGATTCCTTCAGCAAACGCCTCCACACTCAAACTCTCAGCATGGCGATCAAATTTTAACCCATTGATGGAGGCATCATTTTCATAACGGATCACCGTTTCTTGAGCCATTTTTAAATATATATTCCGTAACGTCTTGAAAAATCCTTCAGAATATTGAACTCCTTCCAGAGCCAGATTGCGGAATATGGATTTGGCAATATCCACAGTCATTTTTAACACACCTTTCTCTGGATCATCAGGAATTAAGGGCTGGTGTTTGTGTTCATAATTATCGGCGATATCCACCTGGCAGATACGGTTGAAAGCCATATTCCGGTAGACTTCAGCCAGAGTTCCCACTTCCAATCCCCAATCGCTGGGAATGCGCATGGCCATGGCTAAATCTCTTCGCAAAGATATTTCTCCAGCTAGAGGATAGCGAAAACTGTCCATATAAACCAGAAAAGGCAGATAACCCAGGATCGTTTCCAGAGCCCGAACAAAGGGAGTGAAAAACAAACGGGTGGCCCGTCCGTACATTCTGTCCGTGACCCGGCTGTAATAGCCCTTACAGAATTCGTATTCGGTGTGAGGATTGGCCACAGGATAACAAAGGCGGGCCAGCAGAGCCCGGTCATAATTCACAATGTCACAATCGTGAAGAGCAATAACCCGGCTTTTCCCTTTAGCCAAAACATATCCCAGGGATATCCACACCGCTCTTCCTTTTCCTTCTCCACCCGGAGATAGATTGCTTTTTTCTAAAAGTTTGTATATCTCTTTCATTCCTTTCCCGTCATTCCACACTATGTTGAGATTCTTCATGGATGAAAATTCTTTTTTCACTTCTTTAAATTGTGAGGAAGTGGCTTTATCCAAACACAATACAATCTCATTAATATATCCCACATCCTGGAGCTGCTTCAGGATATAAGAAAGAGCCCCACTAGAATATTCCCGGTAAAGGGAAGGGAGAACCAAGGATATGGGTCTTATCTGGGAAAAATCTTTCAGTTCATTCTCAATACGTTCCAAATTGATAGTTCCTAATTTATGAAAAGTAGTGATGGGACCGTTCTGGAAAAAATCTGACATCCATTCCTCCTCTTCAAACAGAATAAAATAAAAAAGAAATATGTGAAAGAAATATGTGATAAACAAAATATAAAAAATAAATTTTTTTGTCAATTACGGAGCGGAGCTGGTTTTTGAACGAATCATGCGGGTTAATGGAGAAATGAACCTTATTTAACAAAATATCGGATTACAAATAAGGCCGAGAAGAAATAGATGATCCAGTGAACTTGCTTCCCCTTTCCGGTAACCAGCTTTAAAAGAGAGTAAGAAATAAACCCGAACGATATTCCTTCGGTAATGCTGAGGGTCAAAGGCATCAAAATGATGGTTAAAAAGGCCGGTATGGCTTCCGCTACCTCATCCCAGTTTATACGGACCACACTCCTCATCATAAGGTAGCCCACAATGATCAACGGAGGAGCAATCACGGGGTGAAGAGTCATTTCTTTATAAACAAATTCCCCTCCGATCATTTCAGCGAGAGGACTGAAAAAAAGAGCGACCAGAAATAGAAAAGAGGTCACGATATTGGCCAAACCAGTCCGGGCTCCCTGGGCAATTCCAGTAGCACTCTCAATATAGCTGGTTACCGTAGAGGTTCCCATAAGAGCCCCTCCCATTGTTCCCACCGCATCTGAAAACATAGCCTGATTAGCACGGGGAAGCTTTCCCTTTTTCAAAAATCCAGCCGGAGCACTGACTCCAATCAAGGTTCCCATGGTATCGAAAAGGTCCAAAAAGAAAAAAATGAAGATAACAGTGATCAATCCCGTATTCATAGCTCCTAAAATATTCAGTTTAAACAGAGTGGGTTCCACACTGGGAGGGGAAGAAACCAATCCCTGGTACTTTACAATTCCCAGGGGAATTCCTAACAAAGCTGTAGCGAGTATCCCGATTAAAACGGCTCCATAAACCCGAAGAGCCATCAGAACCGATATCAATACCACCCCAAACAAAACCAAAATCGCCGGTTTACTGGTAAGATCTCCCAGCCCGATCAAAACATCTGGGGTGTCCACCACAATCCCCCCATATTCCAACCCAATCAAGGCAATCAACAGGCCTATCCCCACAGCAATGGCGTGTTTGATGGAATCAGGAACGGCTTCCACTAAGTTTTCCCAAACTCCTAAAATTGAAAGAATAATAAACAGGGAACCGGATATAAAAACTCCCCCTAAAGCCACCTGCCAGGAATATCCCATAGTTCCACAGACGATGACCGCAAAAAATATGTTGTGTCCCATAGCTGGGGCTAAAGCAATGGGATATTTGGCTAAAAGGCCCATGAGGAGAGTGGCCAAAGCACTGGCCACACAGGTAGCGATCATCACTCCCCCTTTGTCCATACCGGTAGTGGATAGGATGGCCGGCTGAACAAAGATGATGTAAGACATGGTCATGAAAGTGGTCAATCCCCCAAGAATTTCTGTTTTGAATGTGGTTTGGCATTCCTGTATCCTGAAATAACGATTGAGAAATTCTTTCATTTTTTATTCGCTGAATTCAATCAAAGAATGAACTTCCGCGTCCGGATGTGATTTTTTGATGTTTTCTTTTCCCTTTAAAAAAGTCAGCTCTATCACCGTCTCAAAGCCCACCACCTGACCTCCCAGTTTTTTCACTATATCGATCGCACTTATGGAAGAGGACCCCGTGGCTATGAGATCATCCACAATGAGAACTCTCTGAAATTTGGATATGGAATCCTTATGCATTTCAAAATACTCAGTGGCGTACTCATTGGGAGCTTTCAAACACAAGGTATCTCGAGGAAGCTTCCCTCTTTTGCGGATAATGGCTACTCCGGAACGGAGTCTATGAGCCACTGGGGCTGCAAAAAGAAATCCCCGCGACTCGATCCCTACTACAATCTGGGGATTTTTCTTCTGAGCCCAAGAAACCATTTCATCGATCACATAATTGTAACACTTGGGATCCTGAACAAATGGAGTGATATCCTTAAAACCCACTCCGGGAGTAGGAAAATCCTTGACTTCACAAATTTTTTCTTTTACCTGATCGATCATAACAGCACCTTTTTTGATTAAAGATGTCTTCATTTAAAAAAATAAAAACTCTCTTGTCAACTTCCTTCTCATCCTTAATTGAGATCAATTCCCCCAACCAATCAAAAATCAAAATTTGCATCAACACAGACAAAACAGAATAAACGGATAATATTGACTATCTCAACCAAACAGACTAAAAGGACGAAATAGACCTATGAACCAAACAGGCTAGATCACCCCCTCATGAGGTAATTGACTTTATTATCAGTAAGTTATGTCCGGTCCGACCCCACATTAAATTTTCGCTTCTTTCCCTTGTCTTCTCCCCAACAGGAGTGTATTCTTATAATTCGACATTTTAATCTTCAGGCCTCTCATGCTTATGCATATAAAAAATGAGAAGGAACACTCTCGGTCATGAACACATTCCAGTGGGATTTGTGTTTTGTGGCTGACCTTGAGTCAGCAGGCTCCACAGATTTGCTTTATTTTATTCAAGAAGCCGTGGAAGGAGGAGTGACTCTAGTCCAGCTGCGGGCCAAAAATCTAAGTGCCAGAAAATTCCTTCACCTTTCTCTCCGTGTATCCAGATATCTCCGTTCAAAAAATATCCCTTTGGTCGTCAATGACCGAACAGACATCGCTTTTTCCTGTGAGTCCCAGGGAGTTCATCTGGGACAAGATGACCTTCCCCTGCCCTATGCTCGGAAAATATTGGGAAAAAACAAGTGGGTAGGAATAAGCGTCAACACAGTCCAAGAAGCATTGGATGCGGAATCCCAAGGAGCTGATTATCTGGGGGTGGGGCCTATTTTCTCTACTCCCTCCAAAAAAGATGCCCGGTCCGCCCTTGGATTGGAAGGGTTCCAATCAATAAGAAAAAGTACCGGACTTCCTATTCTGGCTATTGGGGGTATCCATATCCAAAACGCCGGAGAAATCATCGCTCAGGGAGCCGATGGAGTGGCCGTGATTTCGGCCCTCATGTCCTCTTCGGATGTCCGAACCTCAGCCCAACAACTCCGCCAAATCATAAAAAAGGCCCGTTCCCAAAAGCTGGATTAATTCCCATAGTTTGCCATTTGGATTGGCTTTTTATAAAATTGAAGAGGGAAAATAAAAGAATTTGAATCATTTTTAAACCCATCAGATCGAATGAAGCAAAATTTAATTCATATCGGCACTTCGGGATGGCACTATCCTCACTGGAAAGGCCCTTTTTATCCTCTTCAACATTCCGACAGCGCCCTTCTATCTTACTATATGAAATATTTTCATACCGCCGAAATCAACAATTCCTTTTATCAAATTCCCCAAAAAAAAACGCTCGAATTATGGAGAAATACAGTTCCCGGCAATTTTAATTTTTCGGTAAAGGCCAGCCGTTATATCACTCACATGAAAAAATTAAAAGACCCCCATCAACCTGTATCTCATTTTCTCCAAAGGATTGACACACTGGGAAACAAACGGGGCCCCATTCTCTTCCAACTTCCACCTCGATGGAAATGCAATCCAGAAAGACTGGAATCTTTCCTCAAAATTCTGCCTAAAAATTACAGGTATACCTTTGAATTCAGGGACCCCAGCTGGTTCAACTCCCAGGTCTATGAAATATTAACCCGGTATAAAGCTTCCTTCTGTATCTATGATCTGGACGGTCGTCTTTCTCCAAAAAAAATTACCGCTGATTTCGTATACATACGCCTGCACGGACCTGATGGTCCTTATCAAGGTAAGTATAACCAGAAAACTCTCTCCAATTGGAGCTCCGATTTTTCCAGATGGACTCAACAAAACAAAGAAGTTTACTGCTACTTTGATAATGATCAAGCTGGCTTCGCTGTACAAAACGCCTGGGAACTCCAGGAATTAATCCGTAAGGAGTAACTGATGCCAATCAACAACAATGATATAGCGAGAATATTCAGCCAGATTGCAGACCTCCTGGAAATCAAAGGAGCCAACCAATTTCGAGTTCGGGCTTACAGGAATGCCTCTCGGACCATAGGAGGACTATCCCGGAATGCCGCTGAAATAGTGGAAAAAGGTATAGATCTCACCCAAATGCCGGGAATCGGAAAAGACTTAGCTGGAAAAATCCAAACCATTGTGGAAACAGGAACTCATCCCCTTCTCGAAGACCTCCAAAAAGAAATTCCTCCCGAGCTCAGCAGACTGATGAAAATACAGGGGATGGGGCCTAAAAAAATAAAAGTTATCTATAAAGACCTGGGCATCAGTTCGGCCGAAGAGCTGAAAAAAGCAGCACAGAAGCACAAAATCCGCAGTCTCTCCGGATTCGGTGAAAAAACAGAAAAGAGCATCATCGAAGAAATCGACCGCATGAAAGAAGGAGAAAAACGATTTAAATTATTGATGGCCGAACAGGTGGTTGAACCCATGAAGGATTATCTCCAAAAGCTCCCTGGAGTAAAAAAGATCACTGTAGCCGGAAGTTACCGAAGAAAAAAAGAAACAGTGGGAGACCTGGATATTTTGGCTATATGCAAGGATGGAACCAAGGTGATGGAGCATTTTGTCAATTACGAAAACGTGAAAAAGGTTATTTCTCATGGAGAGACCCGCTCTTCGGTAGTGATGCGTTCGGGAATCCAGATCGATCTTCGAGTTCTTCCTGAAGAAAGCTATGGTTCAGCACTCCATTATTTCACCGGTTCCAAAGAACACAACATCGCGGTCCGCTCCCTTGCTGCGAAACGTGACCTCAAGATCAATGAATACGGCGTGTTTAAGGGGAATCAACGGACTGCCGGAAGAACCGAAGAGGAAGTCTACAATCAAGTGGACCTCCCTTATATCCCACCTGAACTTCGAGAAAACCGGGGAGAAATCGAAGCCGCTCAAAACAATCAACTCCCTCATCTTTTAACTCTTGAAGACATCAAGGGAGACCTTCATTCCCATACAAAGTATACAGATGGCCATTTTACTCCAGAGGAAATGGCTGAAGCTGCTCGGAAAAAGGGGTATGAATATCTGGCTGTTTCCGACCACTCCCAACACGTGAGTGTGGCCAACGGTCTGGACAAAAAAAGGCTGGCTCAACAGATAGAAGAAATTGATAAACTGAATCAAAAAATCAAAGGAGTGGTCCTTCTTAAATCCATCGAAGTGGATATCCTGGAAGATGGGACTCTGGATCTTCCCGACGAAATCTTAAAACAACTGGACCTGGTCATCTGCTCAGTCCACTACAAATTCAATCTTCCCCAAGAAAAACAAACCCAACGAATTATCAAAGCTTTGAAAAATCCCTACACAGATATCCTGGCTCATCCCTCAGGTCGATTGATCAACGAACGGAAACCTTATGAAGTAGATATGGAAAAAATCATGCATATGACCCAAGACCAAGGATGTTTTCTCGAACTCAACGCTCATCCCGACAGGCTGGATTTGACAGATTCTCACTGTATGATGGCCAAAGAGCTCGGCATAAAGGTGGCCATTTCCACAGATGCCCACAGTCAGAACGACCTGGATTTTATGCGTTTTGGTCTCGGTCAGGCCCAAAGAGGTTGGTTGGAACCTCAGGATGTCCTTAACACCTACAAACTAGAATCTCTGAGAAAGCTTTTAAGAAAATCTTAGAGCCAAAGAGGAGCGAAAATGGATTATAAAAACAATCCCCCAAGACAATTCAAAGACATAAAAGAAATGGACAAAAAAGAAGCCCAAAGGGAAATCGAAGGGCTCCGAGAAGGGATTGAATACCACAACTATCTTTACTACATAAAAAATCAGCCACAAATTTCTGACGCACTTTACGATAAGCTCTTCCGCCGCTTGCAGAATCTAGAGAAAGCTTTCCCTGAATTCCAATCTCCTGATTCTCCTACCCAAAGAGTAGGAGCAAAACCTCTGGATAAACTGGAAAAGGTCCGCCACACCGTGGCCATGCTAAGTTTAAACGCCGCTCTGGAAGAAAATGAAGTCAAAGATTTCGAAGACTTCATCCGCCGCAATACCGGCCAGACCTATCCGGTATATGTGGTGGAGCCCAAATTTGACGGCTTATCCATAGAGGTCGTGTATAGGGATGGATTCTTCCATTATGGAGCCACCCGAGGGGATGGAGAAATCGGTGAAGACATTTCTTCCAATCTTAAAACCATAAGTTCACTCCCATTAAGACTTCAAAAAATGAACCATAGAGATCTCCCTTCCTTTCTGGCTGTCCGGGGAGAAGTGTACATGCCCAAATCTGACTTCCAGAAGTTGAATAAAGACCGGATTGAACGAAACGAGGAACCTTTTGCCAATCCCCGCAACGCCGCGGCCGGGACCATGAGGCAGCTGGACCCGAAAAAAGCAGCCGATAAACCCTTGGATATATTTTTCTATGATATTCTCCGCATAGAGGGCCAGGAATTCAACTCCCATTGGGAGGCCCTTAAGCAGTTTCCTTCTTGGGGACTCAAAACAGACAAACACAACCGAAGATTCACTTCCTTTGAACAGATTCAGCAGTATCATCACCAACTGAGCGAACAGCGGGACGAACTTGAGTATGATATTGACGGGATTGTGATCAAATTGGATGATTACAAACTCCGGGAAAGACTGGGCACTCGGCAGAGGAGCCCTCGTTGGGCTCTCGCCTGGAAATTCCCTCCTAAACAGGAAGTCACTCTTCTGGAAGATATAGTTGTCCAGGTAGGCCGGACCGGAATGCTCACCCCGGTAGCTCTTCTTGAACCTGTGGATGTGGGAGGAGTGACTGTCAGCCGCGCCACTCTTCACAACGAGGATGAAGTGAAACGAAAGGATGTCCGTCCCGGAGACAAAGTCCGAATTGCCAGAGCTGGTGATGTAATACCCGAAGTGATGGAAAGGATCGACCAGCCAGGAAAAAAAAGAGGAAAAGAATTTTCCATGCCCACGAAGTGTCCTGTGTGTGGATCCGATGTGTTCAGAGAAGGAGCCTACTATATTTGTGCCGGTGGATTGACCTGCCGAGCTCAGCTTATCGGACATATCATCCACTATGCTTCCCGGAATGCCATGAATATAGACGGCCTTGGAGACAAAATCGTCAAACAACTGGTCAATAAAAAAATGGTTCAAGATATTGCTGACCTGTACACTCTTTCCATAGATGACCTCTTGAAACTGGAAGGCTTTGCTCAAAAATCAGCGGAGAATTTGTACAACGCCATTCAAGCGACCCAAAAAGTCCGGTTGGACCGTTTTCTCTTTGCTTTAGGTATCCGCCACGTGGGACTCCATGTAGCTCAACTCCTGGCTCGGCAATTCCAGAGTTTGGATAATATCCGGAAAGCTTCCCGTGAAGGCCTGGACTCCATCAGGGAAATCGGACCTCAAATATCCGAGAGTGTGGTCCGCTTTTTCCAGCAGAAAGAAAACCAGAAAGTACTGGAAAAACTGGAACAATTAGGGATTGAAGTGGAAGACATGGCCCCTTCAAAGGAGAAAATGCCTTTCCAAGGAATGACTTTTGTTTTCACAGGATCTCTGGAAGGATACAGCCGCAAAGAAGCCCAAGATCTTGTGGAAGAATGGGGAGCCAGAGTCAGTTCCAGTGTGAGTTCTGAGACCGATTATGTGGTGGTCGGAGAAAATCCCGGGAGCAAACTAGAAGATGCCCGAAAAATTAATGTGCGAACGATAAATGAAAAAGAATTTAACGAACTCATCCAAAAACGCTCTCAAAATCAATAATGTATACGAATTTTCCTCTTTTCTTCTCCCCCTATCTGGATAAACACACGGATAGGATGGTCCAGATTGAAATTGATCTTTTCGGCCCACTCCACCACAATCACTCCTTGACCCAAATAATCCTCCCACCCCAGATCTTCTATTTCTTCTCTATTTCCTAAACGATAAAGGTCTATATGATAAATAGGAAAATCAGCTTGATAGATGTTGACCAAAGTGTAAGAAGGGCTGCATACTTGATGAGTGTCCTTCATCCCCAAACCGGAAGCAATACCTTTCGTAAAAACAGTTTTTCCGGCTCCCAATTCCCCTTGAAGAAGAACTACTTCATTTCCTTTGAACTTACTGGATAGATGTTTAGCCAATTGGAAGCTCTCTTTTTCTGAACGGGTAATGTATTTTTTCACTTTCTCTTTATTTTGATATTTGTTTTTGCCTTTTTTCATGGAGAAGAAACCTGTCTTTAAATCAGAGTTTTTAATTATATAATTTTTCATTTCACAAGAAAACAATCAAGAACGGGATCTGACCAATTTATACTATTTATACCCTCTTAATAGAATTTGGTCCGACGCCATTTTTTAAAAAATACGACCATTCAAAACTCGAATAATATGGTTCCCGTTTCGTTGATTTATCCCCTTTTTTATGTTTTAATTTGGTATTGAACAGCAAAATTATCAAATATTCATAAAAGGAGGTTTATATGAGTGTCAAGGTTGGAATAAATGGATTCGGAAGAATTGGTAGAAATTTCTTCAGAGCCTGCTATAAGGACCCTGAAATCGATGTCCTGGCCGTCAATGATATCACTGATGCCAAAACCTTAGCTCATCTTTTGAAATACGATTCAGTATTGGGAATCCTGGATGAAAAGATTGAGACATCCGGAAATTCCATCAAAATCAAGGACCAGGAAATCAAGGTTTTTGCTGAAAAAGACCCGGGGAATCTCCCTTGGAAAGAAATAGGAGTCTCCACCGTTCTCGAATCCACGGGTCTTTTTCGGAAAAAAGAGGATGCGGTCAAACATATCGAACAAGGAGGAGCCGAGAAAGTGGTTATATCGGCTCCGGCTAAAGGACCCGATCTCACCATCGTGCTAGGCGTAAACGAAGACCTCTATGATCCCAACAAACATAAAGTCATATCCAATGCCTCCTGCACCACCAACTGTTTGACTCCCGTAGTCAAAGTTCTTCAAGATAATTTTGGGATCGAGAAAGCTTTCATGACCACCATCCATTCCTATACCAGTGACCAAAAAATACTGGATGCTCCTCATAAAGACCTCCGCCGAGCCCGAGCCGCCGCTGTGTCTCAAGTTCCTACCACCACAGGGGCCGCTAAACTGGCTGGAGTGATCATTCCCAAACTGGAAGGGAAAATCGACGGGATCGCCATCCGAGTTCCCACAGCAAATGTTTCTGTAGTGGATTTGGTTTCTTTGCTCAAAAAGAATGTCACCATCCAAGAAGTGAACAACGCTTTTAAAAAGGCTTCCCAGGAAGATTTGAAAGGAATCCTTCAGTACACCGAAGAAAAACTGGTATCTGTCGATTACATGGCCAACCCTCATTCAGCCATATTCGATGCGGCATCCACCTCGATTGTCAACAATAACCTGGTTAAAGTTCTGGCTTGGTATGACAATGAATGGGGATATTCATGCCGGCTGGTGGACTTGATTAAATACATTTCAAAATAGAGGGAACCATGAATCACATCCAAAACATTAATGTCAAAAAAAGGAAGGTTTTTCTAAGGGTAGACTTCAATGTCCCTCTAGACGAAGAAGGCCGCATTACCGATGATTCCCGGATAAAAGCAGCTCTCCCTACCATCAAACATCTGGTCCAAAACGGAGCCCAGCTCATTGTGGCCTCCCACTTGGGAAGGCCTAAGGGAAAATTCAATCCCAAGATGAGTCTGAAACCTGTCCAGAAACGTCTTTCCGAGCTGTTATCTGAAGAAGTTAAGATGGCTCCGGATGTCATCGGAGACGAAGTGAACCAGATGAGAGATGAACTTCAAGAAGGACAGGTCCTTTTTCTGGAAAATCTACGGTTTTATCCTGGGGAAAAAGAAAATGATCCCTCTTTTGCCCAAAAGCTTGCCCAAAACGTAAATGTGTACGTCAATGACGCTTTCGGAACCTGCCATAGGTCCCACGCTTCTGTGACAGGAATCCCGGGTCTTGTTAAAAAGAAAGCCGCCGGGTTTTTAATCCATAAAGAATTGGAGTATCTGGGAAAGGCCGTCCATTCTCCCCAAAAGCCCTATGTGGCTATTCTGGGAGGAGTCAAAGTCTCCGATAAAATACCGGTAATCGATAACCTTTCGGATAAAGCCGACGATGTTCTTATCGGAGGCGTTATGGCCTATACCTTCTTATCTGCTCTAGGATACGGCATTGGACGTTCTCGTGTGGAAGAAGATAAAAAAGAAATGGCCCTACAGCTTCTGGAAAAATCCAAAAATAAGAATATCCGGATTCATCTCCCCTCAGACCATGTGGTAGCACCGGATTCAGAATCACCAGCTCAATCCCAAACAGTAAACTCCTATCCCCTCCCCTCGGATTTGATGGCTCTGGATATAGGGCCCCAAACTATTAAAAAATACTCAAACATCATCTCCAAGGCAAAGACTCTGTTCTGGAACGGTGCTATGGGTGTTTTTGAAGTGGACGCTTTTGCCCGTGGAACTACAGAAATCGCCAAGGCAGTAGCCAAATCCCCAGCCATTTCCATTGTAGGAGGAGGAGATTCCACCTCGGCCTTGGATAAGGCCGGAGTCACACCCCGTATTTTCCACGTTTCCACTGGAGGAGGGGCTTCTCTGGAATTTATCGCCAAGGAAACCCTTCCTGGTCTCGAAGCCTTAAAGGAGGAGTGAAATGAAAAAACTTCATGGAAAACCCATCATCGCTGGCAACTGGAAAATGCATAAAACCAACTCTGAGGCTTTGGAACTAGTTCAAGAAATCCGCAATGCTGCTGGTGAACTGAAAGAAACCGAATTGGTGGTGATTCCTCCTTTCCCCGCTCTAAGCGAGGTAAAAAAGATTCTCCAAAACAGTCCCGTGGAAGTAGGAGCCCAAAATATGTACTGGGAAGAAGAAGGAGCCTATACCGGTGAAGTTTCCCCTCCCATGCTGAAGGATGCAGGCTGCACTTATGTGGTTATCGGCCATTCGGAAAGACGAGAATACTTCGGTGAAACCAACCAGACAGTGAATAAAAAAATTAAAGCCGCTCTGGACCACAGCCTCACACCCATTGTGTGCATAGGGGAAACCAAAAAAGAAAGGGAAGAAGAAAAAACAAACCAAAAGATCAAAACTCAATTATCCGAAGGCTTCACCAACATGACCCAAGAGGAAATCCAGCAAGTCATCATAGCCTATGAACCCATATGGGCCATCGGAACCGGACTCACAGCGACCCCAGATCAGGCTCAAGAAGTGCATCATTTTATTCGAGAACAATCGAAAGAGGCCTATGGAAAAGAGATTGGCGATTATGCTATAATCCTTTATGGTGGTTCGGTCAAGCCGAAAAACGCTTATCCTCTGGTTAAAGAGCCGGATATCAACGGGGCTTTGATCGGAGGAGCCTCTTTGAAATGTGAATCTTTTATTCAGATCGCCAAAGAATCTATAAAGGCATACAAGGATAAAAAGTGAGCGCAATAATTTCAACACTTCACATCATTACATGCATTGTCTTGATCGTGGCTGTTCTTCTTCAGACGGGAAAATCCGCAGATTTGGCTGGAGCCTTCGGCGGAGCGGGCAGTCAGACTGTGTTTGGTCCGAGGGGAGCCGCAAATATCCTCACTAAAATCACCACTATCAGTGCTGTTTTGTTCATGTTGACTTCACTGGGATTATGGATTCTCTCGGCCACAGGTACCAAATCAGTCATAAGAGGTCAAGAAGAAGCCAAAGGAAAACCAGCAGCTGCAGAGACCCAAAAGAAAGAAGAAACACAGAAGAAGGATACTGAAAAGAAGGGCACAACCACTGAAGAAAAGAAATCCGAAACCACCGAAAAAAAGTCGAATAATCCAGGAAAAAAAGATACCCGGACCGAAAAGAAACAGCCCGAAGCCACCAAAAAGCCAGGACTGCAATAAAAATCAAGAGCATTCCAGAGGCTTTGGCAATGGCTTCTTATCCATTTTCAATGCCGAAGTGGTGGAATTGGTAGACACGCATGGTTGAGGGCCATGTGAGCATTGAACCGCTCGTAGGGGTTCGAGTCCCCTCTTCGGCA
>JAGXKI010000032.1 GCA_018335295.1 bacterium | reverse complement strand
TAGAATATTGACGGAGGGATGGCCGAGTGGCTTATGGCGGCGGTCTTGAAAACCGCTTCCCGTTTACCGGGACGGGGGTTCGAATCCCTCTCCCTCCGCCACCTCTGAATTCAAAATTCAAAGTTCAGAAAGATATTTTTGGGCCCAAAAAGGGCGAAATAGGCCCTTTTTTCTGTGGAAAACTCATACTAAGTGATAGAAAATAAAAGAAATCGCCGGGCCCGACCCCTCATTAACCTTACACCTCATTAACCTTAAAAATTTAAAGTTCAAAAAGAAATGATTATTATTGACTTGTTCTCAAAAATGAGTACAATTGTTCTCTTAATTGGGAACAAATGATTGAAAATTTATATATTACAAATTCAAAAGTAAGAAGAGATATCCTGACCCTATTTTTCTGTAATCCTTCCAAGAAATACTATATAAGGAAGCTCGAAAGGTTATTAGGTTATTCTGTGGGTAATATTGCACGTGAGATAAAGAAGCTCAATAAAGATGAATTATTTTTAACGGAGAGGGAAGGGAATCTTGTTTATTATAAACTAAACCAGAATCATCCATTATACAATGAAATAAAGAGCATTATGATGAAATCTTCTGGTATTTTGCAAAGAATTAAAGAAGTTTTATCTTCAATTCAAAGCATAGATATTGCTTTTGTCTATGGCTCTTTTCCTACCAATGAAGCAAAAACTACGAGCGATATAGATGTCATGATTATTGGGAATCCGGATTCTAAGGAAATCGTAAATAAATTAAGAATCCTAGAGTCTAAATTTGATAGAGAGATCAATTTTACTTTGTACACAATGGATGAATTTTTAGAAAAGAAAGATAAAATAGAATTTTTAAAAGAAGTGATGAAAAAAAAGAAGATTCCTCTTATAGGTAATATTTATGAAATCAAGTGATAATATCGCTGATTTAAAAAAACAAAACTTGATAAAGAAATGTCCTGTTGATCCTAAAGCAATTTCCAGCTTAATTGATCGGGCTTATAAGGATATAGAGACCGCGGTAAGAAACCTTGATATAGATGAAGATTGTGCGTTTAATTACGCTTATAATGCTATGCTGCGGAGTGGACTCGCTTTGATGAACAGCTTTGGTTATAGGGCAGAAATAAAAAGAAAGCATTTAACTATTATTCGATTTTCAAGTGCAGTTTTAGGAAAAAAACTTAGTTCATTAATTGTCACATAGCATAACATCGTGGACTGTATAAGTAGCAAAAGATCGTGGACTTTAATTAAAGGTTTTTGTTACACAGCATCGTGGACTATATTTTTTTCAATTGAACGGTTACTATTGACTCACTCTTTACTTCATTTGAAACTTGACCGTATAAAAGGAGGTCAAGAGAAATGGATGAAGGAGAGAGAGTACGTAAAGAAGCAATAAGGCGTCATATTGAAGGAGAGAAACCATCTCATATTTACAAGGATTTGGATAGATCAAAGAGTTGGTTTTTCAAATGGATTAAGAGATACCATGAGGGAAGAGATCATTGGTACAAGGAATTTCCTAGGATACCTAAGTCCCCTTATCGCAAAGTTGAACAAAATATGGAACAACTCATTGTTAACATAAGGAAGCGGCTCGAAGAGACGAGGTATGCCCAAATAGGTGCAGGGGCTATCGCGTGGGAGATTAGGAAGCTAGATTTGGAGCCTCCTGCAGTCTGGACCATAAACAGAGTATTGAAAAGAAATCATCTCATTAAAAAGCAGGAAAAGGGCTATCATCCTAAAGGGAAAATTTATCCTTCCATTAAGGCAGATGCTGTTAATGAGCTTCATCAGACAGATCTTATCGGACCAAGATATCTTCATAATAAAGAACGATTTTATTCTCTCAACACAATGGATATCTTCTGCCATAAAGTGAAAATTAAAGGGCTCCTCTTCAGAAACGCCTCGGCAGTCACTGCTGGCTTGATTGATGTCTGGAAAACTCTGGGAATACCTCACTACTGTCAGTTTGACAACCAACAGGTGTTCTCAGGCTCTGAGAGACGGCCTAGGTGGTTTAGTAAGATTATAAAACTCTGTCTTTCTCTTGATATAGAGCCAGTGTTTATACCCTTTAGGGAACCTTGGAGGATGGCTCAGCTAGAGAGGTTCAACGATGTGTGGAATAAACGCTTCTTCAGGGTCCAGCACTTTGAGAACTTCCTCCAGCTACAACGAGAGGAGAGGCAGTTCGAGGTGTTCCATAACAACAACCACTGCTATAGTATTTTGAAAGGAATGACTCCCCAAGCTTTTGAAGATTCATTAGATTTTGAACCTAACTTACTCGATCCAGATTTCTCCATAAGTGATGTCTCTTACAAACAGAAAGGAAAGCTCCATCTTATACGATTCATCCGTAGTGATAGAATGCTCGATGTCTTTGGAGAAAAATTCCTTCTCAAGCAGGATTGCCAATACGAATATGTAAAAGCAACTATTTATATTAAAGAGCAATGTTTAAAGGTTTTCTTGTTTGATGAGTTTGTACAGGAGTTCAAATATGATTTGCCAAAAAAAGAAAAATAGTCCACGATGTTGTGCTATAACTTTTTCTCAAAATAAAGTCCACGATGTTATGCTATGTGACAATTAATTAATATGTATGATTATATGAGAAAGCAAAGGCATAAGTTTATTTATGAACCCTTTACTCCCTGTTCTAAAAAAGAGGCCCAAGATGCAATTAAAAGTGCGGAGTTATTTGTGGAAGAAATTTCAAAGTTTATAAAGAAAAAGAATCCCCAAGTAAAATTCAATTTTTAAGAAATTAGAATTTCCCCCGAAAACCTTTCAAATGTCAAATGTCAGGACAAAAAACTTTTAAATGGTGACTTTAGGATTAGGTACAAAATATTGTCAATATGGGAATTTTTTGATATAAAGGAATCAAATGGGAAAGAGAGGAGATTATTTTTAGAATTTTCAGCCGAGGTGGGAAAAGGATTCAAAATAAGCGGGATTCTGTTTTTTTCTTCTATGGATTGTCCCCAGAATGGAGGGACCGGTGACCGATAGGAACGAGAAGGCTTTCCTTTACAAAAAATCCTCCCAACCCATAAGAAAGATACTTTATGAGAAAAAATCATGAAAAAAGACCAGGATAAAACAAAAAAGCAACTTATCGATGAATTAAAGGGTCTGCGTCAAAGGGTTTCTGATTCAAAAAAATTAAAATCTTTAAGCAAAAAACCGGTTTCCCTCTCCAGAGGTGGAGAAAAATCAACATCAGAAAAAGGGAGATTCCCCCAATACTTTCTTGAACAGGCCCTCCAAGAATTACAGCCCGGTGACCATCTCTGCTGCATTTACCAGACTGAGGAGGAACACCGCAAGGTCTTCACCCCTTTCCTTCGCCAAGGATTGGATCAGGGAGAAAAGGTTCTCTATATCGTGGATGTCCGGACAGCGGATAAGATACTGAACTACCTGCGGGATGCAGGAGTGGAGGTGAAGCCCTACAAGGACCGGGGTCAATTGGAGATACTCACCTCCCAGGATTCCTACATGAAAGGAGGGGTGTTCGACCCGGATGCTATGATTGCACTTTTGAAAAAAGAAACGAAAAAAGCTTTGGACGAAGGCTATCATGCGCTGAGGGTCACCGGAGAGATGACCTGGGCGCTGCGGAATTTGCCCGGAACAGAGCGTTTGATCGAATACGAAAACAAGCTCAACGATTTCTTGCCCAAAAGCAAATGCATGGCTGTATGCCAGTATGACCGGCGGAGGTTCCAACCAGAGATTCTCCTGGATGTGCTTCGAACCCATCCTATGGCTGTCATCGGCCCCAAAGTTTACAGCAATTTCTATTACATCCCTCCTGAAAAGCTCTTAAAACAGAAGCCCGAGGCGGCAGAAATAAACCACTGGATAAAAAACCTGGAAATACACAGTCGAGAAGTAAGAGAGCTTCAAGAACGTGTCAAAGAGCTGAGGTGTCTTTACGGAATATCCAAGCTTGTGGAGCGAAGAGATACATCCCTGGATGAGATATTCCAAGAGACCTGCCGTTTGATTCAACGGTCCTGGCAGTACCCGGAAATCACGTGTGCCCGGATTTCAATCGACGGGAATGAGTACGCAACCGCAAATTTTAAAAAGACTTCCTGGATGCAGAAAGCCGGTATTCAAGTTCACGGAAAGAAAGCCGGGGAGGTGGAAGTGGGCTATTTAGAGAAAATGCCCCCACTTGATGAAGGGCCTTTTTTGAAAGAAGAAAGAGATTTGATCGAGGCCGTTGCCGAACGGTTGGGAAAAATTATAGAGAGCCATCGGGCCGAAGAAAGAATCACTCAACTCAACAGTGTGCTGCGGGCCATCCGGAATATAAACCAACTCATCACTTACGAGAAAGATAAGAAGAAGCTCATCCAGAAGAGCTGTGAATACCTGATGGAAAGCCGGGGATACAGCCATGTATGGATCGCTCTTCTGGACAGCAAACAAAAGCTGGAAATATCTGCCGAAAATGGCCTGGGTAAGAGTTTTTCACCGTTGGTTGAGAAGATGAAAAAAGGAGAACTTCCTCCATGCGGTCAAGAGGTCATGGAAAAGCAGGATCTGGTTATCACCGAAGACCCGGATGAAAATTGTCCTCCTTGTTCTTTGTCCCATAAGTATAAAGGAGGGAGCGGAGCTACTCTTCCCCTAAAATACAAAGATAAATTATATGGTTTACTGGTGATTCGTTTTCCCTATAGATATGCTTTGAAAAAAGAAGAGCAGGATTTGATCAAAGAGGTGGGGATGGATTTGTCTTTTGCTTTGTATTCCATTGAAGAGGAAGACAAGCGAACAGAAGCAGAGAGAAAACTGCAAGAAAGAGAAAGGAAGTTCCGGGAAATATTCAACAATGCCAACGATGCCATGTACCTCCACAAACTGAGAAAAGATGGGATGCCCGGGAAATTCGTGGAGGTCAATGATGTCGCGTGCGATATGCTGGGTTACACAAAGAAAGAATTCATGAGAATGTCCCCCCTGGATATCAATTTCCCCGATGCCGCGGCTGAAATGCATGATATCATGAAAAAACTTCGTGAAAACAGACACATCACTTTTGAAATGAAACATGTGGCTAAGGACGGCTCCCAAATACCTGTGGAAATCAGTTCCCATTTGTTCCGGTTAAATACCGAACCCCATGTTCTCTCTATAGCTCGGGATATCACCGAGCGCAAGAAGGCTGAGGAGCAGCTCAAGCTCACCCAGTTTTCAATCGACAAAGTTACCCTAGCCGTGTTTTGGGTAACTCCGGAGGGGAGGTTTTTCTATGTAAACGATGCCACCTGCCGCCACCTTGGTTACAACAAAGAAGAGCTTGAGGGGATGAGAGTGACCGATATAGACCCCAACTATCCCAAAGAGAGAAGGAAAAAACATTGGGAAAAACTGAAAAAGAAGAAAAGTCTGAGGTTCGAAACTCTACACAAAAGAAAGGATGGAACCCTGGTTCCTGTTGAAATTACTGACCACTATTTGGAGTTTGAGGGGAGGGAGTATGAGTTCGCCTTTGCCCTGGATATCTCCGAGCGTAAGAAAGCAGAGGAGCAGATTCAGAAAAACCTGAAGGAGAAAGAGGTGCTCTTGAGGGAAATCCACCACCGGGTTAAAAACAACATGCAGGTCATTTCCAGTCTTCTCAACATTCAGTCGAGCCGCACTGAAGATAAAAAAGCTCAGGAGGCACTCAAAGCGACCCAGAAGCGTGTTTACTCTATGGCTCTCATTCACGATAGATTGTACAAATCCGAAGACTTGGCAAGTGTGGATTTCAGTCAATACATCAAACAGATATCCAACCATCTTTTGAGCTACTACCGGGGTAAAATGGGGAAAGTGACGATTAGGAAGGATATCAAAAATGTCTTTATCGATATCAATAAAGCGGTGCCTCTGGGGTTGATTGTCAATGAACTGGTCTCCAATTCCCTGAAGCATGCCTTTCCGGATGAAAGGGAGGGAGAGATAAGGATAAAATTTCACAAGAAAGACTCAGGTTATGAGCTTCAAATCAGCGATAACGGTGTGGGTCTCCCCGAAGACCTGGATCTCCGGAAGGCCACATCCATGGGGATGCAGCTGGTGAGTTCATTGGTCGATCAAATAGAGGGTGAAATCGAACTGAGCCGGAAACCTCAAACATCCTTTAAGATAACGTTTCCTGAAACAAAGATATCAAAGATTGGGTCGGACCGAAAGTAAGTTATTGATAATAAAAGAGTTAATCATTGAAGTAAAAAAAGTGAATAAAGGTTCAATAAGAATGGTTCTTTCTTGAATTGAGAAAGAAACATGTTAAAATAATTTTAGAAAAGAAAGAAAGCGGAGAGGTGCTGGAGTGGCTGATCAGGGTCGCCTGCTAAGCGACTGTACCGGATAATACGGTACCGAGGGTTCGAATCCCTCCCTCTCCGCCACCCAAATAAGTTGAAAAGAAGGCGTTGTTCTAGTTTCTCTGGTTTATATAGTTTTTTTGGTTAGTCTGGTTCATCTCGTTTCTTTGGTTTATCTGGTTTTGTTAATGGGGTCGAAAGTAAGTTATTGATAATAAAAGAATAAAGCCTTAAAAATCCTTAATGAGACCCAGTTTTTAAAACCCTAAAAATATTGAGAAAATAGGCTGTTTCGGACTAAATTGATAAAGGATCTTCAGCGAGGATTTTATCCATCCGGGAGATGAGAAGATCTGTATCTTCTTTGTTGAAGGGGAGGGGAGGTTTGATTTTTATAACGTTTTGATCAGGGCCATCGGTGCTCACCAAAACTCCTTCTTCTCTCATCCTGTTGATAAGATACTCAGCCTGAAGAGGAGCGGGCTCTTTTTTCTCTCTATTTGTGACAAGCTCCACCCCCAGGAAAAGCCCCATTCCTCTTACATCACCGATTAACGGGTATTTCTTCTTTAATCTCTCCAGTTCCTTTTTGAGGTATTCTCCGACTTCCCTGGCTTTCTGCTGAAGCCCCTCTTTTTCAATTACATCTAACACAGCCATTCCCGCCGCACAGGAGACAGGATTTCCTCCGTAGGTGTTGAAATACTCCATCCCGGTAGCAAAAGCCTCCGCAATTTCTGGGGTGGTGACCACAGCAGCCAGAGGAAAGCCGTTGCCCATGGGTTTACCCAAGGTGAGAATGTCTGGGATGACTCCCTGAGTTTGGAAACCCCAGAAATGCGAACCCACCCTTCCAAAACCTACCTGGACTTCATCCGCAATGCACAATCCCCCGGTTTCCTTAACAATCTTGAAGGCTTCTTTCAAATAATTCTCCGGAAAAATTATCTGTCCTCCACATCCCATAAGAGATTCGAAGATAAATGCAGCGGGCCCTCGTCTTTCTTTTTCCAACTCAGATAAAGTTTTCCTCAGATGTTGGGCGTACTTTACCCCAATCCTTCTATCTGGGTAGCGGTAAAGACCCCGGTAAGGGTCGGGCATAGGGACGACATGAGTGTGATAAGGGCGACCCCTTCCCCCAGAACCGTTGAATTTATAAGGGCTGACGTTGATTAAGGAAGAGAGGTGGCCGTGGTAGGCATTATCGATGACGATAACGTCTTTTTCGCCCGTGTAATTGCGGGCTAACCGCAAAGCCAGGTCATTGGCTTCACTCCCAGAATTCACCATGAAACAAACTTCTAAGGGTGGTGGGAGTTTTTGTGTGAGACGCTGAGCATAACGAGCCAGGTGGTCATGAAGATACCGGGTGTTAGTATTGAGAACCGCTGCTTGGTGCTTTACAGCCTCCACAACCTGGGGATGACTGTGTCCTACATGGGGCACATTGTTTCGGGCATCCAGAAAAGCTCGACCCGTATGATCATAAAGGTATTCCAGGTAACCCCTGACTATTTTTAAAGGTTTGTGATAAGAAATACTCAATGATTTGCCGATATGTTTTTGCCTGAGTTTGATTATCTGCTGGGGGGAGAGGGCTTCTCCCTTCAATTTTTCTGGGGGAATATTCAGTATCCAGTTGGGGTCCGGAGAAACACTCAGCCAGACGTTTTTTTCGCTGAAACGGACGCTCCCAGGAAAATCCCCCTTATAATCGAGCATGTCCGTGATGACCTGAAAATGAACATGAGGGGGCCAGCCCCCGTTTTCACTCATATCTCCGACAGTGCCTATTTTGTGGCCTTGGTTAATCTTTTTTCCAGGATGAAGGTCTTTCAAAGACTCTTTGCTTAGATGACCGTAGAGAGTATAAAAAGTGATATCCGGCTCAGGGGTGTGTTCCAAAATAAGGGTGGGCCCATAATCGAAAAGATTTTTGTTGTCTCGAAAACTGTGGATTTTCCCGGCCCAGGGAGCCAAGACCGGAGAGCCCGGAGGAAGAAAAATATCCATCCCCAGATGGACCGTTCGTCCCTCGGCTAAAGGGTCTTCCGACGGCCTGAAAAGAGGAGAGGTATAGCAGAGGCGGGCTTCATCGTAGCGGCCAATTCCCGCTTTGGCTCCTGATTTTTCCATCTCCCTGAAGAGCCTCTGGGAGAGACTCTCCATGTCTTCACGGCATCCCGGTCGATTAAGGAGAGAGGTCCCTGGACTCAGGTCAAAAACCAAAACTTTGTCTTCAGTGAGAGAATCCTTAGTTATGGGTTGGAGTTGGGATTGGTTTTCTTTAAGCCAATGGACCACTTTTTTGGATTCAGGGACCGCTTGAAAACCGCAGGAAGCCCGGAAAAAGTAATAAGCTAAGCGGGGAGGAGTGGCCTCCAGTTTATGGAGAAGATTCCAGGCCGATTTTTCGGATACAGTGAGATAGGGATTATGAGGGTTGAGTTTCTTTTGGTAAGCCGAAATACACACACTCATGCACAGTCTGAGGCAAATCAGGTAGAAAAGAACACGCAGCTCCTTCTCGGAAAGACGGAGGATTGAATTAAACCCCCGGACCACATGAGAAGCAGCCTGAAGAGGGCTCTCTTTATCCAGCATGGAATAGGCGGTGGCAACGGCTAATTCAGACAGCACATAGGAATGAGTCATATCCCCAAAATCAAGGATTCCAGCGATTGATCTTTTTCCGAAAGATGGGGGGCTTTTTTCTGGGGGAGATACGATAATATTATAGTCGTTGGCATCGTTGTGGACGAGGCTTTGAGAGAGTGTGGAGAGGTGGGGGAGGGCTTGGGTTTGGAAAAGATGAAGGAAACGCTCCACTAATCTCCGCTTTTCAGAGTTATCAATATGGGGTTTATACTCTTGGATAATACGGGGTCCGTTTTTCATATTCCAGATAAGGTTAGGCTGGAATTCTGGTATATTTCGTTGATCTGGTTTGTCTGGTTGGGGGAGAGGGAAGGTGGAGAAGGTTTGGACCAACTGGGCCGTGAAGGCACCC
This sequence comes from bacterium, assembly GCA_018335295.1. Taxonomy (GTDB): domain Bacteria; phylum Acidobacteriota; class Aminicenantia; order Aminicenantales; family Aminicenantaceae; genus JAGXKI01. Next base: position 16,392 of record JAGXKI010000032.1, on the reverse strand, counting down.
AGGTCGGAGAGAAGATTTGGACTGTGGGGGCGGGATTCCCCTAAGGGTTTCCCTTCGATATAATCGAAAAGGCGGACCCAGTAAGAAATTCCTTTGGCACTTTGGACCGCTCTTATATCCTTTCCAGTGCTAGAGAGAAGGGGGCGGGGACATAATTTTCTCCTTCCCTTTTGCCGGAGGTGATGCATCACTTTATTCTGAAACTCCAGGGTCTTCTTTTTTTCGGTGGAATTGGCGATCTTAAGGACAAACTTGTGGCCTTTTTTATCCTGAAGGAGAAAATTTTGGTCTCGTTCGCTGGGAAGCTCCTGGGCTTTTGCTTTGAGATTGTAAAATTTCTCAGCTGCTGCCTCCGCTTCATCAGAAGTAAAATTGGGAGCATTCTTGATTCGAGACATGTTGGGCCTCCGTCAACTCATTTCCCTATAATGGGGGTTCATTCTTTCCTCCCCCTATCGCCCAGAGGAAGTACACCTTCATGAGGTTTTTTATACCATAGAGTTTGAAAACAGGGCAAATTAAAATCGTTGAGTCTCTTTCAGGTTTCTCAATTTTAGAGTTTGTTTCCATCTATCAGACCAACGTGTAGGATTTGGGCCCCAAAAATCGCAATGTAAACCCTCTTTTTCTGTGGAAAAGTACAGCTAACTGGTAGATGTTATTATAGATGCCTGGGCCCGCTCCCATTTGGGTTAAAATAAAAATTAATAAAAAAAAGGTAATTAATTAAAAATATTAATTATTTCTTTATAAAATATTAAAAATATCAATATATAGTGTCTTTAAAATTAATAAAATTAATAAGTTTAATTAAGTATTTTTTTTGACAAGGTGGAATTGTGTGGTAAAATTTTAAATAGTTCAAAATTTAAAAATACGATAAAGGGATGGGTCTTTAAAAAAATCAAGAGCGTATTGATACACTCAATTTTTTTATGCTTTTTATCAATGTATCTTCGTCCCAGCCTTCTCTTAACCTGAATAATTCAGGTGAATTGATGAAAGATAAACACAAATCGAAAATTCTCATTGCCGAAGATGAAGGCATCGTGGCGAATGATATAAAGATGACCTTATCTCATTTCGGTTATGGAGTTTCTTCTGTGGTTGAATCCGGGGAAGAAGCTGTCCAGGAAGTCCAAAAAAATCCTCCGGACCTTGTGTTGATGGATATCAAGCTGGGCGGAGATATGGATGGGGTGGAGGCCGCCCGAAAGATTCAAGACCAGGCCGATATCCCTATCGTTTACATCACAGCCTTAGGGGATGCTCAAACTTTTCAAAGAGCCAAGAAGACGGGTCCTTTCGGGTATGTGTACAAACCTCTTCAGGAAAAAGAAATCCTGGCCACCGTGGAAACAGCCCTGTATAAACACAAAATAGGAAAAAGGCTCAAGGAAAGTGAGAAGAAATACAGAAATATTTTTGAAAACTCCACGATTGGACTGTACCGGACCACTTCGGACGGGCGAATCCTCATGGCCAATCCAGCCCTCGTCCGCATGTTGGGGTATTCTTCTTTTGAAGAGCTTTCCCAAAGGAATTTGGAACAGGAGGGGTATGAGCCGGATTATCCCCGAAATGAGTTCAAAGAGCGAATAGAGAAAGAAGGGATAGTTAAAGGAATGGAATCGGCCTGGAAAAGATCGGACGGAACCAGCCTTTTTGTCCGGGAAAGCGCCCAGGTTGTGAAGGATGAGAAAGGAAATATTCTTTACTATGAAGGGACTGTGGAGGATATAACCGAAAAGAAGAAAGCCGAGGAAAAGCTTCATTTTTATCTTAAAGAGAGGGAATCTCTTCTTCGTGAAACTCACAACCGGATGAAAAACAACCTGCAGAACCTTATCAGCCTGCTCCGGATTCAGTCCCGCCGTATCAAGGACCAAAAGGACCTTACACTGTATAAGGAAAGCCAGGATCGAATCCGGTCCATGGCTTTGGTTCATGAAATGCTTTACCAATCCCAGGAATACGCCCAGATCAACTTTGCTTCCTACATTCGAACTCTGGCTTCCCGACTGTTTCGTGCATATAAGGTGGACCCCAATTTGATTCGGCTGAATACCGAGGCCGAAGAAATTTCGGTGGATATCAATAAAGCGGTTCCTCTCGGGTTGATTGTCAATGAACTTCTCACCAATATCATCCAGCATGCTTTTAAAAAAGGACAAGAAGGGAATATTCAGGTTCAGCTTCGTTCTCTGAACAAAGAGAAAGTTCAACTTGGGGTGAAGGATGATGGAAAGGGTTTTCCCAAAGATATAGATTTTCGAAACTCTCCAAGTATGGGCATGCAGTTGGTCTGTGACTTGGTCAAACAGCTCAAAGGAAACATCGAACTGGATAGAGAGGAAGGCACTTCTTTTCAGGTTACCTTTCCTAAGGGGATGGGCTGATGCGTTTTTTGCGTTAAAAAAATGGGGACATGTTACCTATTTCCTAATTTCCATTTGTTAATAAGAAGGCGAGACGGGAATAAGCGTTGATTGCGTTTGTTGCGTTTATTGCGTTCATTGCGTTGATCTGGTTTCTTTGGTTTCTTTAGTTTGTTTGGTTTAGAAACAACCTTTCGTTCTTCTATGACATTCCGGGCTTGACCCGGAATCCAGTACCTTAAATACTGGAAATACTGGATTCCCGCTTGCGTGGGAATGCCGGATACTAGGTCATTGGTTGCTGGTGACGAAGCCGTAATGGGGAATTAGTTAGAAAATAGCTATTGGTGAATCCTGTTCTTTTATGGATTGGTGGTGGCACAGGAGGTCTCCCGCCTGTCCTTGCTTCCCCCATCCACCATGAACTTGTTCAGTATTTCCACTGATAAATGTTTTCTCCCGGAGGGGCGTTCTGGGTCATGTGTTCGGCCATAACCCGCTCCAAATCCCCGCTGGACCATCCGTAAGGAGACCATCCGTGTCCCTTACGGGGGCGTCCGTATTGGAAAGAACCATCATAATAGGGGTCTTCGGTGTTTTCCATAAACTCTTCCAATTCATAGATTGCTTCATTCAAGTAGTAGTTATCCATATCTCCGGTGATGAGGTGAAGTTTTCCCACCAGTTTGGGGCCGATTTGGGGCCAGTGTTCTTTGATGTAGAGGCGGAGGTCGTACTTTTTGAAGTATTCCGCGACCTCATGGTTGATTTCTCCGGTTTTTTTATCCCAAACGGGTTGGGGGTATCCGTCTTTTCCTACTGGACCATAAACCGCCTGCCAGATATCCAGCTGCTGTCCTGAGCGGCCGTGGGTGCCTAACACCGCTTCCATCTGGCTGAGTTCTTCCATGGTCACCATAACTTGGCCGTGGGTGTCTCTCATGAAGGGGCGTTGAGCGGTCATCCATCCGAATTTTTGAAAAAGGCATTTTCCTCTTCGTAGATATTGGTCAGAATGTAATACCGGAAATCGATGGGATCGGGGCAAAAACTCCAGGCCCCTCCGAAAAAGTCCGGATGGAATACCTGGAGAGCCAATGATTCCCACCCACCTGTGGAGCCTCCGGAAAGGACCCGGGCGTAGGGTTTGGAAATGATCCGGAAATTTTCCTCCAGATAGGGGATGAGTTCGGTCAGGAGGGCATCTCCGTAGGGGCCGCAGTTTTTAGAATTGACGGCGTAGGAGTCGTCAAAGTAGGGACAGGGGTGCTGGAAGGTGATAATGAACATCCGGGGGAAATCATCGGAAGTCCACTCCTTATAGAATTCATACCCTCGCTGAGCCCAACGGTTCTCTTCCTCGGGTTTTTCGGTGCGGAACCCGTAAGGAGCTCGGAGAGAAAAATGTCCCTGTCTGTAGTGAACGGGGTAGTGGGCGTCCGGGTTTTCTTTATATCCTTTGGGAAGGAGGATAGTGGCTCCTAGGTGCATGGGATGTCCCCAGAATTTGGAGAGGAGCTCACTTTTTATTTTGATGCGTTTGACCCACTGAGTGTCTTCGGGAACCTCCACGGGAGGAATTTTCTTATCCAGGTTTAATTCTATCTGATAGCCCTTTTGGGGATCCAGGTGGACCTTTTTGGTTTCGCTGTAGAGATTGCCGGGGGAGCGGTTAAACTGCTGGCCTTCCCAGTGGTCTTTCGGAGCCCAGATGGTATGTCCGTCGGCCCGATTGAACTGGGTGTATATATGGAGAAGTCCTTGCACATAGTAATCTCCTTCAGGGATCTCCTTTAAGCTTTCCGGGGGGTAGCCAAGAGTGTTTTCATCAATCACCGCTTTTTTCCCAGGCTGAAGATCCTTGACGTCTTTCCCATAGAAAGGGACACTGCTCCGCCATGAGCCGGCCTGAAGACGGGGATCTTCTTCGTTGGTTTTAGAAATGCATACAAAAACGCGTCCGGTGATATCCTCTTGATGGACGGATTGGGGAAAAGAAATTTCAAACTGGAGTTGGGAAGAAGGAGCTTTCTGGCAGACATTCAAAAAGGTGAGGGAGAGAACCAACAAAAACACGGTTAGACCTAAAAATAATTTTTTCTTGTTTTTCATATGTATTCCTCCTTCTCTTTATTATAGCCAGTTTGGTATAAGATGAAAGCGATTTTTCATTAATCTGGTTTATTTGGTTTATCTGGTTTCTTTAGTTGGTTTAGTTTATTTTGTTCGTTTCGTTTCTTTTGTTTGGTTCGAAAATAACCTTTCGTTCTTCTTTGTCATTCCGGAGCTGACCCGGAATTGACCCTTAATTTTGCCCTTAATTTTGGGTCAGCCTTAATTTTGGGTCAGACCGAATATAAATTGTTGATAATATTAAGAATAGCTTCAGAATGAAGGGATTATTTAAGAAGATTGTTTCGGATCATCCAGTCGAAGACAGCCTTGGCTTGGCATTTCTCTGTCACTGGGTAGGTGTCAATCAAGGTTCGGTAGGACTTGATTTGGGTTTCATCGATGACCTGGTTTACAAAAATAAGGTTCTTTTTTCCTCCCACCATATAGATGTCGCGTTTCCCTTCGTAAAAATCCCAGCAGATGCCTACTTTGTCCAGGTCGATCAGATTTTTAAACCCTCTTCGTTTGATGATTTCAGGTTTGCATTCGCCGGGCCGCACTTGGACCACCGCACTGATGGGAGATTCCCAGGAGAGAGTTTCTTTATTGAAGGGGATCACGTCTTTGAAGTAGTAAATCAAGCCGCGTTCGGGGTCGCGGTGGCTCGCCTCAAAAATCCCCACCATGATTTCATCCGCCTTTTGGTAGGATTCTTCCATCTGCTGGCTCATGGAGCGGTGGTAGGATTTTAGGGTCAACCCTTTGGGAGCTGGGGGAGGAGTGGGCTCGGGGGGTTCGGGTTCTGGTTCGGGCTTGACTTCCGGAGAAGGCTGGCAGCTTATCAAAAAGATAAGGAGTAATCCTAAGGTGCAACCCAAAATCAAGATTTTTTTCCACATACCATTCACCGAAATATTGTTAAATTGTTGCATGGTTAAATTGTTTCATTGCTTCGTTGGACTATAAAGAAAAAGATAGTTTAAGGGTTTGTGGAGGAGAGTGCAAGAGCCAAATGACGTCTGTTTCATCTGTTTGGTTGATTCCGTTTACAGAAAGCGAGAAACGCTAGAAAGGCGAGACAGGCGAGAAAAGCGAAACGAAAGGAAAGAATTCAAATATATTTGACTATTAAATTATTAAGTCTTTTGTTTTCAATAATTTCAATTCGGTCTGACCCCATTTTTAATTTTTAATTGCTCCATTTTTATAAAGACGAGATTGACGAAAATGTGGTTATGATGTAATTTAAGTATAGCTGAAGAAAGGAGCATACAATGAAGTTTAAGGTAGTGATAACTTATGACTCTGAGTACAAAGGATATGTGGTGGATGTCCCTGAATTGGTAGGCTGTATGAGTCAAGGCAAGACCATAGATGAAGCTTTAAGCAATATAAAAGATGCTATCAAAGGTTGGTTAGAAGTAGAAAAAAAACATGGAAGATCCGAACTTCATGAAGAGAAAGAAGTATTTTTGGGAGAAGTTACAGTTTAAGTGGGCAAGTTATCAAATATATCAGGGAAAGATACCGTTAAAATATTCCAGAAATTCGGGTATTCTTTAGATCATCAGACGGGAAGCCATATGATACTTTATCATGAGTCAAAACCCACTCTATCTGTACCTAATCATAAAGAATTAGCTCCGGGATTGCTCCGGGGACTGATAAGAAAAAGTGGTTTGACAGTTGAAGAATTTTTAAATAAAAAATAAAACTCAAATAATTCCTCACGCCGATTTCAATCCCCCAAGAAATTCAAATAGATTGTTGAAGAATAGGGTCGTGTCTTACATTATGACATTTTCCCCTGAATTTAATTGGTTGAGGATGGCAGAGCCGCTATGAGGAAGTAGCTTGAAAATACCATAAAATGGCAGTAATGACGCAACGATAGCAATGGAGCAGTGAAACAATTTAACAATGAAACAGTTTGACAATGATTCATTTTGACTTTTCAATTTATTTTTGGGGGCTGTATCTTTTCTTTAGACACTGGATGACCTTGACCGAACCAGAGGGGAAGGGATAGTTCTCGAATTCGGAAAGAGTCACCCACCGGTGGGTTTGGGGATTCAAGACCGGTTTTTCCTTCAACTCACACTCAAAAGCATGAAGAGTCACCCGGAATTGAGTGTAGGAATGAGTGACCCGGGTGAGACATTTTTCTTTTTGGATGCGGCTTCCCAATTCTTCCTTGATCTCCCGGTGAAGAGCCTCCTCCCTAGTTTCTCCCTCTTTTATTTTCCCTCCGGGAAATTCCCAGAGGTCGGCCATGAGCCCCTGGGAAGGCCTTTTTTGGATTAAAAAACAATGGTCTTTTTTTATGATTCCCAGGACCGCTTGGATTTTTTGTAAATTCATTTTTTTGGGCTGAGGGATGAGTTCCTGGGTTCCGGACCGGAAAGCCTGACAGAATTTCTGGAGGGGACAGAGCAGACAGGAAGGATTTTGAGGCCGGCAGACCAGGGCGCCCAGTTCCATAAAAGACTGATTGAAATCACTGGATTTTCGGGGGAGAAACAGGGAAGTGAGGAAAGGCTTGAGTTGTTTGTCCACCGAAGGTTTGGCTTCCATCTGCAAGCCCTTCAGCCTCATCCCAACCCGGCGGATGTTCCCGTCCATCACCGGATAGGGTTTGTTGAAAGCGAAGCTGAGCACCGCGGCAGTGGTGTAAGGACCGAAGCCTGGAAGGGACTGGAGGGTCTCATAATTTTGAGGGATTTGGCCCTGGTGCTTTTCCACGATGATTTTCGATGCCCGGTGGAGGTTTTTGGCTCTTTGATAGTATCCCAGTCCCTCCCAGGCTTTAAGGACGGTTTGGAGAGGTGCTTGGCTGAGAGTCTGTATGTCCGGGAATTGTTTAAGCCAATTTCGGTAGTAGGGAAGGACTGTCTGGACGGTGGTCTGCTGGAGCATGATTTCTGAAACCCATATTTTGTAAGGGTCCTGGGTTTCTCTCCAGGGGAGTTTCCGGTGGTTGTGCCGGTACCAGCGCAGCAGTTTTTCCTGGAATTCGCGTTGGTCTTCTTTTTCCAGCATGAGTCCAATCCTCTCTATTCTATCCGAAAAACAACGAATTTTTAAGAAACTCATTCCAGAGAAAACAGTCATTCCGGGTCAAGCCGACACGGGGAGAAACCAGATGAACATGATGGCAGTTTTCTAAGTAATGGTTCAGGCTAATGAGAAGAGGACCCCAAACCAAAATTTGAATAGACGACTAAAAAAAAGTAAAATAGGCATCGATGGGAAAGGGAGGCAATTTGGAATTACTTTTTAATCAAAACAAAAGATCTGTTTCCTTTGTCTTATTGGGAAATATATTGACTCATTTTGGGGAGTAAGACTATAAACATGGGCTCAATGCCGAAAATATTAATTGTCGAGGATGAAATACTTGTAGCCCAAGATATTCAAAGAATTTTGGAACATTTTGGATATTCAATTTCATCAGCGGTCTCTAGAACAGAAGATACTCTCAGAGAAATCCAAAAGAACAGGCCTGATTTGGTTCTGATGGATATTAAATTAGGGGATGAAACAAATGGTATAGACATAACCAAACGGATACAAGAAAGGTTTGATATCCCTATTATTTACATAACTGCTTTAATAGACGAGAAGACCTTTCAAAGAGCCAAAGAGACCGATCCTTACGGCTATATATACAAACCTGTGGAAGAAAGGGAATTGAATGCTGCTGTGGAAATGGCTTTATACAAACACAGCATGAAGAAAAAAATGATGGAAAGTGAACAGAAATACCGTCAATTGTTTGAAATGTCCCAAGATGCTATCTATATCACCAGGAATGAGGTTATCGTGGATGTGAATCAGGCCTTTTTGGATCTTTTTAGGACCACAAAAGAGAAGATATTAGGAGAAAGCATTAAAAATATGTATAGTTTTCCTGAAGATATTCTTAAGCTCAAAAAAGAAATGGAAAAAAAGGGGTTTGTCAAAGATTATGGTATAAAACTCAAAAGAATGGATGGAAAAGAGATGGATTGTCTCACCACCACGTCGTTTAGAAAAGACAAGAATGGAGAGAACATCGGGATGCAGGGAATTATCCGGGATATCACTGAACAAAGGAGAGCAGAGAAGGAAAAGGAAAAATTACGAAACCAGCTCATTCAGTCAGAGAAGATGGCGGCCTTGGGAACAATGGCCAGCGGGATTGCCCATGAGTTTAATAATCTCATTCAGATATTGAGAGGGCACACGGAATTTGCCCAACAGACAAAAAAAGAAGAACATGTCAATGAAGCTATGGATGTGGTTTTAAAAAGTTCTGATAGAGCTTCCGATATCGTTAAAGATTTATTGACCTATTCTCGAAATGAAACAGTGGAGAAGGAGAAGGTGGAGGTTGTAGATATAGTGGAATCAGTTTTATCCCTGGTCGAAGAGCAACTTGAAAAGATGAATATAAAGGTGGAAAGAGAGTATGAAAAGGGTTCTCCTGTGGAGGTAAACAAAGGAGAGATGCAGCAGGTTTTTTTAAATATCATCAATAATTCCCGTGATTCTATGTTTCCAGAGGGAGGAAAATTAGAGATCAAGATAAGAAGAAAGGAAGGAAATGCGGAGGTGAGCATAAGGGATACTGGGAGCGGAATCAAGAAAAAGGAACAGAGAAAGCTGTTTGAACCTTTTTACACCACTAAAAAAGATGGAAGAGAAAAGAAAGGTTTAAGGGGCACAGGTCTGGGATTATCCGTCTCCTATGCCATTGTGAAAAGACACCAAGGAGACATAGAAGTTGAAAGCAAAGTGGGGAAGGGGAGTACCTTTACGGTTAAAATACCTGTAAAAAGAAAAAAGGACAGAGTCGAAACTAAAAAAGAAAGAAAAATAAAAGGAGAAGAAGAAATAGGTTCTTTGAGCATTCTTGTGGTTGATGATGAAGAAAAGATATGCGGCATGCTGGAGAAGTGGCTGAATTGGGAAGGGCATGAAGTCAAAACAGTGGATACGGGCCGGAAGGCTGTGAATCAGGTTGAAAAGAAAGATTTTGATATGGTCTTTTTGGATGTAGTTATGCCCGGGCTTTCAGGGGAAGAGACTCTGTTCCAGATAAAGGAAATTTCTCCTGAGACCAAGGTGGTTATGATGACAGGAAAACTCAAGGATACAAACTATTTAGAAAAACTAGAAGAAGCTTCTAGATACATTCAAAAGCCTTTTACCATAAAAGATATAATCGATACGCTCAAACAATATTCCTCCATGTGATGGAGGTTTGTTTTATTATCCATTTTTACTCATTCACCTCCACTATCAATAAAAAAGCCGGAACTTATAGATAACACAAAGGGCGAAACGGGGGGCCAAAGAGCAAAAAGTATCAGCTCCTCATTCGTCTAATCCCATTTTACCCGCATAGGTAAGAAAAATAAGTTTCTTGGACTTTTTTCTAGGTATAATCCAGGTTGGTTATGGAAAATAGACCATAATTTTAAGGTAAAAAAGCAGCCATCCACCTTCCCAGCGGGATTCCATCTATTTATATAAAACATAAAGTCTATCTTAATTTATTGATAACAATGAAAATATATAAAATTAAAAAAAATTGGCATAAAATTTGTATTTAAAAAGAATGAAAAAATTAGGTGAATTTTAATGGTTTTTTTAAAAAATTTTTAAACAATAGAAAAATTTAGTGTGGAACCTATTTATTTTTAAGGAAAGGCAATTATGAGAAATAAAAACCCCTCTCGTGATGAAAAGAAAACCCAAAAAAAATCCTCAAAGTATGAAAGAGAATATGAGTTGGAGAGAAAATTAAGGCATAAAAATAAGGAACTAAAGCGGTTGAAAAAGGAAACCAGAGAGCTACTTTCTGAGTTAGATAAGGCTTACAAGGGAATAAGAAAATCCCAAGGCGAGAAGATTATAGATGAAAGGCTCAATTTGGCTTCCGAATTCACGGCTGAACTAGCTGATAGGTTGAAGAATTCATTGAATGTAATGAGCCTATCTGTTCAGTATCTAAGCGAGAAATTCAATGATGAAAATGAAAAGAAAGAATTAACAGAGAAAATAATGGAGAAGATCGGAATATTGAATAACATGGCCATGGGGTTGTTGAATTTTGCCAAACCCCATAAACCCGAGTTAAAAACATACTCTGTCCATAAAGTTTTAGATAACGCTCTTAATTTATTGAAATTTCAATGTATCGAGGAAAAAGTCGAGGTGGTCAAGGATTATTCTTCCAAGATACTTCCTGTCAAAATGGATATGGAGATGATGGAGCAGGTTTTCTTAAATATCTTGGATAATTCTCTCTGGGCTATGAAGGGAGGAGGAACTCTTTCGGTCACCACCCGGTTCTTGTCCCCGCAGAAAAGAGCCCAAATAATCATAAAAGATACCGGTGTGGGAATACCCCAGGGGAATCTCCAAAAGATTTTTGACCCTTTATTCAGCAACAAGAGAAATGCTGTGGGATTGGGATTATCAGTAGCCTATCGAATTATTCAACAGCATAAGGGATCCATCGAGGTCCAAAGTCAAGAGGGGAAGGGAACGACAATTTTCATAGAGCTTCCTGTGGCTAGGTAAAAAGATGAGAAACATATGACCGAGGTGGGGAGTCCATGAAGAAGCCAAAACAAAAATTGAAATGGATGAAAGAGGTAGTTTTATGTTTGTCTTGTATCCTTCTCGTTTTTTTAGGTAAGGATATTCAGAATTTGTTTGAGAAGATGAATAGGGGAAACAGAGAAAGGGAAAAAATTAGGAAGCGGATTGAGAAAACTGAAAATAGACACCGAACTAACCAAATGTTTCTCAGGGATGTTTTGGAATATAGAGCTTTATATCTCTGCTTTGAAGAATTGATAGAGCCGTATGAAGAAAAATACAGCTTGAAAGAAATTGAAAATTGTACCCGGATTATAGCCATGGTGGATGAAAAATATGGAGAAAGAGGATTTGATGCGCCTTTGATTCTGGCCTGGCTAGAGAAGGAAAGTGATGGAAATCCTGAAGCGGTGTCCTATGCGGGAGCCAAAGGATTAACTCAGCTTATGGATTTTAATGCTAAGGAAATTTTTGTTTCCTTAGGGTATAGAGGAAATAAAAGGAATTTGGCTTTCAATCCTGTCACCAATTTATCCGGAGGAATGCATCATGTCCAGACTCTGATGAATTTTTGGATGAAAAAGGGTATCAAGAATCAAACATTGATCCTTTTTTATTCCCTTCATAGTTACAAGTGGGGGGTCAATAATACCCTCCAGCTTTTTAACTCTGGAAAAAAAGCTTACAGACCGGCTGTGGAATATGTCAACTGGATTTTGAACCACCGCGAATATTGGGCTGAGAGGCTTGAGTATTACCAGAAAAACATCAACCAATATTTTAAAGAATCCCCAAGAGAGAAATTCAACACAAATATACATTTGGAGAGTTTTCAATGAGTACAGATTTCGTTTTCTGGATTCTTTGTGGAGTGATGGCTTTTTTCATTTTCTTTACGACGAATCCAGGTGGATACAGAAAAAAAAGAAAGGAAAAATACTCCAGGAAAATAATCTGAGCGGTGATCCTTGTGGGAAAAGGAGAAGTTTTCATGAAAAAAGAAAAGAAAAGGACCGTGTTTTTTATTGTTATTACATGTTTATTAATTGGAGGATTGGTGTTATTAGGGGTATGGAATAGGACTTTGCGCCAAAGGATCCAAGGCTCTGAAGAAGAGAGAGAGGCGCTTAAAAAGAAAATCGAAAAAGTAGAAATCATGGAAAAAACGGGCACCCATTTCGTAAAAGATGTATTGAGACATAAAGCGATTGCTCTGTGTTTTTTAAATTTGATCAAAGAAAATGAAAAGAAGTACACCAGGAAAGAGAAGGAAGACATCATTCAGCTTATTGTTATGGCCGACAAGAAATACGGAAATAAAGGATTTGATGCTCCTTTAATCCTGGCCTGGATTGAAAAAGAAAGTGGAGGAGATCCGGAAGCTATTTCTTCGGAAGGGGCCAAAGGTTTAACCCAATGGGTCGATTACAGAGCCTGGGATACGCTTATGGAGATGGGATATCCAGGCTACAAGGAAAAACTGGTTTATGACCCAGTAGTTAATTTAACCGGAGGGATCCGATATTTTAGCAGGCTCATGAATTTTTGGGAATGGAAGGGATTGGAAGATCAATCCAAAATTATTTATTACTCTCTCTATAGTTATAAATGGGGAGTTGAAGACACGGAGAAGCTTTTCAATAAGGACAAGGAGCTGGAAAGAGATAAAGGTGCCTACGTCAACTGGATTTTAAACCGAAAGGAGCACTGGGCCAAAAAGTTGAAGTATTGGATTGAAGACTCCAAAAAATTAGTTCGAAAATAGACATTGACTCTCTCTTTGTCATTCCGGGCTTGACCCGGAATCCAGTACTTTAAATTCTAGATTCCCGTTTCCACGGGAATGATGGGAAGATGAATAACATACAGGCATTTTCATTTGTTGAGGGTGGCGGAGCCGCCATGGGGAATTAGCTGAAAAAATGGAAAAGGAAAGATGTTTCTTGATAATAGTTTAATGGGGGTCAGAGACATTAACCTTTTTCGAGGAGAAATGAGAGATTATAATCACCCCTAATATTACCTCCAAAGGTAATTGATTTATAGAAAACAATAATGATATTTTTTCTATAAGGTCAAGGAAAAAAAGGATTTGAAATTGGCGGAATCAAAAGTTTTGGTTATCGATGATGAAAAGGAAATAGGTTGGCTTTTTTCAAAGATTTTATCTGAAGAAGGTTGTAATGTTTCCACGGCTTTGAAAGGGGATGAAGGAATTGCCAAAATAAAAAAGGAAAATCCAGTTCTAGTGATCCTAGATTTGAAACTTCCTCATAAAAGCGGCATAGAAGTTCTTAGAGAAATAAGAAGTTTTGATAGAGAACTTATGGTGGTGGTATTGACAGCTTATGAAACAGTGGAAAGTGCTGTGGAAGCCATGAAATTGGGAGCTCATGATTACCTTTCTAAGCCTGTTAACATCAAGAAGATTAAAAATCTGGTAAAGAATGCCTTAATCACTAAAAAAGAAGCTATAAAAACAGGAAGAGAAAGGGATAAAAAAGGTTGCACCGAGTTAGAAGAAATCGTGGGTCAGAGCCATAAGATACAAAGGATTTTTCATCTTATCAACAAAGTAGCCGAGCATGACGTCACGGTTTTATTGAAAGGGGAAAGTGGGACTGGGAAGGAACTGGTGGCTCAGGCTATCCACAAAAAGAGTCAACGGTCCGAGAATCCTTTCGTAGTTATAGATTGCGCCACTCTACCGGATACTTTGGTGGAAAGTGAGATATTCGGGCATGAAAAGGGTTCTTTCACAGGGGCACATAAGAGAAAAATAGGGAAATTTGAGCAGGCTCATCAAGGGACTGTTTTTTTAGATGAGATCGGGAATTTATCCAAGCCTATCCAGGTTAAGCTGTTGAGAACTCTCCAAGAGAGAAAGATTGAACGAGTTGGAGGTAAAAAGCCCATTCCGGTTGATTTCAGACTTATTGCGGCGACTAATGTTGATTTGGAAAAAGCTATAGAAGAAAACCGATTCCGAGAAGACCTTTTTTACCGGATCAACGTTTTTCCTCTCCCCATTCCTTCTCTAAAGGATAGAGAAGGAGATATCCAAAAAATTGCCCCCCACTATTTGAAAAGATTCAATAGGATTTTAGGACAGAATGTGAAAAGTATTTCTTCTGAGGCTATGGATTTACTTATTAGGTATTCATGGCCAGGGAATGTTCGGGAATTGATGCATGTGATAGAAAGTGCTGTTTTACTCGCGAATGATCAAATTTTGCCTGAACATCTTCCTTTAAAAATTCAGGAAGTCCAGAAAGGTCATATGGAGTTTGAAGGGGAATTGAAGAAAGCTGGCCGGATAGCCAAAGAACAGGCTGAGAAGCAATTGATTCAACGGGTGTTGAAAGAAGTGAACTGGAATAAAAGCCGAGCCTCTCAAATATTAAAAATAGATTATAAAACTCTCTTTAATAAGATCAAAGAATATCGGATTAGAGAAAACTGAACTCCCCGCTTAATCCCACCCATAACTAGAAAATTAGTTAGTTCCCAGTTTGGGTATGAATCATTATTGAAATAAATCCATAAATATGGAACAAATTCCATAAATTATTATTCCGGTCAAAAAGGGGGATCAACCAGGAGATATTATTTTTCCAGGGGGATTCTAAAGATTTTTTTCTAACTGGGCTCTTTAGGTGGAAAGTGGCATGGAAATTGCTTTAAATTTAACCTCAATGAATGAGGAAAGGATGAAAATGAAAGAGAAAGAAAGTTTGGAGATGCAAAATCAGGTGGAAAGAGTAATCAACAGCTATGAAAAGAGGGTCAATACTGTCAATTCATTGATCCCGCAGGTGGTCCAGAAGATTAAGAATATTCGTATTCAACAACTCCAGCTGGCCGAAAGATTAAAGGAGAGACTGGCTAAAAACAGAAATATGAGAAAAAAAGATTTCGACAAAATGATGAAAGGTATCCGAACCCAACATTCCCAAAAGGAAGAAGAAATTTCCCAAATGGTGGAAGAATTTTGTAAAGAAGAGAAGATCCTCCTTGAGAAGTTGAGAAAAATCCTTGTTCAAGCAGACTCAGGCAGTCTTGAAGAGTTCAGGACTCTGAAGAAAAAGATGTTGGATCATTCCAAAGACAAAGAGAAGAAATTGGCCCGGATGCTTAAAAATTTTCACAAGGAGCAGAAAGAATTAAAAAGAGCTCTGCAGAAGCTATTGGAGAAAGGAGCTTCAGTCAAAATTAAAGATTTTAAAAATATGATCAAAGCTTTCCATACAGAAAATCAGGAGGATGTAGAGAGCTTGGATGAAATGCTGAAAGAAATGGACAGAGTTAAGGAAGAAATCAGTGAACAGTGGCATAAAGTCACGGTCAACATGGACAAAGGGGATTCCCTCCCTTTGCCCATTCATAAATATATGGGAAAAAGGAGGTGAAAGAGATGGCAGTTGAAAAAAACATGGCCTCTTCCAGTCTGGTTGAAGTGGTTGACAGGATTCTGGACAAAGGAATCGTTGTGGATGCTTGGGTGAGAGCTTCCTTAGTAGGAATTGAACTTCTGGCTATTGAAGCCAGAGTGGTTGTGGCTTCAGTTGAAACTTACTTGAAATATGCTGAAGCTGTCGGCCTCACTGCTGAAGCTGCCTAAGCTCAGCCACGCCCGATGAAGGGATGTCCTTAGGAGTATAGAGGTGCCAAAAGCCCCTCTATAAAGTGTGTCTCACTTAATCCTAAGCACACTTTCCCTGAAATCCATCTAAATCTAAAAAGGAGGAATCAAATGAATTGGGGAAAAGAATTCAGGAATTTAGCTGAGGACATCTCCAGTATGAAAAATCAAAGAAATGAATACATGAATAGATTAAAAAAAGATGTGGCTCAAATGAACAAAGATTGGAAAGAAAAAAGGGTTCGCACCCGAAAAGACCTTTTAACTGACCTTCGTCAGGAGAGCGAGAAGAGAATAAATGAAGTAAAAAATTTGTCCTCTTCCGTTCAGCAGATGATCAGCGACATGAATGAAAAACAGGGAGAAATGAAAGAGGATCTCACAGCCAATTTCCAGGCGTGGGGAAAAGCGAGAGAAGATGAAGTGTCGAATCTTAAATCGGGGGCTCAGAATCTCCTTAAGGAGCTGAAGAAAGAAAAAGACAGTAGAGCCGAGAAAGTAAATGAATTGAAGTCTTATGTACAAAAAATGACAGACGATTGGAGCAAAAAAAGGAGTCAGATGAGAGAAGAGCTTTTAGAAGAATTGGGAGAAAGCACCCGGATGATCTCGGATGAGATCGAAAAATTGAAGTCATCCACTCAAGATTTTTTGAAGAAGTCTCTT
>JAGXKI010000086.1 GCA_018335295.1 bacterium | reverse complement strand
GGTGTTTGGATTCCTTTTGAACCACAATTTTGTTGAACATCATCCCTCCTCCCGGAATTCCTCCTCCCGGCCGGAGAGTTCTCTCAAACACAACGACCTTGAATCCTTTTTTGGCAAGAAAATAAGATGCACAAAGACCTGCTGGACCGGCACCACAGATCACTACATCGGACCGAAGACATCCTAAAATTTCTTTGGTATAGCTTTCTATGATAGCCTGGGTGATGACAACTTCATCCAACATGGTTTTTTCCTTTCTAACCGCCTTATTATAAAAGGGTCCGTCACTAAGGTCAATTGAAATCCACAGCGATTTTGGATAAAATAAGAATGAAATGATTTTTGGAGGGACATGAATCATTAGGAGGTAAAAATGAAGAGATTCATTTTTCTAGTCCTATCCATTGCTTTCCTTTTCACTGGGTGCACCATGGATAATAAAGGAAATTTCCAAATCTATTTGACTGACCAACCTATCTCCATTGAAGATGCGGAGCATATATATGTCAATTTATCCGAAATAAAGGCCCAAAAAACGGAAGAAGGCTTCTTGAGTCTGGGAACAGAACAACAACAATTTGATCTTATCCAGCTTCAGGATAAAGAAAAAATATTTGTGGACACAGAATTAGAGAAAGGCACCTACACCCAAATCCGACTTATCGTGGAATCAGGAGAAGTTGTTATGGATGGGGAAACCCACTCTATGACCATCCCCAGTTCAGAAGTGAAAATCCCGGTGGTCTTTCACGTTCTTCAAGGAGGAACCACCGAAATCGTGTTGGACTTTGAAGCCAAAAAGTCTATCATGGTTGTGAAAGCTGGAGTCACCGGCCAGTATATACTCCGTCCTGTGATCAAAGTGAAGAATATCAGTTATTGATGTAAAAGAATGAATTTTCGTTTCGTAACTTAAATTTTCTCTGTTTTAAAATCCGTCATAGGAGACTACTTCTTCAACATCTTTCCTTCCCCTAGAAACAGGTTCTTTTTCTGGATATCCCAGGGGAGTTAAACCCAAAACCTTCACATGGGGAGGAATGTTGAGAATGGGCTTCACTTCCTCTTCTCTAAAAGCTCCGATCCAGCAGGTTCCCAGACCTTCCTCACAGGCCTGAAGCATCATATGCTCCAGTGCGATGGCTACATCTACAGGCCAGGATTTCATATACCGCCCCATTTTGGCGTAACAGTGTTCTGGAAAACCACATCCAACAATCACAACCGGAGCATCGGCAATAAAAGTTTGATGGGCTGCGGCCTGAGCCAGTTTGTCTTTCAAACTTTTATCCTGAACCACAATGAACTTCCAAGGCTGAAGGTTTTTTCCCGAAGGAGCCCATCGTCCGGCCTCCAGGACTCGCTGGAGGCTTTCATCGGGAATGGAATCTTCCCTATACTTTCGCACACTTTTTCTCTTTTTGATGATTTCTAACACACTCATGGATCCTCCTTACTTCCTTCATATTTTTGAATAATTCTCAAATATTTTTTCGCCTCCTGATTCTTTCTTCTTTTCTGACAGCCTTTGACCAATATACGGCATTTTCGGATCATTTCTTTTCTCACAAGCTCTTTTTGCGGAGAAGTCAAGCTTAAATTCAGAGCCTTTTCCAACGCTCGAACCCGAAACCGGTCCATTCCCCAGAATTTTCGAGAAAGCTGGTCAGAATGTCCTCCCCGTTTGATAATCAAAGGCTTGGATATCAAATGAAAGGGATACCTGGAGGCGATCCGAATCCCCATATCATAATCCTCACAAGCGGGAAGCTGTTCATCAAAAAAACCGACTTCCTGGAAAATTTCTTCTCGAAAAAGGGCCGAGGATAAACTGAGCAAACACAAGGACAATGATTTATCAAAAATCCATCCAGAATATTTTCGATGTTTTTTCTTGGGATTGACTCTCACGCCCTTTCGGATCCATATTTCTTGAGTGTAAGAAATCATGGTTTCAGGAAAGACTTTCATAAGACTCATCTGAGAACGAATCTTATCTTTTTCCCAAAGGTCATCAGAATCTAAATAAGCAATGAAATGACCTTTAGAGAGTTCGAGTCCCAAATTCCGAGCCCGGCTTACCCCAGAGTGTTCTTGGTAAATATATTTCACTTTATCCCCGTATGATTCCACCACTTCTTGGGTGTGATCGGTAGATCCATCATCCACTACTATAAGCTCAAAAGGATAGCCTCCCTGATGATTGAAATAATCCTGACTCAAAACAGATTGGATGGCCTCGTTTAAACAAGAAGCTCGATTATAAGTAGGAATGATCACGCTAATCATTCAAGAAATTTTCATGAGAATCAAGTTTTGTTAACAGGAATCCTTTCTCTTTTATCAAAAAGGAACACTACTTTCCCCCATACTGTTCTGGATTCAATTTCCCCTGTAATCCGACATACAGCCGTATCCTGCTGGAGAACGGCCTTGAGTTTTTGTCCCACTTCAAAAAAATTCACGAGTAAAGGAAGTGAAATATCTTTTTCACCGGCGGCTTTAATGTTTTTGTTCCCTCGGATTCTTCCTTTATCCAAAGAAACGTTTCCCACCTCGATATGATAACTAATCCGGTCCACTAGGAGTTCGAAAGGATTCCCGTTTTTCAACTTAATTTCAATATCAATATCGGCCCCAGCAAAAGTCATTTCATTGACTCTTAATGAAATAGGTTCTATTTCAGGTTCATCGAGAATGGGAAACTCTGCTGAAAAAACCATTGGGAACGGCTTTCCTGATTTCTCTCTGTGTTTGGACAAGTGCAGTCCCCCTCTTAAATAACAACTGGCTTTAGTTTGACCTTTCACTTCTTCTACGGTTCGAAACAAATGCTTGTAGGTAATCTTTACCGGAAGAGATATAAGTGTTTCATCTTGATGCTCCACTTTCATACCTTTATCCAGCTTCCTGTTCAACCGAAGATATTCGGTTTCATTCACAACAAAAGTAAAATGATATCCTGAGAGATAATAATCCTTCGAAGAGGAGTTGGAAATCTGAACATAGAAGACAAGGTTCAGTCCTCCCGGATGAAGATCCTGAATCTTCTTCTCCAGGAGGGAAACCTGGATATCCTTGGCTGAGGAAACCGAGACCCCGATGATTCCTATGATCAGAAAACTTAACCAACCTAATCGAATTGTTTTTTTCATCTTATCTCTCATTTCTATTCTATTTTTTTTATTCTTAGAATACAATATTAGGCTTAGAAGAACAAGGTTGATTAAATCTCTCTCTTCTGGGGAGTTTAGAATGTTTAAACAGCCCAACGAAAGGGTTTATCTGGATGGACTCTTTTGGATGATCCATGATTTCACAAAAGGAAGATGTTATTCTCTCGGCATAATCTTTTGACCTCTTCATCCCACAAACTGGACTGAATTTCTCCAATGTGGGCTTTCCTTAAGAAAAACATGCACAACCTGGACTGCCCTATACCCCCACCAACAGAAAGGGGGAGTTTGTCCTCAAACAGTTTCTTATGAAAGTACAAATCTTTTTTTTCTGTAGATTGGGTGATATCCAGCTGCTTCTCTAAAGTGGGGGAATCGACCCGGATTCCCATAGAAGAAATTTCGAAAGCTTTATCTAAGACCGGATAATGAATCAGGATATCTCCATTCAAGCCCTTCCCTCCTTGAGTGGGAGTAATCCAATCATCATAATCGGGAGCTCTTTGGTCATGAGGTTCCCCATTTTTCAAAGGAGCTCCAATTCCTATCACGAATACGGCCTTTTTCTCCTTGCAGATCACATTTTCCCTTTCTGGAGGAGATAAATCAGGGAACTGGTCTAACAATTCTTCGGCATGAATAAAATGAATCTCATCTGGCAGGAAAGGTTTGATGGAAGGATAGTGAGCATAGATAAAATGTTCGGTCTTCTTCATCACGGTATAAATTTGTCGAACTACATTTTTGAGAAACCTTAGGTTTCGCTGTTCGGCAGAAATCACTTTTTCCCAATCCCATTGATCAACATACAGAGAATGCAAATTGTCTAACTTTTCATCAGGCCGAATGGCGTTCATATCCGCGTACAATCCTTTCCCCACTGGAATTTTCAGATCTGAAAGAGCCAATCTTTTCCATTTGGCTAAGGACTGGACAATTTCAGCCTGAGTATCATTCATATGTTTCACGGTGAAAGACACAGGTTGTTCTCTTCCGGATAAATCATCATTGATCCCGGTTCCTTTCTTAACAAACAGAGGAGCCGTGACCCGGATTAAATTTAAGGATTTTGCCAGGTTTTTCTGGAAAAAATCCTTGATCAATTTAATCGCCTCTTCGGTTTCCTCGGCATCTAAAAGAGATTGATAATCTTTGGGAATAATACAGTCGGATCTCATTTTATTTTCTCCTGGATTTTTTGGGGATGAAAAGAGAGAAGGGAATGATGTTTATCGGGTGGCAGAACCCACCCGATTATTATTGGCTGAATGAGTGAATATAAAAACCTTGGATGGGATAACTAAAATCTTTTCCACATCGAGCATAACGTTATTATAATAGAATCCCTTTTACTGTCAACCTCTCCGGATTTTTTCAATAAAAGGAGTTCCCATCTTGCCTTTTTGAGATCCATAAAATTTTGGTAAACTAGGCCGTCCACTGGTTTCTATCAGGTTTTATTTATGGCAAAGGATCATCTTTTTTAAAGTAGCTGGACATTGACTTGGACATATAATAGTATTACCTTATCAGTTTATGAGGTAGAGCAAATTTAAAAAAATTAATTGAGGAGGGATCCATGAAAAAAGCATTCACTTTTATGTCTGTCTTTTTCTTATTCATTATTTTCAATTTTTTCTTCCTTTCCTGTACTCAAGAAGCACCCGAAAAAGCTGAAGTTCAAAAACAGGTAATCCAGCTGGAAAAAGAAGAAATCCAAAAAAGCAGCCAAGCGGTTTATAAAACCAGAGAATTCCGGGGGAAAGAAAGGACTTATCTGTCAACTGATTTTTCAGAAGTAGAAAAACCTTCCTCCCTAGATAAATTCACCCAGCATTACCACCATTCTCCTGTACGGCAATTCTGGACAGGAACTTGCTGGTGTTTTGCCACCACCTCTTTTCTGGAATCTGAATTGAAACGTTTAGGAAAGGGTGAAATC
>JAGXKI010000031.1:23883-27371 GCA_018335295.1 bacterium | reverse complement strand
AAGTGATTGACATAATTAAGGCGGCGATAATGTTCTTCTTTGAATTCATTTTCAGGAGTTGAATGATTGGGGTCTCGATGTTTCCAAAAAGCCTCTATGAATAAATCTCTTTCTCGGTCGGTCTTCAGCTTAAGAAAAACTTCCTTCTCCAAAGGAGTAATGATGTAGACAACTTCCTCTTCCAGCCATTTTCTGTACCTTTCTGGAAGATTATCCTCCTTGGCCTCCATTAAAGGAGAAAAAATAAAAAATATGGCTATCAAAAAAACAATAAAAGATTTCTTTCTCACTCCAAGCTCCTTTTCCAAAATTTCCCCTTTATTAAAATAATAAGTATGCCCAAAAATTTCAAGTCTATGCGCATGAGAAATAGCGGACACTATTCATAAAAAAGTTCGAGCTAATTCCCCATGGGGGGCTTCGCCACCCTCGACAAATGAAAATCATGCAAACAATGTGATAGTCGATTCCTTTTTAAAGAGGATGGGTGGAGCGAGGACGGACGGGAGACATCCCGGGACAGGACCCATCCTTAAAAAAAATTAATCAAACAGGCTATTTTCGAACTATAACCTAAAACTAAGGAAAAAGTCCATGAGACTTACTTTCTTTGGATACCAAATAAAAAATGGGAATCAGATCCCCAGACGTCTGAACCCATTTTGGTCTCTTTGTGTTAATTATAAGTATTGCCCTTTTTATGAATAGTTCAGACTAATTGCTCAGGTCTTATATAATCTTCATATTTGTTTTGATAATCGAGAAGCCGCTGTTTTTGTTCTTCCAGTATTTCGAAAAGAATTTCCGGGGAATCAATAATCTGAGTTTCATATATTTTTTTTATCCGCTCTAATTTTTCCAGATTTTCTGGAATTCTGATAGTGAACTGTTTGCTGTAATCTTCTCTTTTATATTCTTTATTCAGTACTTTTTTAAAAAGAGGTTTAAGGTCTTCGTACCTCGGTATTTTCCCTGTAGGAGTATCAATAGCCTCCACTTCATTATGCACCCTCAATTCTGCCCACTTATACCATACCTTTTTGTCTGTCACGGCATTCAGGAACTTTCCGTTTTCATCCTTCAGAAAATAGTTCACTGCAAATATACAAGGTTCTTTTTCAAGGCCCTGTGCAAAATCGAGATTATCCTGGATGTATTTTCTAATGGGGATTGAAAGAAAATCTAGATTGGACATGAGGTTAAACTTCCTTACTCCTTTTTTACCGAGTGTAGCGGCTGTGGTTTCAGATTCCAGTGAGGCCCCGTAAGCAATGATTCCGTGTTTCCAATCAAATGATTCCTTAATCGGGACCCAGGTATCAGAATCTCTTCCTCCGTAAACCATACCTCCAACCTCGACTCCGCGGGGATCATTAAGAGCCGGGTCCAGATGTTCAAAATTTTCCAGTGAAATTGTAAAACGAGCATTGGGATGAGAAACAGGGATTTCTTTCCCATCTTCGTCTCTTTTCCCCTTGTACCATTTTCCTGAATAATTTATTCCTTTTTCCGGGACTTCTCCATCCTTTCCTATCCAGTGAACCCCTCCATCAGGTTTCATGAGAACGTTGGAAAAGATTATCTCCGCAGGAGAATGGAGCGCATTCCATATAACGGGATCATCTTGAGAATTAATATCCCTGATTATTCCGAATACACCACTCTCTACGTTTGCGGCTCTCACTTTCTTATTTATTTTTCTAAGATAAGCGATGTCATCACCCACGATTGTTTCATTATCAAGCATGGCGGTGGATGTCTTTCCACACAAGGAGGGAAAGGCTCCGGTGAAGTAAGTGACTCTCTCCTCTGGTCCGTGAACCCCCATAATAAGCATATGCTCGGTTAACCAGTTTTCTTGGGAACCTCGATTTATAGCTAGACGCATGGCGAGTTTTTTAAGGCCTATGGTATTCCCTCCGTACTGGGTATTGGCACTGTAGACCATATCCTCCTGGAGGTCAATATAAACACGCCTTTTATCCAGGTTTTTACTGGTATTCCTTTCATTAAGTTCTCCTGCTGAATGGACTATTTTAAAAAACCTTGCCTCTGGTCCCTCCCTGACAAATTCATTGTATCCTTGTCTGTAAAGGATATCTTCACTGTGGGCCACATAGGCAGAATCGGTAAGTTGGACAGCAGGTTGAGTAAACTCAGAATTGGTGGGTCCAAGGGAGAAGAAACGAATAAATAATTCCTTTCCCTTCATTATATTTTTCATTATTTCATGGATTTCTTTAAGACATTTTTCTCTATTCCCTGTATTTATTGACTTATCCAGTTTTTTCCCTTCAGGAAGTAATATTTTAGTGTTTTTTTTATCCCGAGCCTGGTCCTTGTAATTATCAAAATGGACCGTATGTCCTTGTGTAGCTAGCTTTATTTCTTCTCCATACCGCAGCGCTGATTTTCTAATATAATCTAAATCTTCGGCTGAATCGGTACACACAAAAACCTTATCCGGATTACAGTGTTCAATATATTTAGCAATAAATTGGTGGAGATCCGGATTTTTTATCTTCATCAATTTCCTGTAATTCTCTTTAGTTAGCCTTTCTTTTAAAATATCATTCATTTTTAACTCTCCTTCCCTCTTTCAGGGATGAAATATGGATTTAAAATTGATGTGAATTTTACATTTGAATCCGAGTATTCACTCTCTTTTCCCGAAAAGTTTATATAATGATACATATTCTTTTGTCAAATCGAAGTGAAAAAAAATTGAATTTTTTGGAATTTAACAGTATTGATTATTGTTGGCCTATTATCAAGCTGCTCCGCTGTCCAGGAAGCAAGAGATACAGCTGAAGCAGTGGGTGATACCGAGAATCTATCGGCCAAGGAGGGGCTAGACAAAGAGGCTCAGCTCTGGTTAAAAGTCAGTTCATTGCACAGCCAAATCAAGATTATTACATCATGGTCTTCAGCCGCCGCTCTGGAGGAACTTATGGAATGAGACATCCCGATGATGAAAGATCGGGTAAATACTACACACTTAAGGTCAGACTGGCAGCGACTGCCGATGATTATGAACCCAATGAATCCTTAAAAGAGGCAGCTGAGGTTTCTCCCGGAAAAATAAAGGGCAGCATAAACCCATCGAAAGATATTGACTACTACAAGTTCCCTACAAGTAAAAAAGGAACCGCTGAAATAACTTTGAACAATCCAACTCTTGAGTTACAGACCCAATTGGTCTTCTTTAACCAAAACAGAGAATTAATAGGTACGGCTAACGCTAAACAAAAAGGGGTGGCCAAAGTTTCGGGTGAGTTTGAGGTTGAAGCAGATAAAGATTATTTTGTGGCTGCTTTCAGCAGTGAATACAGAGGTAAATATGGAATACAAAATCCGGGTGAGGAAAGTTCGAATAAATCATACACATTAGAGATAAAAATAGTTGAAAAATAAGTAAAATTTCTTCATCAAAGAAATCAGCCCCTTTTGAATCGAATGTGGAAGCAAATGACCTTTTTAAAATTCAA
>JAGXKI010000031.1:0-23178 GCA_018335295.1 bacterium | reverse complement strand
ACCGAATTTCCCGAAGGCAACGCTCCGTCATAGATATTTTTGGGCTGGATGAAAAAGGATTCTTGAGAAGATGATGTCAGTCCAAATCCTCCCTCCTTTTCATCCCAAAAATGAGAGAGAAGATAATGGCTGAGCTTTAAAGCCTGCTGCAGGTAGCCAGCCTCCAGAGAAGCCTCATAGAGCTCCAGGAGCCCCCAGATCAAAAAGGCATAGTCATCCAGGAATCCAGGGATTTCAGCTTCTCCCTTCCGGTACCGGTGAAAAAGTGCCCCTTTCTCGCCCCAAAGCCGGGCTGAGAGAAAACCAGCCGCTTTTTGGGCGGCATGGAGATACTCCGATTTATCAAAAACCTGGGCCGCCTTGGATAAAGAGGCGATCATGAGGCCGTTCCAGTCGGTGAGAATTTTATCGTCCTTTAAAGGATGGATTCGTTCCTCCCGGGCATTAAAAAGTTTGGACCTGATTTTTTCTACTTTACTCTTCAGCTCCCCGGGCTTGACATTCCCTTCCTGGGCTGTCTCTTTTAAGGGCTTTTTCAGGTAAAGGATGTTTTTCCCTCCTTCCTGTTCTGCGGCTTCTTGGGGAAAGTTTCCCTCTTTATAGATATTATAGACCCGGTAAGTCCAGTCCATTTCCTCTCTATTCAAAATCTCATTCAATTCCTTCCAGGTCCAGATATAAAATTTCCCCTCCTCCCCTTCCGTGTCCGCATCTTCGGCGGAATAAAATCCTCCTTCCGGAGATGTCATATCCCGGAGCACATATTCCAGGATCTCTTCAGCAGTATTCTTGTAAAATTCTTTTCCCGTTGCCTGGTAGGCCTCGGTGTAAGCGAAAGCCAAAAGGGCCTGGTCATAAAGCATCTTTTCAAAATGAGGGACCTGCCACTTTTCATCTGTGGAATAGCGGTGGAATCCGTATCCAACATGGTCAAACATCCCTCCCTGCCGCATAGACTGGAGGGTTTTTTCAACCATGGCCAGTGCATATGGGTTTTGGGTCCTTTTCCAGTAACGAAGAAGGAATAAAAGATTGTGAGGAGCCGGGAATTTGGGAGCTTTCCCGAACCCTCCGTGTTTGGAGTCATAACGATTGGCCAGTTCCTGGAAAGCCTTATCCAGTGTTCCTTTTCCCAGACCCTCACCTGGAGTCTTCTGGGTCATTTCTTTCAAGGAGGAGACAATCTGTTGGGATGAACGGCGGATTTCTTCCTGATTCAAATTCCACATCTCTTGAATGCGGGAAATGAGTTCCTTAAGCCCCATCATCCCCAAGCGGCCTTCTTTGGGAATATAGGTTGCGGCAAAAAAGGGCTTTTTCTCTGGAGTCAGGATGAGGGTCAAAGGCCATCCCCCGGTTCCGGTTAAAACCTGGCACACATCCATGTAAACGCTGTCGATATCCGGGCGTTCCTCTCTATCCACTTTAATCGAAACAAAAGTCTCGTTCATCATCCCGGCCACTTCCTCATCTTGAAACGATTCCTTCTCCATCACATGACACCAGTGACAGGTGGAATACCCGATAGAAAGAAACACCGGCTTGTTTTCTTTTTGGGCCTTTTGGAAAGCTTCCGGACCCCAGGGAAACCAGTGGACCAGATTGTGAGCATGCTGGAGCAAGTAAGGGCTTTTTTCATGGATTAGGCGGTTGGGAGTCTTTTTCGAATTTTTCATTCGTCCCTCCCATAAAAAATTTCAAGGTTGATTTTTGAAGATAAGGATAGGTCCGGTATATGTCAAGAAGTTAAAGCGGTCATACATAATCTTTTTTGTCCTTCGCTCGGATAAGCTTGGGGCAACGAAAGCGGGTTCGGAAATCCAGAAGTATAAAAAGTTGGAGGGTGAAAAATGGAAAAAGGAATGAAAGACTGCTTAACCAACAAGTCTTAAGACTTCGTTATAAATATTTTCTGTCAGACGTCCAGCGAGCTCTTCGAGCAGCCGGTTCACCATTTCCTGTTCGGCTCGATAAAGTTCATCTTCATCAAAAAGACTCTGTTTGGATAAAGACAAATCCAGCACGTCGGGGTCTCCATCATAAATCCCTCTTCTGAATTCATCGGAAACTTCCGAAGTGATGGTTTCTTCATCCATCACTCTTTCCCTTTGGGAGCTGATAAGATGAATCTCAACACGGGCGGAAAGTTCTAACCTATATCTTTGTTCTACATAGGTTGTATAGGAAGAGGAATCTTTAACAAGGGAAACTCTTCGTTCTGTTTCATCCAGAATTTCTTCTTCTCTTGAGTAGGAATCGATCCTCCCCGTCACCACAAAATCGGCCCCCAAAGAGCGCCCCACCTGAGAAATCCTTCCCAAGGTGCGAGACTTATCCTTAAGATTCAATCGCCGCACCTCCCGGTGAACTCGTCCCACATCAGCGACAGCCACGAAAGGAACCGGGTCCGAAAGATACTCATAGACAAGGATGTCAAATAATTCCTGACCTATTTCAGGAGGAGCCTCATCCTTTTCTCCTTCATAGGACTCAAACGGAAGAACGGCCACACTCCGGGTCCCTGCATCCAAGGCGGCTTTCTGAATCTTTAAAGCATCCTGTCCCCTATCGCTTTCAGGCCCTAAGATCTCCAGAGCCTTCTGGGCATGATCGAAGGCAGCCTTGTAGTGCCGTTGGCTGTAATCCTGCTCTGCCCACTGGGTATAAATCCGAGCTACCACCTGGTTGACTCTTTGGTTTTGATCCGAAGATAAGGTATAAGTCTGTCTAAGATGTTCGTATTCACTCACCGCATGGGACCAGTCCCCGGCTTTCTCTGCCTGGTGAGCTCGTCTAAAAACGGTTTCCACCGCCTTATCCATCATTTCCTTGCGAAAATCCCTGTAATCTTGGGGAAGAGGAAGCCTCACCCCCACTTCCTGGGAACTGCGGGCCAGATCATCCACACGAAAAAGCACCTGGGCCGCTCGCTCATAATCCCGAGCGGATTGATGGTTATGAGCCTGCTCGAGGAGAACATCCACCGACCGACCCCCGGCATCCTTCAGCCGTTCCCGCGCTTCTTCCCAGCTAGGTTCTCTCTTCAGTACTTTAATGTAATACCGGGCGGCCTCTTCAAACCTCCCCTTCTGCTCCATCTTCAAACCCTTTTCAAACTGCTTTTCCACACTGACACAACTTAAAAGAGAAAAGGAGAAGAACAGAGAAAAGATTAAGAGAATACTTCTTTTTTTCCTTAGGCGCATAAAAGATATATATTAAAAACAATAGATGAGTGTCAAGTCAAAACATTAAAAAGCCCAATCAAATTTATGAACGGCACCCTTCCCAGAAAAACGACCCTTCTATGTTAGAATGGATAGCTTTCAAAAAGTATTGATGGAAGTTAAATAATGATTTCTTTGGGTCTTTTTCGCAGGTTGAAAGTGGAGGCCATACTGCGGGAGTAAGCTCCAGCGCACAGTAGAGCCAGGATATCCCCTCTTTTGGGATGAGGGAGAAAAATTTCTTGGCCAAAAATATCCCCGGATTCACACAGATTCCCGGCAATGGTGATGGTAACTTTATCTCCGGAATCCACTTTCGAACAATGGATGATGGGATGCTGAGCCTGCGTATAGATAGCCGGACGAGGAACCGTGTTGAAAGTGCCGGCGTTGACACAGGCAAAAAGGTTCCCGTAGTTTCTTTTAAGGTATTCAACCCGAAAGAGCAGAACCCCCGCACTGCCCACTAAATATTTCCCTGGTTCCAAAGCCACAGCCTTGAGGTGTAAGTCCGACCTATCAACCTTCTGGAAGATATAATCGATATATTTTTTTAAAGGAAAAACTTGGTGTTCTTCAGCATATTTGGGACCGAACCCCCCGCCGAAGTCTAAGAATTCAAGCTCAAAGCCCTTTTTGTGTATCTCTGAGGCTTTTTGGACCATCTTGTCTACCGCATTTTTAACGGTTTCCCAATCTTCTTTGAGCCATCCAGAACCCAGATGCTGATGCAGGCCCACCGGCTCAAACCCGTACTTTGCGGCTTTCTCTAGAACATGGATGACTCTTTTCTCTTCAACCCCGAATTTTATGGGCTTGCCATCGGGAGATCTTTTGCCCGCCGTCACCACCTTGGGATTAAATCCTCGGCCGATCCCCGGATTCCACCGGATGGAGACCTTGATCTTTTTTCCTTTGAATTCTCTTTCTCTGATTTCCTTCATCAGCTCCAGCTGCTGCTCGGCGTCTATGTTGACGATGAGCCCGTCTTGAGTGAAAACGGAGCGAAGATCATCAGGGCTGACACTCGTACCTGTGAAAAAAATCTTTCTCCCTGGAAACCCGGACTTCAGGGCCTCCTCCACCTCTCCCGGAGAGACGGCATCGATCCCGGCTCCTGCCTCTCTGAGGATTTTTAGTATTTTTCGGTTCGGATTGGCCTTCATGGCGTAATAGATCCGGATATCCGGGTGAGGAAGATTCCTGCAAAGATTCCGGAGATGGTAAAAATTAGAGAGAATCTGTTTTTGGCTGTAAACAAAAAGAGGAGTGCCCCATTTCTCAGCGACTTTTGAGGCTTCCTCTTCTCCGAGAAAGAGTTTTCCGCCTCTAATCTTTAAAAATTCGTTTTCCCACCAGGCCATTTCTATATGGTAAAAATCAGATCTTTCCGGAAATCCTTTGCTTAATGAAATATATATAACTACGAGAAAAACACATAATTTAAATAAATATAAACAATTTTTCTATTCACAATCGCTGTTTTTATTATAAAAGCCCACTTTATTGAGTCAATGAAAATTTGGGAGGAAAAAGTGATAGGGATCTTTTCAATCAAAACTTTTTTAAATAAAGTAAACAGGGAGTGACCCGTGGAGGACTCGAACCTCCAACCCGCGGATTAAGAGTCCGCTGCTCTTCCGGTTGAGCTAACGGGCCATTAAGGGTAAATCCAGTTTAAAAAAGTCGGGGGGAGTTGTCAACTCGAGCTCCGGCGGCAATTTTCCCTTTTCACAAGAAAGAATCGATTTATAAAAAAGCGAATCTCGATTATAATAACCTCTAATTAACCTGAATTATCATAAAAAAGAAGATAGTTTTAAAAAAAGATCATAAATAAGGAGAGAGAATCATCCATGCACGAACCCAAAACCATGAAACAACTCCTTTTAAAACTGGCTCAAAATCCCCAGGTCCAAGGAAAAGTTGTTTTTACCGAAGATTCCGATATAAATGTAGCCCGGCATATGGTCGAAGGGATGCACCTTTGGAGGCTTTCTTTTTAAACAGTTTCGCTTTTTTCAAAAAAATAGGCTCCCAAAAACACCATTAGGGAAGAGAACGCAAGCATCATCACCAAGTCAAAAATAGAGGAATAGGAAGAAAATCCCAACAAAGCCGCCCTCAGCCCATCAACTCCATAGGTCAAAGGATCCAGGTAGGAAATATATCTCAACCAGAAAGGAAAGTTTTCCAGAGGGTAAAGAGCTCCCGACAGGAAAAACAGGGGGAAAATCACAAAATTCATCACGATAGAAAATCCCTGGATATCCTTCATCCGGGAGGCAAAAATCAATCCCAGACCGATAAAAGTCACCGAGATTAAAAACATAAACAGGAATGCCAGAAGAAGGGTAAAAACAGAAGGAATCCGGAATCCCATGAGTAAAGAAACCCCCAGGATGAGGACACTCTGGATCATGCCCGTGGTCACCCCTCCGGTGATTCTTCCCACAACAATGAAGATTCTTTTCACCGGAGCCACCATGATTTCCTTAAGGAATCCAAACTCCTTATCCCAGAGTACAGAAAGCCCTCCAAAAGTTGAGGAGAAAAGCAGGCTCATCCCCAGAATACCGGGAACCAGGAATTGGATGTAATCGACCTGGCCTGACATCCCTGGAACCGAAATCCTCTTAAATCCTATTCCCAGAAAAGCAAGGAAGAACAAAGGCATGGCCAAAGCTCCGGCTATGCGGGACTTTGCCCGGATAAACCTCTTCATCTCCCGGAGCCATAACACATAAACAGCAGCTCGATTCATCGTCTTCTTCCCATCCGCCCCCTTAAGGACTGCCGGTTTTTTTCAATCTGGGTGGCTTCCTGGTCCCGAATGCTCCGGCCTGTGTAATGAAGAAAAACATCATCCAGGCTGGGCTTTCTCAAATGGACACAACTCACCTGAGCTCCGTTTTGCTGAGCCATGTTGATCAATTGAGGGATTTTTCGCTCTCCGCTCTCCATGGTGAGACTTAAAACCTCTCCATGGAGAGTGACCGTGTGAATCCAGGAGAGTTCTTTCATCCGAGACATGACGTCTTGAACATCTCCCTCCAGTTCCAGCGAAACCACATCTCCCCCCAGGATATTTTTGAGTTTGTCCGGTGAATCCATGGCCACAAATTTCCCGTAATCCATGATGGCGATCCGCTCACAAAGAAAATCAGCTTCTTCCATGTAATGGGTGGTGAGGACGATGGTGACCTCATTTTCTTGATTCAAGCGTTTCACATAATCCCAGATGTATCTCCGGGTCTGAATATCCAGTCCCAGAGTGGGCTCATCCAAGAACAATACTTTGGGTCTGTGAACCAGTCCTCTGGCTATCTCCAAACGGCGCTTCATACCTCCTGAATAATTCTCCACCAGGACCCCGGCTTTCTCTGTTAAATCGACAAGCCTTAACACCTCCTGGACTCTTTCTTTTCTTTCCTTTTTGCCCATCCCGTACATCATGGCATGGAATTCCAGGTTTTCCTTTCCGGTAAGCTTGGTATCCAGGGCTGGCTCCTGAAAGACCACACCGATGTTCTGCCTTACCTCATCTCGGTGTTTAGACACATCGAATCCCGCCAATTCCGCTTGACCGGAGGTGGTGGAAAGCAGGGTGGACAGCATGTTGATGGTGGTGGTTTTTCCGGCTCCGTTAGGGCCCAACAGACCAAAAAGCTCCCCGTTGGGCACAGTGAAGGAAATGGAATCCACTGCGGTCAAACCG
This sequence comes from bacterium, assembly GCA_018335295.1. Taxonomy (GTDB): domain Bacteria; phylum Acidobacteriota; class Aminicenantia; order Aminicenantales; family Aminicenantaceae; genus JAGXKI01. Next base: position 16,233 of record JAGXKI010000031.1, on the reverse strand, counting down.
TTGAATTTTCGGGTGAGTTTATGGACTTTAATAGCATAATCTTTCATTCTTATTCCACCCAAGTAAAAGGAGATCCAGAGGAAAACTTGCCGGAAGCCACAACCACTTTTTAAAAAAGACTTTTTCTTTAAAACCGGTCAGAGCCTCAGGGAAAAAACAAGAAACAAATATATTTCTTTAACTTAAAAGATTATCATATATTTTTATTTCTCACAATTTCGGGATGAACCATCCTTCTCCCCGAACGCCAAAACCAATACCCCCACTTCAATGGAGCCGCTTAAAGAAAGGGTAAATAAAGAAGGTCAACCCCCCTTTTGTTGGGAGCAAGGAATGATGTTGAAAAGGGAGGAGAAAAGAGAAATATTTTAATTCACATAGGGGATGGATTCCTCTTCGTCCAACTGATACCCTTTCTTCTCGAAGAGATGGATACAGGCTTCCACCACTTGGGGATCATAAATGGTTCCTTTATTGGATTTTATCTCCTCCAAAGCCGCCTCAATCCCCAGGTTGGCCCGGTAAGGCCGGTGGGAGGACATGGCCTCTACCACATCGGCTACACTTAAAATTTTGGATTCCTCCATAATCTCTTCGCCAGAAAGACCCAAGGGGTATCCCGATCCATTCAGCCTTTCATGGTGCTGAAGAATCATTTGAGAGACAGGCCAGGGCCAATCGATTTCCCTGGTTATATCATAGCCATAACGGGGATGGGCTTTGATCACCTTATATTCAAATTCGGAGAGTATTCCTGGATTGGTCAAAATTTCAACCGGCACATAAATTTTTCCAATATCATGAACCAACCCGGCCATCTTGAGGCCTTCGTTCTTTTTGGAAGAAAGCCCCATTTCTTTCCCCAGGGTTCCGGCCAGCTTGGCCACCCGTCTCTGGTGACCTGCCGTGTAAGGGTCTCTCATTTCTATAGTCACAGCCAAAGCCTGGATGGCTCCCTCCATCGAACCCTGCAGTTTCCCGATGGTTTGTTTCAGTTCTTTTTCAATATCCAGCTGCTCCGTCACTGTTCTTATGGCCGTGACGCCGTAAGCTAAACTTTCCGAAATTTCTCTCAAGAGCTCTCTTTCTTTCTCATCAAACACACCTGGATTTTCAGCGTAGACGTTCATCACTCCAAATATACGGCCGGAGGAGGTTAAGGGCAAACATAGGAGTTCATAGCTCTTCCTATCAATGGGAGAAGTGCTATCACCACCTAAATCAATATTTTCTTTTATCACAGCCTGGGAACTCCGAAGAACCTCATTAATGGCGCCTTCTTTCCTTTTCATTTCTTTCCAAGTTTTTCCGAGATTAAGGTTCTTATCTGAAAGACCCCCCTCAGCTGCCGGAGAAATGATTTTATCTCCCTCTTCACTAAGAAAACCCACCCATACAAAAGGATACCCGGCCTCATTCACTATCAATTCACACATTTGATGGAGCAAATCCTTTTCTTCCCGGCAGTTGACCAAAATCCGGTTGCACTTCCGTATAATACGAAGAGCCCTCCGCGATCTTGTGAGGTCCTGCCGGAGATTGGATTCCCCACTCCATCCAGGGAGATGACATTTGTTTGTATTTTTAGCCATATTCAATCATTTAGTCGTACCGTTATCAATAAAATTGATCCTTTTAGGAATATATGCCTGTTTTTCAAAAGATTACTTGGGTTTTCCAAACCCAAAATTTAGATGCAATAAAGCACTCCCCTCCATCTCTGAAACTTTCCGAATTTGAAGATAGTAAGCCTTCCCCTAATCATTTATTGTGAGAACTGCCTGGCAAAGAAACTCAACCGTAGTATTTTTCTGTCCAGCCCCTTTCCAGCTCCACGGCTGTTTTTTGGGGAAAGTAGGGATGTTTCTTTTCCAAGAGAGCATCGATTCTATCTTCCAAGAAAGGATAAGCTGCCAGTTCCTTCAGCCATCTTTGAGGAATGGAGGTCAGCCCGTAAACAGCGCCGCACATCCCTCCTACCATCGCGCCGGTGGTATCGGTATCTCCCCCCAACATAACCGTATCAATGAGAGTGTTTTCAAAATCCTGGCTGGTAAAAAACATATACAGGGAAGTCACTACACTGGCCAGAGCGTAACCTGAAGTGGGCCCTCCGGGAAAAAAGGAGCTTCTATTGGCCGCCTTCTCGATATTTTTAAGCACTTCATTCTGGGGAGCCTTGAGAGAGAGAAGAAGTTCCTTGATGGCTTCGGAAAAATCATGTTTATTCTCCTCTCTGTTCAATTTATGTGAGCTTAAATCCTCCACCTTTTCCAAAAAACCGGTTATTTCTTCATCCGCCAGGGAAGAAGCTTCATTTCTCCAATTGACTCCCTTAGCTGTCACATAGGCCACCGCCGAAGCGGCTGAAATCCCCCGGATGTCCCCATGAGTGACCCGGGATAGATTCACCACAGCTTGAGCTAATCCATCCCGGTCCTCGCGGAAAAAAAGTCCCAACGGTGCAATCCGCATGGCCGCTCCGTTTCCGGCTGTCACCGAAGCAGCCTGGTTCCAATCCGCTCCCCCAGCTAATGATTTCACAGTGCGGCGGAAGTTTCCCCCAGTTCCCCGGTGAAGGCCCATAGGGAATCCACCCCAGGGCCTCGTTTTGTACATATCCACAATCAGCTTGGCAAAAACTTTCCCTGGATTTTTCGGGAACGCCAGAACAGAATCACAGACCATAATGGCCTGTTGACCGTCATCTGAATGAAGCCCTTTAGGACGGTCCCTTTCTTCCATTTCCGTCACCCGGCCAAAGTTCCTGCGGATTTTTGGAGAAGAAAATCCTTCCACAGGACATCCCAGGGCATCTCCGGTCAGGAGTCCATAAAAGGACCCAGCTATCCGGTCTCTTAATTTTTCCCGGTCCATTTTCCTACCTCCCTCCTGATATAATGTCAGAATACATTCAAATAAAATCTCTTTCATTCATCGGCGGTTCCAAAATCTCTATCTATAAAAACCTAAATTTACCAGGGGCCATCTACAGGGAATCTCTATCAGGAAACAATCAAAACACTCACTACCGAGGCGGTCATAAAGGCGGCCAGGAGTCCGGCTACCAGCGATTTTATGGCCAGTTGAGCGGCCATTGGTTTTTTCTCCGGAGCGATCCCTCCTATCCCCCCTAAAATGATTCCGATGCTCCCAAAATTGGCAAATCCACACAGAGCATAAGTGGCTATGGCAATACTCCGGGGAGAAAGGGTCTCTTTGGCGATATGAGATTGGAGCTGAGCGTAGGATATGAACTCATTAAAAACGGTTTTGATTCCAAGGAGTTGGCCTACCTCCACAGCTTCCGGAGGGGATATTCCGATTAAAAAGGCCACCGGGGAGAATAAATATCCCATTAATTTTTCCAGAGTCATCCCGCTCAGGCCCACGATGTCGTTTAAAAGATAAATGATGGAAACAAAGGCAATGAGCATGGCCCCGACCTGGAGAGCCAGATTCAGACCGTCCTGAGTTCCATTAGCCACCGCTTCGATCACGTTGTTCTCTTCCCTTTTGATTTTAATTTTATCCAGGGACTCTTCTTCTTCCTTCTTCTCATCAGGGATGATTATCTTGGATATGGCGATGGCCGCCGGAGCGCTCATCAAAGAGGCGGTCAATAAATGTCCTGCTTCCGCCCCGAAACTCACATAGGCCGCCATCACACTTCCGGCAATTGTGGACATAAAAACCGTCATAAGGGTAAAGAGTCGGGATCGATTCATGTTCCTTATGTAATCTTTAACTCCGGTTATGGTCTCGATTCCCATAAAAATCAATAGGGATGAAGTGAAGGCTTCCACTCCGGTTATATTCAAGGTTTTATAAAACAATCTGGCTAATATTTTGATAATGAATTGAATCACCCCAAAATAAAGGAGCACTCCCATAACAGCCGATACAAATATGATAAGGGGGAGCACCTGGAATGCCACCTGAGCTCCGATTTTTTCAGACTCCACCAGAGAACCGAAGACAAACCGGGCCCCGTAGTTGCTGTAATTGAGGAGAGAAACAAAACCCTTGTTCACCGCCTTAAATATCTGCACACCCACATAAGTCTTGAGCATGAAAACGGCAATCCCAAACTGAAGGGCGATTCCCACGATGACCGTTCTCAAAGGAATATTTTTTTTGTTTGAAGAAAGAAGATAAGCGATAAAAAGAAAAACCACGATACCCAGAAGACCGCTGAAACGTAACATCGAATCCTCCCTCTTGTTTTATTTTGTGTTTTTAGATACATGGAATTTCCCCCTAAAGGAGATTCTTCTTTGTTTATTGAGGTTTTCTGGCATAGAAAACTTGCCTAGAAAAATTTTACCTCTGATATATTATCACTAATCCCCTCACAGTCAAAAAAGGAATTTTCTTGAAGGCTCTCGGCCTTTTGTGAGAATGATCAGTCCGCTTCTATCAGAAAGGCACATCCAAAAAAAATTGTTGAATCAATTCAAAGCTTTAGAAAGTTTGTATAGACCAACAAAAGACGAAAAAACATCCACTTTCAGCAAAAGTTTGCAGACCGCTCATAAAATTAAAGAGAAGGACTTGAAGTACAGAAAGAAAAAAAGAAAAAAATAGACAAATCGCCAAATTCCAAATCCTCAAAGCCGCTACAGCCAATCCCCTACATTCACTAAGGCACCAGTGATTCAAAAATTGGTGGATGGGTATTGTGTCACTACTTTTTAGAAAAATAAGGGATAATCCTTGCTTCGGGGTCATAAAAAAAGTAAAAAGAAAAGAGATGTCTCTGTTTTAAAAGGAACAATGAAAGAACCCACAGTGGTAGGGATTGACCTGGCCGGAGCGCCTCACCGTCCTACCGGATGGTGCACTCTGAAAGGGCTGCAGGCGGAGACGGGGCTTATCTATCCGGATGAAGAAATCCTAAGCCGTATCCGGAAGGAAAAACCCGACCTTGTGGCCGTGGATGCCCCTTTGACCCTTCCCCCCGGAAGAAAATCCATAAAAGAGAAGAATGGCTCTCATTTCCGCCCCTGTGATGAGGAGCTGCGTCGGAAAAAAATTCCCTTTTTTCCCATCACCCTCGGGCCGATGAGAGCACTGACAGAAAGGGGCATCGAACTGAAAAAGAGGCTGGAAAAAGACGGATTCCAGGTGGTCGAAGTTTATCCCGGAGGAGCCCAGGATGTGTGGCAGATTCCCCGAGCAAAGAAAGACCTCAGCCGACTGAGAAAGGGACTGGGACAACTGGGAATCAAAGGGCTTAAGAAAGAAATCACGGACCATGAACTGGACGCGGCCGCAGGGGCCCTGGTGGGTCTTTTCTTCCTTGACGGAAAAGCAGAGGTGTACGGCGATTTTGAAACCGGAGCCATCCTCATGCCTCCTTCTTTTTAAAATGGGGACGGCTCTATTTTTAGGAAAAAGAATCCAAGGATGAAGAAAAGGAAAGGAGAATAATATGAGTATCACCACCCCCAGCAAGACATCAGTTCTGCTGCATGAGTTTTTCTGGCTTACCCTTATGCGGGGCTACTACCGCAGGTATGTGCAGTCCTTTCATTTGAAAGGAGATGAAAAAGTCCTCGATTTCGGCTGCGGCCCTGGATCCACTGCAAAATTTATCGCCGGTATCCTGGAGAAGAGTGGTGGTGAGCTGACCTGTATCGATTTGTCCGAAACCTGGATTGAGAGGTCCAAGAAACATCTGAGCTCATTTTCTAATGTGGATTATTATGCTGGAGATATTCGCCATTGGGACAAAAAAGACAGCTATTTTGACGCTGTAACCATTCACTTCATTCTGCATGATATTGACAGGTCTGAACGGGTTGATGTGCTCAAAACACTGGCAGAGAAAATGAAAATAGGAGCAAGATTGTTTATCCGTGAGCCCACTAAAAAAGACCACGGGATGCGTCCTGAAGAGATTCGGGATCTCATGGCAAAAAGCGGCTTAGAAGAGACTCGCTCTCAAGAAACCAAAGGTCTTGTGAGGGGGCCGGCTTATACAGGAGTTTTTCGAAAGACCTCTTGAAATCCATCCCGCTTCATACGCCTTTTTTCGTTTTTACAGACCTGGGTCCTGCTTCCTGCGGAGGCGTCTTCGCATTCGTTTCCGGGCTTTGGCGTCTTTCATCCGACGTTTTTCGCCAGGGGTACAACAGACTGAGTTTTAAGGCTGCTCGACCCCCTCCTCCAACATAGCTCTCTATGGCGGCTGAGGAACAATCAGAATATATGGGAAAGTTTTGGAGGAGACAGCATTAAATTAAAGAGGAAATTAAAGAGGGGACGGATCCAGATAACTATAACGTATTCAGTTAGTTAGATATAATTTTCCACAGAAAAAAGGGGGTAATTCGCGATTTTTGGGCCCCAAAAACCTCAATTTGAGGCCTCCAATCTGTGGAAAACTCAAACTAACTTATTGAAATCATATGAAATGCCTGGGCCCATCCCCTTTACTTCCCATCCCCTTTACTTCATCCCCTTTACTTCCGGGTCAACGCTGGCTGACCGGTAAGCCTGGATGCTGACTGTCAGCAGGGTCGTACCCAATGCCAAACCAGCTGCACAATAATTGGGGACAGTTTACATATTTATCTTTTATCCCCACGAAAGTGGGAGTCCAGATGCAATAAATTCAAAATTCAAAAGTCATAAGATTTCAAACTTATTTTCTGGGAATGACAACAGGCAGAATAAAAAGGTAGAATGAAAGAGGGTCTACCGCAGAAGGCGGCTGACGAAGGAGGGGAGAGGATGAAGCGAGCTTCGGAAATGACAGGCATCGGACGTTCGATTGACTTTGATTATCCCAGCAACCGGGCTGTCTTTTTCCTGACTCTTGCTGTTATCGGACTCGGAATCGGATTCCGGATGATAGGGGGGAGGGGAATTATCCCGGCAGTACTTTGGGGATTGGGAGCTGGAGTCGCGGTTTTTTTGGCCTGGGCTCTGGGCCGTGAAATGGATCCGGATAATGACTCCTCTGCTTTTCTCGCTGCGGGGGTCGCTTTAATTGTGATTTTTCTCTGGGGAATCCCCAGTTTAGGGATGCTTTTCTGGCTTTTGGTCGCTGTTCGGATTTTAAACCGCACCACAGGAACAGTACCCACGGTTCTGGATTCCCTGGTCTTTTTAAGTTTGGGAGGAGGGATATCCTATCGTGGGAACTGGATCGTGGGATTGTTGACAGCGGTGGTGTTTTTGTTAGACAGCCGTCTGCCTCAGGGAAAAAGGCGGTCGTTGGTCTTTGCTGCAATGAGTGCTGCAGCCTCTGCCGCTTCTTTGATTTGGGGGAAAGAGCTCATGATCGGAATGAATATTTCCTGGAGAGCAGTTGGGATAGCTTTATGGATCTCTGTTGTTTTTTTGCCGGTTATCCTAAGAAGCCGCCAAATGAAAAGTGAGATGGATAAAACAGGGGAAAAGCTAATTTCTGTCCGAATTCAAGCCGGACAAGCTCTGGCCGCTTCATTTTTGATATTGACGGCGCTTTGGGGAGGAATGGAGGCTTTGATCTCTGTCCTGCCTGTAGGGGCGGCCGCTGGAGGAGCCGGTGTGTTCTACTTTTTTTCGAGATATTCATAGGTTTTAAATAGGAAGAGATTTCTTGAAAAAATTTTACTCGCGTATGGATATAAATTGTTCGCCTTAGTACATAATTTGTGCTGCTACCGGACACTTTAAGTAAATAACTCGGTCGGCTCTCTTCAACTCCTCCTTGAATCGAATATTGGCATGTTTGGATTAGCCGTGAATCCTTCTTTTTTGGGAATGTTTATCCTCTTATTATTTGCATGAATTATTCATAAGAAAATGACGATGACTCTATTATTATGTCCTTTCTGGAGATATGCAAGGTTCTTTTGAGCACATGAATTATAAACATTAAATTATCTGGTTTTCAGCAATTTTTCAAACCAGCTGCTGATCTCTCTGCCGTTTGTTTCACTTAAAAGGTCCAAAAAATCCGAAGTCCTGCTGATATTATTTTTTACCATCTTCCGACAAAATTCGATGTATTTTCCTGTCCCTATTTTTTTCTCCAGCTCACTCAACAGCACCGGACCTTTGCGGTATAAAATCTCATGGGCTGATTCATGGCTCCGGCTCACTCCCCAAATGGACGGCGTGTTTTGGCTTTCCTCTTTGTACTCTTCCAATCTCAAATCATACTCTTTTTTCCCAATCAATTCTCTGATCACCATCAGAGCACTGTATTCGGCAAAACTCTCGTTAAGCCAATCCTGCCAACTGTTTGAATCAGCTTTATACCACCAAAAATGAGAGAGCTCGTGCCCCAGATATCTATGGTATCCTACTCTTTTCTCAAAGTAGTCGGTATCAGCAAATCCTGAAAGAAACAATCCTCCAATTCTGACATACCCCCCTCCTTTTTCCCGTTTGGATTCTACGAGGGAAATATCCTGATCCTTTCGTCCAAACCATTCATTGTAAAGTTTGTAAATATTTTCAAGATCTCCTAACAAAGCATCAGCGGTTTTTTTTGATAGACTGTAATAGGCAATGCGGATCGAATTATTTAACAGCTTGGTATCCTTGATCTTCATATCCTTTGAAGCACAAACCACTATGGAATTGGTGGGGGAACGGGTTTTAAAAACTTTTTGTCCGTTTTTTTCTTCCATTTCTCCCATGGCAAAAACAGTGTAAGCTGGATTTATATCCACCTGGAGTCTGTAAGTGAAAGGAGTCCATTTAGGATGATAAAGGAACCAGGGAAAATAAAGACCCATCTCAATCCAATCAGAAGTGATAACATTAGCACTCCAGGAAGGCCAATTGGTGATTTTTCCGTGATAAGCAAAGTTTATTATAATCTTCTCTCCCTTATTGAGGATTTCTTTAGGGGTCATAATGACTTTCATAGCTTCTTCTATATAACGTATATCTGATTCGCTTTTGTCTATAACATAAGAAATATTTCTATCTGCTTCGAAAGTGTCAATTTTGAGCTGTCTATGAAGGTAGAATTCAATCTGATCCATATCCTCTTCTTTAACTGAAAATTGAAGGGTCCCCTTAACCTGGATAAAATTCGACTCTGGTTCGATTGTTAAATCAATATCATAATGATAGTTCCCCGAATCCTCTGATCTATTCTTGATTTGGTTCTGAGTACAGAAACCGAATAGGATTAAAACTAACAAAAAGAAAAGTATTTTTCTCATACATCACCTCTAAAAATCATTGATTCAACGGATACAGCATTTTACAGGATTTTGGGTGATCAAACATCATTTTTTTTAATTAACCTGAATTATTCAGGAGTCGCGATTACTGCGTCATTGCGAAGAACCAAGGTATGAAGCCATCTCATCTGGTTTTTATGTATGCTCGGGAAATTAAAGAGGGGATTAAAGAGTGGACGGATCCAGATAACTATAACGTATTCAGTTAGTTAGATATAATTTTCCACAGAAAAAAGGGGGTAATTCGCGATTTTTGGTCCCCAAAATACACTAATACACTGACTAGAGCAGCTTTAAAATAACCTGAATGAATAGGTTAAAATCGTTCAGATTACTCTGAAGGATTTCATAGATCAGATCATCATTGATTTCCCAGTAAATATGAACAATCCGATTCCTGAATTTTGCCATCTCTTCAAGGTTTCCAATCAGATTATCGGGGATAATGCCCCGTTCATGAAGTACCCGGAAAGAGTCGACATAATCACGGGGACTGCGGAACTTTTCAGAAGCGATGATGTGATTGGCAATATCGAGACAGCATTCTATGGACACTTGAAGAAGATATTTCGAACTTTCCGTATTTCGGAAATCTGCGAGAAACTCCTTTTTATCAGTTTTGGCAAGCTGTGATAGTTTTTCAAGATATTCCTGGAGTTTTCTTATTTTATTCTCTATAACTTCAGGCTCAACCAATGAGGCCTCCGTTTTTTATAGAAGTAAAATAAATCCTTCTCATAGACCGCAGAGCGGGAAGAAAATCAAAGTATCGATCTCTGATAAATGTTTCAAAAGAAATTCGAAGATTTTCATCTGAACAGTAAATAAGCTGGCCGCCCGTAATAATTTCACCTTTAACTCGCAGCGGAGCTTTATTAATGCAGCGGATGTCAAAATTGGTCTGGAATTTTTTATCCATGAGTGCAGCAATCTGCATCTCGATCTTAAGTCTCTCCAATTGACTCAGGTCTTTTTTAAGCACAAGGGCTATATCGATATCGCTTTTTGAATTTTGGGTTCCTTTTACATAGGACCCATAGAGATAGGCTATTCCAACAGGAAACTTTGATAAAATTTCAGAAAGAAAGGGCTTGAATTCTTTTTTGCTGGGCATCTTTCTTGGTGATAAGTCATCAGTCAGCTTTTTCATTTTTCCCCGGCCAATTCCTTTTCTATTATGTTTTATCCGGATATCAAAGTCAACAACGATCAATCAGCGCTCCTGCATCATTCAAAAAAGAAAACATTAAATCTGATGCGTAACATCAAAAGTAGCCATTTGGGAGCGCAAAAATAGACATAGGAGTAAAAAGTCAAAAGAGGAGTCAGTAAAAGGGTGTATGAAAAGAGGAAAAGTCTTTCCTCATCGATGCAACCCCCGACATCCGCAGACAAACCCACATGATGGCGGAACGGTCAAACCGGAAAACAGTCCCGAAGAGTTTTGTCCCGGATGCCGTCCTGCTGACCCATGCGCACATCGGTCATTACACAGGCCTGATGTTCTATGGCTATTTAGTTAGATATAATTCTCCACAAAAAAAGGGGAAATTCGCGATTTTTGTTTTATAGTTCATTCTTCCCTTGTTTTTTCAAATTATTTTATCATGAGAGGCCCTAAAAAATAAAAGGACTCCTCACTTCAACTCGACGATATAGTGGGAGTTTTCTTTTCTTATTTTCCCCTCATAGGCTTCCATATGAATGGAATCTGACTTGAGAATGAGCTCATTCACCTCTGACTTTTCAGGCAGCTTATTTACAGACTTGCCGTCTAAGGTCATTTGGGCATCTTCAGGAATGGTGAAATATATTTTTGAAATTAGAAATAAATTGCCAGGGGCAATTTCAGTCAAGACAGGTTTCCAATTCAATCTGAAATAAAACCGATCCTTTTTTTCAAGAATGAGAATAGACTTGTGGCACAACAACTGTTTTTCAATCAAAGATATATTCATGGGGTCAAACCTTGTGGAGCTCATATCCAGAAAATTTTGATCCGGAAATTCAATCTCGACATAACCGGGTTTGAGGATCTCTTGTTTCTGCTTTTTTCGCTCTTCAGCCTGCTGCTCTAAAAGAACTTTGAATTCTTCTTTTATCTTTTCATATTGATATTCTTGGAGAACATCTCCGAGCTTTACCTCATAAAGAGGCTTAACCACCGACCTTAAAACACAGGGTAAAGTGAATCCTGGTTGAAGTTTGTTTTTCCAATCCGGCGAGAATCGATCCAGAAGCTCCGCGAATATTCTTCCCACACTGTAGCATCTCCGTCTGAATCCTGTGGGTGTATCAATCTTATCATTGATCAATTCGAAAAGATTCTGTTTGGATTCTTCAGGAAACCCCATAAGTTCCAGCCCTTTATTGCCCGCATAAGTGGCGGTGCCTTCGTTTATCTGGACATTCCATTCGTACTCTCTAAATTTTTTATCCAGCATGGATTTTCTCTTATCAGATACCACATAGTACTGCTGCAGCTTTTCTCTTGTGTTCCTTTCATTATCAGAAAGATAGGCGTCTTTGAGGATCATCTGTTCCATATAACTGAGAGCGTAAAATTCCAAATCACTGAGAGGGAAAAAGGGTTGAAGCATCACATTTCCGTATCTTTTATCAAATTTTTCCTGAGTTTTCTGAAAAGAGTGGAACACTTCATGGAAAAGGAGGTTGTAGAATTTTTCTTCTGTCATATCTTTTCCCACCATAAAAATGGAGGTTCTCCTGCCGTTGTAATCAATGGATGTGTTAGCCAAAAATTCATCCGGTTTTTCATCTGAGTGATACAAAACATAATTGCCTATTTTTTGATCTGTTTTTTGAAAAATGCCGCCTGGAGAGGGATGGTTGAAAAGAAAAGCCTCTTTTTCATTATACAAACCTATAGGAAAATCACCCAGATTGTACTCCGGCCAAACCTTATCGAACTCAGATTGACCAAAAGTGAGAGCTTCCTCTAGCAATTGGAGGTAAGGTGTCAAAGCTGATTGGGACTGAGTGCATGTATTCAAACAGAAAAGAACGATGAAGCAGGATAAAAAGATTTTATATGGTTTCATGGGGCCTCCTATCCGTATTCTGGGATGGGCATTGTTTTTAGGTGTCCACTGAGACTCATTCCCTTTTATTAAAAGTATAACCTTTTCTCTAGAGACATTAGTATAAGAAATAAACTCCCTAAGTCAATTTATGAGAAGTGGAATCCATCTTTTTTTCTATCCCTCATCATCGTCCGTTTTGAAAGGAATCCCGTATTTAAGACGCACTCAATATCTATTTCTAGGTATTTTCAGGGGAAAAATGTCATAATGTAAGATACGAGCCCATTTTTTTTCATTCTTTGGCATGCACATTCATTCCTCTAGGAGAAGCAATCTAGTATTTAAGATACTGGATTCCAGGTCAAGCCTGGAATGACATGTGAGCCAATCTGAGGAATCTAATGTCTATTTTAAATCTAATTCAAAAAGATTTCTCTTGATTTTAGTTTGAACCCGTGTTAACTTATATATATAATTTAACCAAGGTTAATTAATAATTTTATTTTAACTAGGGTTAACTTTTATTATTTGATCAGGAGATATAAAAAAAAATGAAAAACGACGAATACATCACCATTCCCCAATTAGCCCAAATTTTAGGAATGAGCCGGATTGCTGTCTACAGAAAAGTCAAAAACGGAGAAATCCAAGCCCTAAGAATCGGAAAAAATTTTGCGATTCCCAAAAGAACCATAGCCGGAATTCTGGGGAAAGACTTAACAGATCAAGACAAAAAAGAAATCGATAAGGCTGTAAAAAAGAGCGTTGAAGAATACGGAGACGTGTTGGAGCGCCTGGGAAGAGAATAATGGAAACCATCCATGTCAAAGAAGTCGAATACATCGCCTTTAGATTAGCCAAAGAAAGGCTTGCCTTTGATAAGCCCATCCCTAATTTTTCCACCCGTTATCCTCATATCTTGGAGAGTTGTTTGGCCACCCCTTTTCAGAGTTTTTCCAAGAAATCCCTTTATCCAGGTCTCCTCTCCAAAGCAAGCATTCTTTTTTACCTTCTGATCAAAAATCATCCTTTTCAAAACGGAAACAAAAGAATTGCAATGACCACCTTGCTTGTTTTTCTCTACAAAAACAAAAAATGGATCAAAGTGGATAACCAGGAACTCTACAACTTCACGGTTTGGGTCGCTCAAAGTCCTCCCAAAGTGAAAGACGAAACAGTTAAGGCCATCGAAAAATTTCTCAAAACCCACATGGTGAACCTTTAAAAGAATCCAGCCTCCTCTTCAGAAAACCCCAATCCAGTTTCCAAGTTATTCTTTGAAATGAGATCTCTGCATAGCTTCCATTGCGATTTGACTGCTGGGGCCATCTCCTCGGGCCACATTAACAGAGACTTTGCCTTCAAGCGCCTGGAACAGCTCGGCCACATCACTGTGTGTAAAGCCGGGGCAGAGTAAAATGGCGTCAATCTTTTCCTTCTCATACAAGTCTTTGGAAACACTTACAGCTTCCTCCTGATTTTTCACCACAACCGTAAAGAGTCTGTATTTTCCTGTATCGATAGTACGTCTATGCTTTTTATAATCCGCATCCGGGGCATGGGATAAAAACAAAGCTTTAAAAGCCATGGGGCACCTCCTTTATAAATTACAAGAATATTCTTATGGAATGAGATCGAGAATATCAAGACAGTCCCCTGCCTTTTTCAGATAACTCTCTGCAAGACCTTTGGTATTCACAATTCAATGACCTCGCCGGGCTTGTAGTCCGGTTTCAAAACCCAATGCCAGGGACTGCCTCTCCAAACTCCTCTGGAACCGAGTTTTTCCACCTGTTTCTGATTCGCTCCAGGCTTTTTGAGAAAAACCCATCCTTCTCATAAAGAATACGGGCATCCTCACCCATATCCAGAAACAGCGGATTTCCGACCCTTTGTGTTCCCTTTAAGAAAAGCTTAAGAAAGCATCGAAGTTGACGGCGGTTTCAGGGAAATTCTGAAGAATTTTTTGATCGTTTGTGATGAACTTGATATTGAGATGTTTGGCCAGTGCCACATACTCGCAGTCATAAGCTGAACAGTCGCTGGCTGCAACCAATTCAAGCACCAGATTGGATGGAGGCAGGGTCTCATGATCCTCCATGGTCTTAAGTGCTGAATTCATAATCTTCTTGGCTTGTTCGAGCTTCAGAATTTTACGGCGCATATATCCTGCCATGACGTTCCGGAATTCGCTTTCCCAAAGAGGGGGGGCTATCCATTGGGGGTCCTTCTTAAGAACTTGGAGAGCTTGTGCTGTCCATTCACTTTGAACGTGGATATAGATGATGATATTTGAATCCACCACAATCATTTTCGGCCTTCATTCTTCCACTGTTTCAGCTCATCATCCCGGATACGGTATTGGGCTGTCAGCTCCCGGATTTTCCGGGTCCGTTTGATTGCGGCATCTACATCAATAGGGGGGGGTTCAAGCGCTCGTTCAATAACAGCAATCACCTCCTGGTTGATGCTTCTTCTGCTGGCTTTAGCGCGGCGCTTCAACCTCTCATAGACTTTTTCAGGAATATTTTTAATGGTCAGTGTCGCCATAATATCATCTTTATGGATTTAATATGGTACCATTATAGAACCAAAAAGGAAGTATTTCAATTTTTATTTCTGATAATTACCCAAAATCCCAAGTGGAATCAAAAAAATGGGGGAACTTTTAAAAGTAGACTTCTTGTTGACAGGAGGTGCTTTTTGTGAGTATTATAATTGTCAAACTCGCTTAGGGGGGCGGAAATTTTATGAAATGGAGGGAAAATCATCAGCAACAAAAAAACGAAATTCCTATCCTTTTTCCATATGATCCTTGAATTCGTTTATCATGTTAATTAACTTTATACTCATATAAAAAATGAAGTTGCTAAGCCGAAACCCCCTATTAAAGGAAATGATTACTGATCTTTCAGGAGAAACATTTCCAATATAAAAAAGGAGTTCTTATGTTAAAAAAAATGATTTTTTGTTTTATGGCTGTGATTTTTGTTTCGCTGGGATTTACTACCAGTTATGCGCAGGAGGATGTGGAAGGAAGCGAAGATCACCCGATGATTTCACGGTATGAAGGGTCTTACATAAAAGGCTACGAGCATTATGATTACGACCGCCTTGTGTTAGGCTATAAAACGGATGATGGAGAAAAAAAGGAAATTACAGCAGAAGGAGAGGTTACCCGTATTGCGTATTTGGCCCCAAAAGGATTATCTTCTCTGCAGGTACACCGTAACTACCTGATAGCACTTAAAAATGCCGGTTTCGAAATTCTTTTTAATTGTCTTGATGAAGGAGGCGAAGAATGTCATTGGTTGTATTGGGATTACGATATAAACATTGGCGGAACCAAGGATTTGTTCCACGGCAAAGATTACCACTACTTTCTTGCCAGACTTTCTGATCCGGAAGGAGATGTTTATGTTTCCGCACATACCGTGCTGAGGGGCGATAAGCATCCCGCTACTGCACTCCAGGTTGTGGAAGAAAAGCCTATGGAGACCGACAAGGTTCAGGTTGAAATAGATGCCGAAACAATGGCAAACGATATTGATGAAAAAGGAAGTGTTCGAATTTATGGCATTTACTTCGATACGGATAAGGCGACAATCAAGAAAAAATCCGAAACCGCACTTGCAGAGATCGCCAAACTGCTGAAGCAAAACCCGGAACTTAAGCTGGGTGTTGTCGGCCATACCGATGCCACCGGAGACGTCGAATACAATATGGATTTGTCGCAGCAGCGTGCAGAGTCAGTAGTGAAATTTCTGACATCCGAACATGGCATTGCCGAAGACCGGCTTACCCCGCGTGGGTTGGGCCCATGGGCTCCCGTTGCCAGCAATGAGGACGAAGACGGGCGGGCACGTAACCGCCGCGTTGAATTAATAAAACTGCCCAAAAAATAAGGATAAGGTAAACATCCCTATTCAAAATAAGTATTGCGCGTTTTGAGATAAGAGGTTTAATAAAATCCGTGATAACCCGCGATTGAAAAT
>JAGXKI010000085.1 GCA_018335295.1 bacterium | reverse complement strand
TCTCAGGAATCTTGCAGCTGAAGCGTTTTGGGAGAAAACTCCTCCGCCATGTGGAGGGGATCCTTAACTATTTTGACTTCCCGCTTTCCACCGCTAAAGTTGAAGGAATCAATAACTGTATCAAAGTAATAAAAAGGAAAGCTTATGGCTATCGGGATCTCAACTACTTTATGCTCAAAATCTACAATGTCCATACTCTCAGGTACTGATTTCCGTGATGAACCAGGACTAAAAATAGAACTCTCCCTTTTTTCTATTCATTGTCCGGGTGACCTCTCACATCCCTGATAAAGGAAAGGTTATGG
The DNA here is from genome assembly GCA_018335295.1 of bacterium. Classification (GTDB taxonomy): domain Bacteria; phylum Acidobacteriota; class Aminicenantia; order Aminicenantales; family Aminicenantaceae; genus JAGXKI01. Next base: position 4,950 of record JAGXKI010000085.1, on the reverse strand, counting down.
TCCGCTACTACGGCCTCTATGCCAATGCCCACAGAGAGCCTGTCCCTGCGGAAGCAGGGAAAAGATGAGAAAAACAGGAGCTCACCCTTTGTGTCCGCTTATTATTGAAGATGAAAATCCATTTATACCCTCTAAAGGATGGGCTGAGATGATAAAGAAAGTCTATGAGATCGATCCCCTCATCTGTCCCCAATGTGGGCAAACCATGCGAATTGTCTCCTTTATTGAAGATTACAAAGTCATAGACAAGATCATCAAACACCTTAAACTGACCTTTAAGGCCACAAGCCCCCGCCTCCGCAAGCCCAGCTCTCTATAGCAACTGAGGAACAATCAGAATATATGTGATACTCTAATCTTCTTGTTGAGGGGAAAGGGGGATTTCTATTCTTTCTAAGCCTCACAGAGCCTTATTTTATGATCTTCTCTCTTTTCTGTGAGTTTCTTGTTGACTTGGTTCAAGTTTCATATGTATGATGGGTAATAAATTGCTTAGAGGATGGGAATTTGACGAAATCGAGTGAAAATCAGCAGCAACAGAAAAACCAAATTCTTATCTTCTCTTTTTGCCCACGGTCATTCTTTCCCAGTTCAATTTGATAGGCTGATTTACATATTATACCTTTCTATATGAGGAGGTGGCATGTTTTCAAAAAATCGATGTTTTTTAATCCTTTTGTTTTTCATTTTAGTTCAGTTTTCGTTCGGAGCCGACGAGATAAATGAGGTTAATCTTCATTTTGTGGATGCTTCCCGGTTTCCGGTAAACTTCATCTATTATACAACCCAGGATGCTGAGGGGAATTACAGCGAAGCCTTGTGGGAAGATAACCTGGAAATTATGGAAAACGGAAGGATGCAGAAGATCCATACTCAAGATGAGGAAGAAGCCCTTCCTTCTTCGGTGGTAATGATTTTGGATTCAAGTGGAAGCATGAAAAACACCATGGAGGGTGTCTTGTCCGCGGCCGCTACCCTGGTTGGGGAGCTCGGAAGCAATGATAAAGCCAAAATTATCGATTTTGACAGTACGGTCAAGGTAAAAAGTTCCTTTACCGGAGATAAAGATAAGCTCTATTCGGTTTTGAAAACCATACAAGCGGACGGAGGAACTGCACTTTATGATGCGGTTAAAGACGGAACTGGTCATGCCGAAGATTTACAGGGTTTAAAGGCTATTGTCCTTTTGACCGACGGCAAGGATGAGAATGCCGCGGGAACCGGTCCCGGAAGTGAAACCACCTTAGCGGAACTAAAAAATATTCTGAAAGATTCCCAGATGCCGGTTTATTCTATCGGATTGGGCGAAGGGGTTGACAAAGAAACATTGGATACGCTTTCGGAAATTTCCGGAGGAAAGGCCTATTATGCCGATTCTACGGAAGCGGTCAGCGAAATATACGGCGAGATCATTAAATATCTGCATTCTCTTCACCGGATGTGGTATTCCACCAGCAACGGGAAATTTGACGGAACCCAAAGAGATATTCAGTTTGTTCATAAACATGAAGACATAGAGGAAAGTATATCGTATACCGCTCCGGAAGCTAAATTCTGGTCCCACGCCTTTAATCTTGAAGAGGGGACTGTGGACAAACTGGGAATAACACCTGACGGCGGTAGAATCACTGTTCTTGATATAAGAGCGCTTTTTACCCCGGAGGGGAAAAGACTTTACACGCAGCATTGGGAAGACATATATCCGGGTGTCCTCACCGAGCATTATATGGTAGCTGCAAAGAATCAGGAATACGGTGTTTTTTATGAATACGATGATGAGGGCGTAGAAGAAGTCAACATTCAGGAAATGCTCTCATCGGCTGACGGAGACTTTCATTCGGATTGGGAATGGAAGGCCAAAGCCATTTCCAAAAACGAAAAATATATGGTTTTTTGCAGTTATCAGAGCGAGGCTGAATATCATTACAATTTTATGCTGTATGATTTGGGCAATAACCGGGTTATGTGGGAGAAAACGCTGTATAAAGGTGAATTCGAAGAACCGGGAGAAATAGCCGTATCCGATAATGGAATATCCCTCATCACTCAGGATCTCAACCTGTTCGCCCTCAACCAGGAAGGAGAGATCCTGTTTGAAAAAATGTCGAGTGAAACCAATAAGAGGTTTTATCGGCTTTCTATTACCGGGGACGGCACGCGGTTTATCGCCCGGATCGAGGGAAAGGACAGAGTTGAAGTCTTTGATATGGATGGAAATGTTCTCTGGAGCGTTGATTCAGAAAACAATGAAAAGGGCGGCATGGTTTACGTCTCGGCCAACGGCGAGTATTACGGCATAAATGATAAATTCGGCCCGAGGATTTATGACAAGGAAGGGAATATATTATTTTCCGAAAGAACTGAAAATCCCGTGAATTGCTACGCCAACGGAATCGCCGTAGCCGATGACGGGAGTTATGTATACTCTTTGTCCCACCGTTTCTATTACGGAAAAATTGAAAATTAGCGGATTAAGGTCAAATTCGGGGTCAGGCCTTCATCTTTTCAGTCGATCCCGATTCGGTCCAGGATGATCACTTCTTTTTCGCTTCGATCAAACACGAACCTGATCTTCTCTAAACCAGACAGGTCGAACTCCGGCGCCATCTCTGTAAAATCAGACAGGGGAAGCTCAAATATCTGAAGAGTGGGCTCATAGGAGTTTCCATAAATATGGCTTTCTTTTCGCATCTTAGTAAAACGGGATTTCAAAACAGGCGGAATCTCCCGAAACTCCGAAAGCGGCAGCTTTGCGGAATTCCCTTCGGAATCTACAAGCTGGATACTGATATCCAAAGGTTTTCCCGGTTTTTCTTTCTCTTCGTCTTTCTTCTTTTTCCTATCTTTCTTTTTCTCTGCTTTCTCTGCCTTTTCTTTTTTATTCTCTTCTTCTTCTTCATCCTCTGGTTCAGGCGGTTTTTCATCCGCAGGAGCGAGAGAAAATATCAAATTCGATCGATCATTCAAATCCAAATTCTTCCCCCAATCCGCAGGAAGCTCGATGGAATAAACCGACCGCTCTCCCTGTTTCCGCCATCCCACAAAAACCGCATTGTTGTCTTTATTCCCTCCTCTGCGAAATCCCAGATTGCCTTCCCTCCATACTGCCAGGTTCTCTCCTGAAATCCTTCCCCCTTCCAATCCGGTGGTCCGTACATCCACATCCTCCTCAAAGTCAGTGATGGGCGTAAAACGGGAATCTTCAAAACGGTTGATATAAATATCCTCGGGGAGCCAGTCCCGAACACACCGGTAATCGCGGAACATCGGAAGATACCCTCTCTTCCCGTAGAGATTGGCTTCCATGAACGCGGTAAAATAAACCAGAGCGATCTTTCTCTGCTTTTCCCCCTCCAGCAAAGCCTTCCGGTTCAGAACCCACCCCCCGGGCATCCCCCAGTCACTGTCTCCCCAGACAGTATTGAACTGTCCGTGGTTGGAACGATAGGAATAAAGGTAGGCTTTAAACCAATAATTATCGTCTGTGAATTCAACCCGGTTGTACTGACGGGCTCCCGCAAAAGAGGACACATCCGCATCATGGGCTCCCTGAACGGTGAGATAATTCACATTTTCCAACGGAGTGGGCTGACCTGCCGGCTTGTACTGCCCGTCGCTGGGAGCGATGGCGATAATGGCTTTGATACTGAAATCAAAATCAAACTTCACTGTGGCATCGTCTGGATAGTGGGAAAGCCGGTTGAAGGAACCGGCTATGGCTGCCGCCTCTCCACCCCGGGAGTGACCGATGATCCCGATGTTTTCCATATCCATCTTCCCATAGAAGAAACTCTCCTCATCCCGGCTCCAATCGCGCCACAGCTTCAGGTGCTGAAGGAGCATCCAGCCTCTCCCGTCATTTTCGGTCTTTAAGGAACCGAAGAAATGCCCGTTGAAAAAGTTTTCATCCACAGAAACAAAAATAAACCCCCGACTGGCCAAATGCCTTCCCAAATATTCATACCCGGGGTCCGAATATTCAGCCATATTGTGATTCCCGTGAACACAGAGAATCAAAGGAAAGGGGCCCGGAGCGGAAGGGTACCAGACGCGGCCGTTTCGGGGAAACTTTTCAAAATCAAATCCCCAGAACCAATGCCGGAGTTTCATCCGCCATCCTTTACTTCCTTTAACAAACGCGGAGGCATCCACAGAATCGGTCTTTATATCCACCTCCTCACCGAATTCAGGCCTCTTCTTATCGGTCCCGCTCCCATAAGTCAGATATTCCATCTCATAGGGTCCGGAAAGAGAAGGATCCGGCATATCCAGCGCCTTGACTTCAGAAGCTTGAGAATTGAATTCAACCAGATGATCGCGGGTCCCCCGGTCACTCAACCAGTAGATGACATAAGCATTGACTCCCACAGTGATAAGGAGCACGGAAACAACGGAAATCTTTTTTAATAGAGAGTGCTGACTGAATCGCTTTTTAAAAATCTGAGCCAGGGCTCCCCCCATCATAGCCCAGGTAACTCCCAATATAACGCCAATAAGAATACTCTGTGAAAAGGGAAACCTTTTCATGTAGTAAACAAAAACAGCCAGTACCGCCACCCCGGTAAGGGTGAGGAAGCGGGGCAGGACAAAAAGCACCTTAAGAAAAAGTAAAACCAATAAGGCGATAACCGCCGCGGCAATCCAATAAAAAAGAGCCCCGCTCAAAGGGCTCAGAATTCCCGGCAGTCCTGGACGGATAAAAAGGCCTGAAACCCCAACGGTCACAAAAACCAGAACTATCAAACCGTAAGCCGTGCCCTTTCTTACTGGTTTCCCGGGCTCCAACTTCTCCCACATTCTCAAAACCCACGACTTAAATTTTTTCCAAAAGTTTGTTTTTTTCTTTTTGTTCAATGCTCTCTCCTTTAATGAGGTCATTTTCGAAAAGGGAATTGTCCTATTTTTTCCTTTTTTTAGGCCTTTTATTTCATTTAACTTCCAGAGGAGGCG
>JAGXKI010000030.1 GCA_018335295.1 bacterium | reverse complement strand
TGAAAACCTTTTGTTTTTTCAATCGTAGTATAATATGATACACAAAAGAAGATAATTAAAATGCAGGAAAAGAAATCTTTTTTTAAGAGAAGAAAAAAATTCATCCTTATTTCCGGAGTGATGTTCATCATTGCTCTCATCGTTTTTTTCAATTTTCAGGCCCAGAGGGAAAAGGCGATTCAGGTAACTTTAGAAAAGGTTCAAAGGCAAGATCTCACCTCAATCATTTCCGCATCGGGGGAAGTCCGTCCCAAAAAAAATGTGAATATCAGCGCTCATATTGCCGGAAGGATTGTGAAAATCGGTGTGGAAGAAGGAGAACGGGTTAAGGCAGGAGATTTTCTCCTCAAACTTGACTCAACTCAATATGAATCCAGTGTGGAACGGGATAAAGCTTTGATCCAAAGGTACAAATCAGAACTCATCAAATCCAAAGCCACCCTTCAAAGAGATAAAAACTACTATGAACGTCAAAAAAAACTGTACGAGAAAAAACTCATATCTGAAGAACAGCTGGAATCAGCTAAGGCTGCTTACGATATATCCAAAGCCCAGCACCAAGCTATCCTCAGCCAGGTCAAACAGGCCCAAGCTTCTCTCCAAAACAGTCTTGATAATTTAAACAAAACTGTTTATACCTCCCCCATCGAGGGGATCATCACCAGCCTCAGGGTGGAGGAGGGAGAAATCGCTTTGGTGGGGACCATGAACAACCCGGGAACGGTTTTAATGACCATTGCTGACCTTTCAGTGATGGAAGTGGAGGTGGAAGTGGATGAAACCGATGTCGTTGATGTGGAAGTGGGGCTCCCCGCTGAAGTGCAAGTGGATGCTTTTCCTGATAAACTCATCAAGGGAACAGTCACTGAAGTAGGAAGTTCAGCTATTCAAACCATGTCCTCTTCTGAGGAATCTAAAGATTTTAAGGTTGTGGTTACTCTGAAAAACCCTCCTCCTGATCTAAAACCGGGTCTTTCCGCTTCGGCGGATATCATAGCGGCTCAAAAAAAAGATGTGTTGACGGTTCCTATCTCTGCTCTAGTATTAAGAGAAAAGAAAAATTCAGGCAGGCTGGTAGAAAACGAAGAAGAAGGAGTATTTGTGATTGAGGAAAACCGGGTCCAATTTCAACCTGTGGAGAAAGGAATTATGGGAGAAATGGATATCGAAATCCAATCCGGACTCCACCACGGACAAAGAGTGGTTTCAGGCCCTTACAGTGCCCTCCGTCAACTGGAAGAAGGAGCTCTGGTGAAACCTGAAGAAAAGAGCCAATAGGGATGTCCCATAATAAGGCCATCATCCATACAGAGAATCTGTGGAAGATTTATCAACTGGGGCAACAGTCAGTCCAGGCTCTGAGTGGAGTTTCTTTTTCCATCCAACACAATGAATTCATCGCCATCATGGGGCCATCGGGGTCTGGAAAATCCACTCTTATGAATCTTCTGGGATGTCTGGATACTCCCTCTGAGGGCAAATACTATCTCAATCAGAAACTTGTAAGCCACATGAATGAAAGTGAGCTGGCCTACATAAGAAATAAGGAAATCGGGTTTATCTTCCAAGTTTTCAACCTTCTTCCCCGAGCCACAGCTTTTCATAACGTGGAACTTCCTCTCATTTATAAAGGCCTCAGCAAGAAAAAGAGAGAAGAAGAAACCAAAAAAGCTCTCCACCAAGTAGAAATGTCCACTCGGATGGGTCACCGGCCTTCCGAACTTTCCGGAGGAGAGAGACAGCGTGTGGCCATCGCTCGAGCCTTGGTCAACGAACCCTCTCTTCTTCTAGCTGATGAACCTACGGGAAACCTGGATTCCAAAACTGGCCAGGAAATTCTTTCTCTTTTCCATAAACTCCACTTCCAGGGAAACACCATCATCATGGTCACTCATGACAGAGAAATCGCTCAAAAGGCTCAACGAATTCTCTACCTTCGGGATGGATATATCCAAAAAGAGAAAAATATGGAACCCTCATGAATTTTTTCCACCGCTTTCTGGGAATTTTTTTTAATCCTGAGCCCACTTTTCAGGCTCTTTCAAAAAAACCCTTTTGGGTAGATGCCCTCATTCTTATTCTCATTGCCTCCGCTATTTTTTCTTATATCCAAGCTCCCTATTCAAAACAAGATACCCTCCGTTTGATGAAAAACAACGTTCAGCTGAAAGAAAAATTGGGTGAGGAAAGATTCAATCAGATGTTAGATAGGGTAAAGGACACTTCTCCTCCAACTTTGTTTCTCCGTTCATTTTTACTGAGCCCTCTGAGTGCTCTCATGGGCTTTCTTTTATCCAGTCTCATCCTTATGGGCCTGGGACGGTTCATTTCCGGTGAAGGTCATTATGTTCAAGTCTTTTCAGCTTATGTTCACGCGCATTTTGTGGATAAAATTTTAGGCAATGCGGTTCGTCTTTTTTTGATCATCAGCCAGAAGTCGGCTCTTTCCGTAACCACAAGTGTAGCCCTTTTCTTTCCCCAAATGGAAATCACCTCTCCCCTGTTTGTGGTACTCAGTCAGGTGGATTTTTTTCAGTTATGGCTTTTTGGGATACTCGGTTTTGGCTTATCCTGGGTTTTTCAGGTTCATATCAGAAAAGCCCTGTTCCTTTCCTACGGCTTTTGGCTTCTCCAAAGTCTCTTCTTTATTGCTCTGGGCCTTTTAAGCTCCCAATTTTTTACCTAAAAGAAAAACATGACCTTCCCTGTTTGTTGACATGAGGAACAGTCATGGATAAATTAGACGTATGAAAAAAGACTGGTTACAAGGAAATCTAAAAGATTTTCCTTTCTCTTTCCTTCTTTTCCGTATATGGCAGTACGGATTATGGGGGCGCTTGAATCTTCCCAATAGTGAAGGAGGCTTTCCTGTATTCTTCCAAAACGGAAATATCATCCTGGAAAGCGGTTCATTCCCCCAAGAAGAATTTATGAATGATTTGGTGTCCCAAGAAGCAATATTCCCTTCGACTTTAAAAAAGACCCAAAAATGGGCGGCTCAACAAAACTCTTCTCTCATTAAAGCGTTGATGGAGTTAGAGGGGATGGAGCCGGCTTCCCTTTGGGAACACATGGAGACCTTCTACAGGAAACGGCTTTACCCTTTATTTGAGATGAGTTCGGGTTCCTATTCGGTCCACACCCACGAGACTCCCTCTCAATTTACCACTCTCTTTTCTTTATCCACTCTCCATTTGATCGACCAAGGAGTCCGCAGGATGAACAATTTTCATCTCATCCAATCCCATCTTCCTCCTGAAAATAAAACGATGAGAGTTTTTTCCCCCTCTCATCTCCGTCAGCTCCGCCTTCAACCTCCTGAAAAATATATTTTTCGTATGATTGAAAGTGGGGAAAATCTAAACTCTCTTTACCAACAGAGTGAATTGGGAAAAAAAAAGACCCAAAAAATTCTTTTTTGGGGGCTCTCTTTGGGGCTTGTGGGGCTTCATCCTCCTCGGCAAGCCCGCATCTCCAATCTCAACTTTTCAGCCTCCCAACTGGAAGAGATTCTCAACGGATTTAACACCCAATGTGCGTACATATACAAGTACATGTCCAAAAAAATCGGACCTGTTTCTTTGAATATCTTGAGGAAAAGCCTTCAAAAAGCCAAAACTCGCTTACCATCTATTTTTCAAAGAGTGGAATTGAATGAAGACGGGAAAATGAATGTGAAACCCATTCTTAAATCCAACGTCAGCCTTTCCAATGATAAAACAAAAACAGAAATCCTTAAGGGCTTAAATGAGCTCCTGGCTGCAGAGTTGTTGTGTGTGAAAAAAACACTGGGAAAGGAACATGAATCCATCCTGGTGAAAAATTTAAATAAAATCAGAGAATGAACCGAAAACAAATTTTTTCAATTTTAATCCTCCTCACACTCCTTCTGATTATTCTGATCATCCAAATTGAAATGTAACAATAGGAATTTAGTCATTGTTTTAGGCCCAACCGGTGTGGGAAAAAGCGCCACAGCTATCAAATTAGCTGAGCAATTGGAGGGAGAAGTCATAAACTGTGATTCCATGCAGGTGTACAAAGGGTTTGATACAGGAACAGACAAAGTTTCTCTTCAAAAACGAAAGCAAATCCACCATCATCTCCTGGATGTATGGAAACCCGATTGTCAATTCACTGCGGCTGATTTTGTCCGGTTGGCTCTTCAAGCTATCGAATCCATTGTCAGCCGGAAAAAACTTCCCATCATCACCGGAGGCACGGGACTCTACTTGAAGGCTCTTTTAGATGGTCTGTTTCCTGAGGGAAAAAGAGATCCCCGCATCCGGCAGGAGCTGGAGCAAAGAGCTCAAAAAAATGGTTTGGAAAGCCTGAGAGAAGAACTCAGGCGAGTGGACCCTCAAAGTTTCAAAAAAATAGGTAAAAATGATAAAATAAGAATAATAAGAGCATTGGAAGTTTATTATTTAACAGGAAAAACTTTATCAGAGAATTTCCTTAACACTCAATCTTATGTGAAAGATTTCAATGTGGTGAAAATTGGTCTAACATTACCGCGCAAAGAACTTTATCACAAAATTGAGCAGAGAGTGGACAAAATGTTTCGCCAGGGATTGGTGGAAGAAACTCAAGAGCTTCTGAATAAGGGAATCGATGAAAGCTCACCTCCCTTTCGGGCTCTTGGATACAAGCATGTTTTGAAATATTTAAAAAAAGAAATTTCTCTGGAAGAAGCGGTTAATTCCACAAAAAAAGATACAAGACATTATGCGAAAAGACAAATAACTTGGTTCAGGAAAATGAAAGGGATTCGTTGGTTTTCACCCTATGACTTTTACTCTATTGTCGGATATATCCAGGGTCATTTGAAATGAAACTTTATTTAAATTTTAGTGATCAAGATGATTAAAAAAGAAAAAGCCATACTGGTTCATCTCACCACCCAAAAAACCTCTTCCTCGGAAACAAAGGAATCCATGAAGGAATTGAAAAAACTAGCTCAAACTGCGGGTGCCCATGTGGTTCAAAAAATATTCCAGAACCGTCCTTCTGTTTCTCCCAAATTCTACATAGGAGAAGGAAAGGTTTCTGAGATCATTCAGTTAAAAGAAGAACTCCAGGCTAACCTGATTATTTTCGATCACAATCTTTCTCCTATTCAACAGAGGAGCCTGGAAGATGAAATCCAAGGCAAAGTGATTGACCGGACTCAGCTCATCCTGGACATATTTGCCCAACGGGCTCGCAGTAAAGAGGGAAAACTTCAAGTGGAACTGGCCCAACTCAACTACCTCCTCCCCCGTCTTCTGGGAAAAGGAAAGGCTCTTTCCCGGTTAGGCGGAGGGATAGGAACTCGTGGACCCGGAGAAAAAAAATTAGAAGAGGACAGACGGAGGATTCAAGAAAAGATTTCCAAAATCAAAACGGATATTTCCAAAATTCAAAAAAGACGGGCTGAACAGAGAAAAAGCAGACAAAAAAGTCCCGTTCCTGTAGTTTCTTTGGTGGGCTACACCAATGCTGGAAAATCCACTTTATTCAATTCTCTCTCCAAGGAAAACATGTACACTTCCACCCGACTCTTTGCCACTCTCGACCCTATTCTCAGACGGATCACTTTTTCTGATGGAGCCTTTTTCTTCCTCAGTGACACGGTGGGATTTATCAAAAAGCTTCCCATAGAACTCATCTCTGCTTTCAAGGCCACTCTTGAAGAGGTCAAAGAATCGGATTGCATCCTCCATGTGGTCGATGTAACCTCTGACCATGCTGACCGGCAGATCCATGCAGTCGAGAATGTCCTCTCCGAATTGGGAGCTACAGATATACCACTTATAAAGGTTTTCAACAAGATAGACCTCTTGCCTAATAAGGAAGAACTTTTAGAAAAAACCCAATATTCTTCCAACCATTCGGTTTATATCTCTGCGAAAACCAAGGATGGGATTCAAGACCTTAAGGATCAAGTCCGTTCAATCATCTATAAAGATTTGAACCTTTACCATCTTCGGATACCCAAAACAAAAAAAGGATTGATCCACTCTTTTCCCAATTGGTCAATTGTGCTAAAAAGAAGAGAAAATCATGATAGTTACGATTTAAAGGTCATGGCAGATCCTAAATCGATGATAAACTTTTTACCCTACATTCAGAGAGGAGAAGTCAATTGGTAAAAAAGATTATAACCCTTGTTTTTCTGAATCTTTTTTTTCTGTGGTCATGTGCCACCTATCAGCCCCCATCTTTATACATAGAAAATCTCCCTCCATCCCAGGTGACAGAACTGTCCCTGGATGAGAGAATTCTGGTTGAAGATGCATGGAAAAACTTAAAAAAAGGCAAGATAAAAAAAGCCCGGAAGATGTTCTCCCGCCTGGACGAAGACAGTCCTTTTTATTACGTAGGATTGGGCTACAGCCATCTTCTTCTGGATGATTTTCAAGCTTCAGAAGATTTCTTCCAAAAGGCTCTCCAAAACCATCCAGATATGGTTTTAATCCATCTGGGGTTGGCTCAACTCTACAAGAAAACAGGCCAGGAAGACCAAATGTTTTCTCAATTTCGGGAAATACTCAAAAGAGAGCCTCAACACCCTTGGGTAAAACCCAAGTATGAATCCATCAAAAGGAAAAAGACCCAACAATACCTCGAAGAAGCCCGCCATTTTCTTTCCCAAGGGAAAAAAGAAAAGAGCAAACAAGCTTTTCGGAAAGCCCTTTACTACAGCCCTAACTCTACAGAAGCTCATGTGGCCCTAGCTCAATTATACACAAAAGAAAAGGATTTCGATAAGGCTGTGGTTCATTTAAAGACAGCCGCCTCCAATGAACCCAAAAATGTGGAAATCCTAAAAAAATATGGAGAAACTCTCTTAAAAGCGAAAAAATATAAAAAAAGTTTAGAGATTTATAAAAAAATAGCTCAAATGCAACCCAAGGACACCCAAGTCCAACAGCGCATCGAATCACTGAAAAACAGATTGGGAATCTATAAACTTCCCCCTCAATATAATGCCATACCTTCCTCGGAAACCATCACCAAAGAACAACTCGCAGCCCTTATCAGACAGAAATTTAAAAAAATCCTGGATGAACCTAAAAAAAGCCCTCCCATTATTATTGATATATCCACCTCTTGGGCTTCCGAGTCGATCATTCAGATGGCCACTTTAGGGCTTATGGATGTATATCCCAATCATACCTTCCAGCCCAAAAAAGTTATTACCAGAGCGGAGATGGCTGAAATTCTTCTTAGTCTGATCAACCGTTTGGAGGAGAAAGGCTACACGGTAGTCCAGCAAATACCTCCTGAAAAGATAGAAATTTCTGATGTCTCCCCAGAAAACTATTACTATCGCCCCATCCTTCAGATTCTTTCTTACGATTTAATGAATCTCAACTCCAAAAAGGAATTCAAACCGGAACATCCCGTTTCAGGACAAAAATCCATCAATCTCTTGGAACTCGTTTTAAATCTGATAAAATAAAGCAGGGCCGTACACACAACTATGGAAAAAAGGAATCACCCCATTACCGCTCCTAACGTTCTCAGTTTCATGAGAATTCTTCTCATTCCTTTTTTTCTCGGTATGATCTTCCGACACAAGTCTATGGGGACCCTGATTGTGTTTCTTCTAGCAGGCCTCACCGATGTGTTGGACGGCTTTACTGCCCGAGTATGGAAACAAAAATCCAAAATAGGAGCTTATTTGGACCCCGCCGGAGATAAACTCCTGATGACTTCGGCCTTCATCGTTTTATCTTTTCCTTCCTTGAGCCGCCCCAATCCCATTCCTTTCTTGCTCACTCTCGTGGTGGTGGGTCGAGATGTTCTCATCGTTCTCAGTGCTTTTATCATCCATAACCTCACCGGAAAGTCCTCCTTCCCCCCTTCTCTCTTGGGAAAAGCCAGCACCATCTGTCAAATGGGGGTATTATTCCTGGTTCTTCTCTTCAATTACCTCCAAACTTCCCCCATAATTCTGAATTGGGTTTACGGATTGGCCTTAGTTTTAACCCTGCTTTCCGGGATGCATTATGGTTTAATAGGTTATCGAATGATTACTGGCTCTAATAAAGAGATTTAAGTTTATCAGGAATTTCGATCAATAAATCCCTTCTTTAATGTTTTCCAGAGTATTTTTAAATCCAGTCCCAAAGACCAATTTTGAATGTAATAGAAATCATACTCCAGTCTTTTCTCAATGGGAGTATTCTGTCGGAGTCCGTGTACCTGAGCCCACCCCGTAACTCCTGATTTCACCTTATGTCTGAGCATGTATTTGGGAACTTTCTCCTTGAATTCTTCGATGAAATAAGGACGTTCTGGGCGAGGTCCGATGAGGCTCATCTCTCCCTTTAAAACATTCACCAACTGAGGGATTTCATCGATACTGAACTTTCTCAATATCTTTCCCACTCCGGTGACTCGTTCATCATCGGGAGAACACATTACCGGCCCTGTCTCCTTCTCCGCATCACTCACCATGGTCCTGAATTTGTGCATGATAAATTTTTTTCCATCCATCCCCACTCGTTCCTGATGAAAAAGAACAGGACCCCTGGAGGTCCACTTGATCAAAATTGAAACAAGGAGAATAAGAGGAGACAAAAGCACAAGGAGGATTGTTGAAACCGCCACATCCATAACCCTTTTGGTGACAAACATGATCCCCCGTTTTGGGGGCTCGTCCACACTGATCACCGGAAACCCCTCCAAATCCTCCACCCTGGCCTTCAAAGTCAGCAATTGGAAAAGGTCCGGAACAAGACGCACATTCACAGGATATTTATTCACAATTTTAAAAGCTTCGAGAATTTGGGGGTAATTGTCCAGCCCCAGAGCCACATAAATCTCGCTGATATTATGGGATTGGATAACCCTCTCCAGTTCATCCAGTCCTCCCAAGACATCAATTCCTCCTTCAATATCAATCTTTTCTCCCTTCCTTTCATCATCCAGGAAACCTTTCACCACAAAACCCAAATCTTTGTATCCAGAAAGTCTTCGGGCTACGGTCCTTCCCATTTCTCCCGCTCCCACAATCAGGACGTTCTGTAAATTCAGCCCTTTGGCATAACGCCTCTTCATGAAATAATATATCTGATGTCGGAGAAAAGAAATCACCAGGACCACCACAACAGCATAAACAGCGACAAATAGATGAGAAATCTTAAACTCCATACTGAACAGCGGAGCTGCTCCTTGGCTGTAAGCGTACAAGTAATTCAGGACCGCGAATACCGCAAGAATGGTCAATCCCACATTCAAGGAAACCTTTAAAAAATCGTCGATACGGGTTTTCTTAAGCTGGGGTTTGTAAAAACCTTGAAAGTAAAAAATAACCAGGTGGAGAACGAGGAATAAAGGAAAAACGGCAATGTAGGATTTCAAGGGGGGAATACCTTTCTGCGGGTCCACGGGAATGATATAACCATAAAACCGGAAAAAGTAGGTATAGTAAAAGGAAATCAAAATCCCTATCACATCACTCAGTAAGAAAATCCCCACAAGCCGGGTTTGCTGTCTTTTAATCATTGATTCCTTTTAAACGTATCCCATTTTTGTTGTATGTAGGAAGAAAGATTTTCTTTAAATTTTTCTCGTGAAAACCTCAATGCGTTGTTTCGGATTAAAGATTTATTAAAATTCAAACCCTCCATTCTGTCAAGGGTTCTTTGAAGACTTTCACTGTTCAATTGAGAGAAAAAAAGGCCCGTTTTTTCATGGATAACCGTCTCAGTCGCTCCTCCCTTCCCGTAAGCTACCACCGGGACTCCGCAGGCCTGCGACTCCAAGGAATTGATACCAAAATCTTCTTCCCCAGGGATAATGAGGGCCCGGGCCTTCTGATAAACACGAAGCAAACGGGACCCTTCTAAAAATCCCATAAATTCAATGTTGGAATAAGCCTTCTTTCTGAGCTCTCGGTACTGAGGCCCTTGTCCCACAATCTTGAGTTTTTTTTGGGTCTGATTGAAAGCCTCGACAGCCACATCAATCCTTTTATAAGGGACCAAGGCCGAGACAATCAAGTAATAATCTTCTGTATCCTGGTCAGAAGGTTGGAAAAATTCAGTCTCCACCGGAGGGTGGATCACGTGGGCTGTCCTTCGGTAGTATTTTTGGATTCTTTGGGCCACATTCTGGGAGTTAGCAATAAAATGATCCACCCGGGAAGAGGAGGATTCATCCCATATTCTCAATCGATGGATGACCGGAGGAATCAAAATTCGGGAAAAAAATGACAATTTTTCGGAAGAAAAGTATGAAAAATACTGATTCCAGGCATAGCGGACCGGAGAATGTATATAACTGATATGAAGGGCTTCCGGGCTGGGGATAGCTCCCTTGGCCACACAATGAGAACTGGAAAGGATAAGGTCATAGGACTGCAGGTCAAAAAGTTCCACAGCCAGAGGGAAAAAAGGGAGATAGGACCTGTACCGTTTTTTGGTCCCGGGCATTCGTTGAAGGAAACTTGTTTTTATGCTTTTCCTCTCAAGAACCTCATCCTGGCTCCCTGAAAAATGAAAAAGAGTGTAAATAGGAGCACGGGGGAACATTTCAGCCATAACTTCAAGCACTTTCTCTCCTCCTCGTCGGCCGGTTAACCAGTCATGAACCAGAGCTACTTTTATGTTTTCCATGGAAGCTGATTATAGTTAATGGTAAATAATTTTGTCAATTATCCATTCTTCCCCTAAGCCTTCCCGTTTGGGTGATGGAGGATGAAGGAAGAGGATTTGTCAGCAGTAAAAAGAAGGGGGCAGACCATGGAACAACCTGGTATAAAGTTTTTCTATCTCTTTCACCATCCGGGTCTGACTGTATTCTTGACGAATCTTCCTCTGAATGTTTTTCCCTAACTGACCTGCATAATCGCGTTTTTTTAAAAGATGAATCAGAGCCTTTGATAAACTCCCGGGATCTCCGGGAGGAACCAAAAGTCCTTCTTTTCCATCCTGAATCATTTCCTTCACTCCATCCACGGACGAAGCCACCACAGGCCGACCCAGAGCGCCCGCTTCCATAACCACATAAGGCATCCCTTCCCAAAGAGACGGGAGAACAAAAACATCTATAAAAGAAAGAAGGGAAGGAATATCTTTCCTTTCTCCCAAAAACAAAACGAAATTTTCTAACCTCCATTTTTTGCTCAGTCTCTCTAATTTTCTCCGCATCGGACCTCCTCCTACAAGGAGAACTTTCGCTTGAGGAAATTGAAGTTGAATTCTTCGAGCTGCCTGGAGAAGGTAAACGATTCCTTTCTGTCTGTGGAGACGAGCCACTGTTCCCACTACCGGCTGCCCTTTCTTTATCTTCAGTTCTTTTCTTAACTCATCTCTGGATTTTTGATTGGATTTCTGGAGGAAACGAGAAAAGTCAATTCCGTTTTTTATCACCACCATTTTTTCTCTAGGAGCCAATTTGTATTCTTCACCCTTTTTTTTCTCTGAATCAGAAACAAAAATCACAACATGAGTCTTTCCAGACAACCATCTTTCCAGATAAACAGAGAGAGATTTTAAGAAATAATTCCGGTAATGAAGATAATGGATGCCGTGGAGCGTATGGATCACCACAGGCACAGAAGACCGGTGCGCGGCCCACCGGCCCCACAAACCGGCCACTCCTCCATGAGTATGAAGAATATCAAATGGCCCCTCAAGAACATCCCTTATCTTCTGTATAGTCCTCGGACATGGATTTTTCTGGAAAGGAACAGGAAAATGTTTGATATGGTTCTTTTTCAATTCATCTACCAAAGGTCCCTGTTCTTTTGAGCAGACCGAAACGTCAAATTTATCCCGGTCCAAAAACTTGGCTAAGGAAAGAATGTGGATCTGCCCCCCTCCCAAAAAGGTTTTATCGATCATCTCCAGGACTCTTATTTTTGACATGCTATCTTGAAATCTCCTTATACAATTTGAGGGTTTCTTCAGCCGTTTTTCTCCAAGAGAATTCCTTCACCCTCTCCAAACCTTTTTTCTTCAGCTGGGTTTTGATTTGGGAGTCCTTGATCATCCTTTTCATGGCTTGAATGAGCTGATCCTCTTTCCAAGGATTAACCAACAAGGCGGAACCTTCAGCCAATTCCCGGAGAGAGGACCCATTCGAGGTAATCACCGGAGCTCCACAGGCCATGGCTTCTAAGAGGGGCAAACCAAACCCCTCATATAGGGAAGGATACAGAAAAACTTCTGCTCCTGAATAAAGGGCGGGCAAATCCTCATCTTCCACAAAATCGGTGAAAAGGAGATCTTGGGAATAGGGGGAACGACGTATTTGTTCCAGGATTCCTTTGTACAACCAACCTTTTCGTCCAGTGATCACCAATTTCAGTTCCGCTGGGGTTTCCTGCTTGAACCGGATAAAAGATTCCACCACTCTTCCAATATTTTTCCTTGGTTCTAGGGTGCCTAAGAATAGAAAATAATTTTGGTCGATATGGTACTTCCTCCTCACTCTTTGGACCTCTTGAGCGTTCCGGGGATAAAAATGAGGTTCCACCCCCTCATAAATCACCTTTATCTTTTCTTCACACTGGGGATAAAACCGAAGAAGGTCCTGTTTAGTGCTGCGGGAAACCGCGATTACTTTGTCTGCCTTTCTGAGGACCAAAGAAAGAAGACTGTTCTGAATGAGTCGATGTTTGAATGAAAATTTGTATGGGAAAATCCGGGTTATCAAATCATGGATGGTCACGATATACTGACATTTTTTATCTTTATAGAGAAAAGGAAGACCCACATGGTCTACCCCATGAAACAGGTCCAAATCCCATTTGCGGAGAGCCAAAGGGAGAAAAACTCCTTTCCTCAACACATTGCTTTTAACCCGGGTGAATTCGGGAATAAATTTCATATGAGATTTTTTTCGGATCAGACCCTTTTCAAAAGAATGATGGAAAAACACAAGCATTTCATCTTGAGGAGAGTCCTTTAAAAGGGGATTGAGGTGATTGATCAAATTCACCGCATACCTTCCTATCCCCCCGCTCTGAAGGTTCAAACCATCGAGATCCAGTCCAACTTTCATCTCTTTTCCTTTATTAAGGATTGATACAAACTCAAGGTCTCAGAAGCCGCCTTTTTCCAATCAAAATGGGAGGCTCTTTGGAAGCCTTCCTTTATAAGTCTTTGCCGTAAACGATTATCATCCAAAAGAGACATCACTTTTCCAGCCATTTCTTCCGGGTCATGGGGATTGAAATACAGGCCCGCATTTTTGACAATCTCGGGCATAACTGATTTGTTGGATACAGCCAAGGGCACCCCAGAGGCCATGGCTTCAATCAGAGGGAATCCAAACCCCTCACAGAAGGAAGGGAAAACAAACACAGAGGCCAAACGGTAAAGAGCTTTCAATTCTGTTTGGGATACATAACCCGTTATATGTATCCAGGGATAAAGATGATCTTTTCGGATTCTTTTTTGAATGAGTTCATAGTCCTTTCCCTGAGGGCCTGCCAAAACCAGATGCATATTAGGGTATTCCCGCCGCACTAAAGGGAAAGATTGGAGAAGTTTGGTTAAATTCTTGCGGGGTTCTGTGGAACCTACAAACAGAAGAAATCTCTGAGGGAGAGAAAATCTTTGGGTTATCTTTTCTTTGTATTTAGGAGAAACAGGAGTTTGGAATGCCGGATCCAATCCGTGGTAGATCACTTTAATTTTTTTCTCCTCCACAGGAAATTTTTCCAATAGCTGCCTCTTGGTAGACTTCGAAACGGTGATAATTCCTTCTGCTCTCTTCAGAGAACTCCTGATTTGATTTGTGAAATATCGACCGGCTTGTTGGTCTACTCTATCAGGATAATCCATAAAATATAAATCATGAACAGTCACTACTTTTTTTCCTTTTGTGGGCAGAACCAGAGGAGTGTGAGAATGAGTCAGGTCTAAATTCGTTCTAAAAAAACAATCTATCTCCGGCCACCTTAATTTATTCCAGGCAAAATCAACGGCTTTTACTGGAAAATAAAATTCTCTGAACTTCATTTTTTTGAACTCAGGAACCTTCTTGAGCGGAAAGCGGTCTTTCAAGGATGTTGAAAACAGATAGTACTCATTTTCCCAGTCCATCATCGACAAATAGGAAAGTAAATTTTTAAGGTAAATTCCGACTCCTGTCTCTTCTTTCAGGAATGAACGTATATCAAAACCAATGCGCATTTTGAGTCAATTTAATTCTTCTGGAAGGGAAAAGTCAAGAGAAGGATAGGAAAAGGGATAGGGGAGGTCAGCACGCTGACTTCTTGCTTTTTTTGGTAAGCTGGTGCTAATATTTTCTTGAAAGGAAAATAACCATGGATGAATTTCAAAAAATTGGCCGAAGGATTGAATCTTACCGAAATGAAATGATTGATATGCAGATCAAGTTATGCTCACTGCCGGCCATGTCCCCAGTCAATGGGGGTGAAGGGGAATCTCAAAAAGCAGAAGTTCTGCATCAATTTTTAAAGAAAATCGGTTTCCAGAAGATTGATGTGATCAAAGCTTCAGACCTGGATGTCCCCCCGGGCTACCGGCCCAATCTGCTCGCTATCCTCAAAGGAAAGAACCCTTCCAAAACCATCTGGATCATGACTCACATGGATGTGGTTCCTCCCGGAGAACTGGAATTATGGAAGGGAAACCCATTTAAGGCTTGGATTGAAGAAGGTAAAATTTATGGCCGGGGAGTCGAAGACAATCAACAGGACATGGTAGCTTCTCTGTATGCCGTCAAAGCTCTCTCTGATGAAGGCATTCAACCTCCATACAACGTGGGGATTGTTTTGGTCTCGGACGAAGAAACAGGCAGCCAGAAAGGGATTGAGTATCTCCTCCAGACCTCCAATCCTTTCCATAAGAATGACCTCCTCATTGTTCCTGATTCAGGAAACCCCGAGGGAACCCAAATCGAAGTGGCAGAAAAAAGCGTATTATGGCTCAAATTCAAAACCATAGGTAAACAAACTCATGGCTCCACCCCTAAAATGGGGATCAACAGTTTTAAAGCAGCTTCCCATTTGGTAACTCAACTGGACCAGCTCTATCATTATTTTGAAAAAAAAGATCCTCTATTCACCCCACCTTTCTCCACCTTTGAACCCACCAAAAAAGATAATAATGTACCCAATATAAACACCATTCCTGGAGAAGACATTTTCTACATGGACAACCGCATCCTTCCTCTCTATTCTCTTGAAGATGTCAAAAAGAAGATACAGGAAATCACCCAACTCACAGAAAAGAAATTTCAAGTCAGAATCACTGTGGAAGAAGTTCGCAGCTCCTCAGCCGCTCCTCAAACTCCTTCCAATGCCCCGGTTATCCAAATTTTAAAGAAAGCCATCAAAGAAGTTTATGGAAAAGAAGCCCAGCCCATAGGAATCGGAGGGGGAACAGCGGCGGCTTTTTTCCGTAAAGCCGGTTATAATGCAGTTTGCTGGGCCAAACTTGAGAAAACCGCTCACCAGCCCAACGAATACTGTGTTATCGACAATCTGGTTGGGGACGCCAAGGTCTTCGCCCATATTTTCCTGCAGGATTCATTATAAAATAAAGAAAATACATAAAATCAGGAGTTTTGAATCTTTTGAACTTTAAATTATAGTTTTTGATTTTTGAATCATTTCTTCTGAATTTTCTGGGCGGTCTTGATGGTGTTGAGGTGAATGTCCACTGTATCCTGGACATCGTAGGCATACCCCCCGGCCAGGAGGATAACCACCGGAATCTGGAGATTCTTGGCCTCTCTTAACACAACTCGGTCTCTTTCCTTGAGCCCCTCTTTAGTCAATTTCAATCCTCCCAGCTGGTCTCTCTCATAAGGATCGGCTCCAGCTAGATAAAACACAATCTCCGGCTTGTACTGTTTATACAAATCAGGAAAATGAGATCTAAGGATGGACAAGTATTTTTCATCGCCGTCGCCAGACCACATTCCCTTATCCAAAGAACTGGTTTCCTTTCGAGCTGGGTATATGTCCATCTGATGGAGAGAAAAGGTAAACACATCCTTTCTATTAGAGAAAACAGCGGCAGTCCCGTTTCCCTGATGGACATCACAATCGACAATCATGGCCTTTTGAACCTTTTCTTCTTGACGAAGCTTTTCCACGGCCACAGCCACGTCATTCAACATGCAAAATCCTTCCCCATGATCGGGATAAGCATGATGAAACCCCCCTCCCACATGCACGGCCAAACCTTCTCGGAGAGCCCTTCGGGCTGCAAGGAGGCTTCCTCCTACATGAACCCGAGCGAACTTAAGAAGTTCGGGTTTATAGGGGAGTTCCAGCTTCATCATCTCGGAATGGGAAAGTTTTCCTGTTTTTAATTTTTTCAGGTATTTTTCGGTATGGACTAGCCGAATATCCTCCTCATCCGCCTGACCAGGGGAAAGAAAATTATCTTTATGAGCCCCTGAAATAAGAAGATTTCTATAAATAAGGCGGTATTTTTTCACCGGAAACACATGATTTCCCAGGTCGGCCATCCAGTAGACATCACTATAGACAAATTTGAAAGGAAATTTGTTCCTCTGGAAGAGCCTGAGCAGACGGAATAAATCAATCATTTTATTCTATCATTTTATCAAAGAAAAACACTAACACCCGATTTTCAACATCATTTTCAAAAAAAAGAAAGGGAGCAGATTTTATCTGTCTGACCCTTTTTTGGTATTTTTTCATCCCACGCAAAGACGAGTTAATTGCTCATGGTGGATTCGCAACCCTCAACCAAAAAAATTCAAAAATCAAGATTCAAAATTTGAATTGAGGTCAAGGTTGAGGTTTAGGTTGAGTCAATTCAACTGAATTACCCAAAAAGACTAGATAGACCAAATAGACCTGATCAACCCAATTAACACTTTTCTCGCTTTTCTAGCTCGTCTCGCCTTTCTCGCTCACTCAAATACATCCCGTGACAGGACCCATCCAAAATAATTTTATCAAACATGGTGTATTCGGACTAATCCGATGAACCGCTTTTCTCTTCCAGGGCGATCCGGGCTGCAGCAAGGCGGGCAATGGGGATTTGATAGGCTGAACAACTCACATAGTTCAGGCCCAACTTATGACAGAAATAGATGGACCTGGGGTCTCCTCCCTGAACACCGCATATCCCCACTTTTAATTTGGGTTGGGTAGACCGGCCTTTTTCCACAGCCAGTTTCATGAGTTCTCCCACGCCATCTTCATCCACAGTCTGGAAAGGATTCACTTCCCAGATTCCGCTGGTCAAGTAGTGATTGATAAAAGCCACTCCATCATCGCGGGAGATTCCGTAGGTGGTTTGAGTTAGGTCGTTTGTCCCGAAAGAAAAGAATTCCGCTTCTCCGGCAATCTTATCCGCAGTGAGAGCTGCCCTGGGGACTTCGATCATTGTCCCCACCGAATAATTGAATTGGACCTGATTTTTTTCCATTACCTCCTGCGCCACTTTGTGGATAATCTCTTTCTGATTGGTCAGCTCATGGACCGTTCCCACTAAGGGAACCATGATTTCAGGAAGAACCTCCCCTCCTTCTTTCTTCAGTTGAGAAGCGGCTTCTAAAATGGCTCGAGCCTGCATCTCAATAATTTCGGGATAAGAAATTCCCAAACGGCACCCTCTGTGGCCCAGCATGGGGTTGAACTCGGAAAGCTCTCTTACCCGAGCCAGCAGTTTTTGAAGCTCCTGAATTTTCTTCTGCTCTGGGTTATCGGAATTCTTCAACTCGGTTATCCGCACCATCAAATCTTCTTTTTTAGGCAAAAATTCATGCAGGGGAGGATCCAGGGTGCGAATGGTGACAGGATTTCCCTTCATCTCCTTGAATAATTCATAAAAGTCCTCTTTCTGGAAGGGAAGAAGTTTATCTAAAGCTTTTCTCCTGTCTTCTTCGCTTTCCGAAAGAATCATTTTCTTGATGTACGGGAGTCTTTCTCTCTCAAAAAACATATGCTCGGTTCGGGTTAACCCGATTCCCTGGGCTCCGAAAGAAAAAGCCATCCGGGCATCCTCAGGGGTGTCCGAATTGGCTCGAACTCCCAATTTTCTCTCCTTGTCAGCCCAGGAAAGGAGCTTGGAAAAGTACTGGTAAACGGGGGATTCCTCTGGCTTCTTCTCCTCCCTTATAACCTGGATGATTTCAGAAGGCATGGTCTTAATCTTACCCGAGAGCACTTCTCCGGAGTTTCCCTCAATGGAAATCCAATCTCCTTCCTTAAATGTTTTGCTATGGACTGTGAATGTTTTCTGCTCTTCATTCAGTCTTAAGTCTCCACATCCCACCACAGAAGGTTTTCCCATCTGTCGTCCTACCACCGCTGCATGGGAAGTCATCCCCCCAGTGGCTGTTAAGATTCCCTGGGATGCACTCATTCCATGGATATCATCAGGGGAAGTTTCTTCTCTGACCAGTATAACCGTCCTTCCTTTATCCTTCCAAGAGACCGCATCATCGGCATTGAAAACGATTTGGCCCGTAGCTGCCCCTGGCGAGGCCGCTAACCCCTGAGCTAACTTATTCTGTTTTTCCTTTTCCTTGGTATCAAAAACAGGATGAAGCAGTTGGTCCAGAGCTTGAGGCTCCACCAACAACAGGGCTTTCTTTTCATCGATCAGTCCTTCTTCCACCATATCCACAGCAATCTTCACCGCCGCGGGACCCGTTCTTTTCCCGTTCCGCGTCTGGAGCATATAGAGTTTTCCTTCCTGTATGGTGAATTCAAAATCCTGGATATCCTGGTAATGTTCTTCCAACCGGTCGGTGATTTCCTGCAGCTGCTCGTAAACTTCAGGAATATCATCCTTCAAAGACTGAAGGGAGGAAGGAGTCCGAACTCCCGCTACCACATCTTCTCCTTGAGCATTGAGCAAATATTCTCCGTAGAGTTCTTGCTCCCCGGTTGAGGGATTTCGGGTGAATCCCACACCGGTTCCCGATTTTTCACCAATATTGCCAAAAACCATCTGCTGTACATTCACAGCTGTTCCCAGATCTCCGGGAATATGGTTGAGTCTCCGGTAAGTTACCGCTCTGGGATTGTTCCAGGATTCAAACACAGCATCTATAGCCATGAACAACTGTTTGTTGACATCCTGAGGAAAATTTCTATCGGATTCCTGGGAAATGATTTCTTTATACTGGGAAATGATATCTTCCAGAGCTTTTTCAGAAAGCTGGTAATCATACTCAACCTGGTCTTCTTTTTTCTTGTTCTTCAATGTTTCTCCAAATTTTTTCTTCGGTACTTTTAAAACCACATCTCCGAACATCTGGATGAACCGACGGTAGCAGTCCAGAGCAAACCGTCTGTCCTGGCTTTTCTTGGCTAAGCCTTCCACTGTTTGATCATTCAGACCTAAATTCAAAATGGTATCCATCATCCCAGGCATGGAAAACTTGGCTCCCGAACGAACCGATACCAGAAGAGGATTCTCTTCACTGCCCAATTCCTGGCCGGTGACCTTTTCCAGCTTCTTAAGATGGTCCTGGACCTTCTTTTCCACTTCCTTGGGTACTTTTCGACCGGATTGAATGAACATGTTGCAAACTTCGGAAGAAATGGTAAAACCCGGAGGGACAGGTAAACCCGCACCCGCCATTTCGGCCAGATTGGCTCCCTTTCCTCCCAGAATGTCCTTCATTTCTTTGCTTCCATCTGCTTTTTCTTGTTGGAAAAAGTACACATATTTTTGATTCATGTTTCCACTCCTTTCTGTATTGAGATCATCAGATGTATTCAAATGAGTTCACCCTTCGGTTTGGGGGAACGGAACTCACTTATTGATTCAGGTTCAAAAATGAATTAACCTGAATAGTTCATAACCCTTTTTCTGAATTATTCAGGCTAAGCAGGTTTCTCCTCATTTTTAGAAAAAAGATTCTGGTATTTTTTCAAGCCCTCTTTTAATATATAAATAGCTCTCTTCAACTGTTTCTCGTTCAATACATAAGCAATCCTAACCTCATCTTTTCCTTTTCCGGGAGAAGAATAGAATCCCTGAGCGGGAGCCACCATCACCGTTTCCTTATCCACACGAAAATCCGTGAGCATCCATTTGACAAAATGCTCACTCTCTTCTATGGGCAGTTTCACAATAATATAGAAAGCCCCTTGAGGCTTATGCATCACCACACCTGGAATGTCTTTCAACCCCTCGAATAAAACATCTCTTCGTCTCTGGTACTCTTCTCTCACCTGTTGAAAATACTCACTTCCCATCCGGTAAGCATCCAAGGCGGCTTTCTGTTCTACTGAGGGGGGACAGAGTCGGGCCTGAGCAAATTTCAGGAGTGATTGATACACCTCTTGGTTTCGGGTAATCACCGCTCCAACCCGGGCCCCACAAGAACTAAAACGTTTGGAAATGCTATCCACCACAATGGCTCTCTCCTGGATCTCGGGGTATTCCAGTATACTTTTGTGAGTTCCTCCATCATAAATGAATTCTTTATAAACTTCGTCCCCCATCAAGAAGAGATCATGTTTTTTTACCAGAGTGATGATTCTTTCTATTTCTTCAGGGGTATAAACACTTCCTGTCGGATTATTGGGAGAACAGAGAAGGATGGCCCTAGTTTTTTCAGTTATCTGGGATTCAATCTCTTTTTCCGGAGGAAGACGAAATCCCTCTTCCACATCCAGAGTCAAGGGAACGATTTGAACTCCCGCAAATGAAGCGAACCCGTTATAATTTGTGTAAAAGGGTTCGGGGATAAGAATTTCCTCTCCATAATCAGCCACCACACTGAAGGAAAAATGAATCGCTTCCGAGCCCCCGATGGTGATAATGATATCCTCAGAGCCCACAGTTATCCCGTAGGACTGAAAATAGTCCGCCACAGCTTGACGAAGTTCTAAAAAACCCTGAGCGGGTCCGTAGCTGAGAACCTCCTCATTATAATTTTTAATGGCATCCCAGACCGGCTGAGGGGTGGGAACATCCGGTTGTCCAATGTTGAGATGATAAATATGAACGCCTTCTTTTTTGGCTTGATCGGCATAAGGTTTGAGCTTCCGGATGGGGGAGGCCTGGATTCGAGATCCTCTTTTGGAAATATTCATTTATAAATCCTCCATTTTGAATAACTCCCAAATTTGATTATTAACAGAATGGAAAGAAGTTGTCAAAATTTTTATTGCCACCAAAGAGAGATTCTGGTATTTTCTGGAAGAGAATTCCTTTCAACATAATGAAAGACTCACAAGCAGAAATAATTCATAAGCAAACGTGGAACGAATATATCCTTTTAGAAATTTATTCTCCCCGAATATCTTCCCAGTCTCAGCCCGGTCAATTTCTGATGATCCGAATCAACCCCCAACTCCATCCTCTATTGAGACGTCCTTTCAGCATCCACAGCACAAAAGGTTCCCGCATCGAAATTTTTTTTCAAAATTCAGGCTTAGGAACTTCTCTTTTAAGCCGAAAAAAAATCCACGACCAACTGGATATCATCGGTCCTTTGGGAAAGGGATTCTTTCTGGATAATTCCCTCAGAGAAAAAGAAGTTGTTTTGATTGGAGGGGGTAGAGGCATTGCTCCTCTTTTCTTCCTTGCCCAGAGTCTTCGCACCTTTCCCTGTGGGGTAAAAATTTTCTATGGGGGAAAAACTCACAAAGACCTTCCCCTTAAAGATAGACTGGAAGAAAAAAGATTTGATCTCTATTGTTCTACCGATGACGGTTCTTATGGTTATAAAGGTTACGTATCCGAACTTTTTGAGGCCACTTTCCCTTCGTTGAATCCCAAAGCTGTGTTTGCCTGTGGACCGGAGGAGATGATGAAAAAAATATCTCATCTCACTCAACAGCAGAAAATACCGGCCCAATTTTCCCTGGAGTCCATGATGGGCTGTGGGATTGGAGCCTGCTGGGGGTGTGTGAAAAGGATAAAAAAGAAGGGTTCTGAAGAATGGATTAAAATTTGTGAAGAAGGACCTGTGTTTCGGTCCGAAGAAATTGTATGGTCTTAAAATGGCTGATTTATCCGTTGACTTAGGCTTCCTCCAACTCCAAAACCCTGTCATTGCGGCCAGCGGTACATTTGGGTATGGTCTGGAATTCAGTCCTTATCTGGACCCCAATAATCTGGGGGGATTTGTGGTTAAAGGACTCTATTTTTATCCACGAGAGGGCAATCCTCCTCCCCGACTGGGCGAAACTCCCTGCGGGATTCTCAATTCCATCGGCCTCCAGGGAATTGGAGTGAAAAAATTTGTCCGAGAAATCCTTCCTCAAATAAGAAAATATCAGACCCCCATCATCATCAACGTTTGCGGAGAAGAAGACCAGGAATACGTGAGCGTAGTGGAGTTTTTAAACCAACACCCCGGTATTTCAGCTTATGAACTGAATATTTCCTGCCCCAATGTTAAAAAGAACGGTCGATGTCCTGCTCTGGACCCCCAGGACACCTTCTCTATCGTTCGGGCAGTCAAAAAAGTCAGTTCTCTTCCTCTCATCACTAAATTGTCTCCCAACGTCACCGACATTGTGGAGATCGCTCTCAGTGCTCAACAAGCCGGGACAGATGCGTTGTCACTGGTCAATACTTTCCTGGCCATGGATGTGGATCCCCAAACCCGGAAACCCACATTGGCAAATATCTACGGAGGATTGAGCGGTCCAGCTATCAAACCCATCGCCTTGAGAATGGTGCATCAAGTGGCCCAGAATGTCGGAATCCCTGTGATTGGAATGGGAGGAATCATGTCAGGGGAGGATGCTCTGGAATATTTGATCGCAGGAGCCCGAGCCGTGGAGGTGGGAACAGCCAATTTTGTGGACCCGGAAAGCACGGTAAAAATTATAAACCAAATGAAAAAATACTGTGAACAGAAAGGCATTCCCCGCATCGAAAGTGTGGTAGGGAGCCTAAAAATTTAATTTATGGGAAGGACATTTCAAACACCATGAACCAAAAAATGAATGAATCTCAAAGCCGGGCCGGCCGGATTATTGTGGCCTTAGATACGGATAGCAAGCAAGAAGCTCTCCAGATAGTGAAACAGCTTCCCCAGGTGGAAATCTTCAAAGTCGGTCTCAAACTCTTCACCCTCGAAGGGCCTTTGCTTCTTAAAGACATTCATAATCTAGGAAAGAAAATATTCCTTGATTTAAAAATGCACGACATCCCCAACACTGTGGCTCAGAGTGTTCGAGCAGCCATCCGATATGGGGTTTCCATGTTGACCCTCCATACTTCCGGGGGAAAAGAAATGATGGCCCGGGCTGTTGAGGAAGGAAAAGAAGAAGCCGCCAGAGAAAAATGTCCCCCACCCCTCTTTTTGGCTGTGACTCTATTGACCAGCCTCAAAAAAAAGGAACTCCGGGATATCGGAATGAATCCCTCTATTCCTGATCAAGTTCTCCGACTCAGCCATTTGGCCCAAACAGCCGGAATGGATGGAGTGGTTTGTTCTCCTCAAGAGATAGAGCTTATTAAGAACAAATACGGCAAAAATTTAAAAATTGTGGTTCCGGGCATCCGTCCTCAATGGGCTGCAAATCATGACCAGAAAAGAATCATGACCCCGTCCCAAGCTTTCCAAAAAAAAGCGGACTTTTTAGTGATCGGAAGGCCTATCATCCAGGCCTCATCTCCCAGTAACGCCTTTCAGCTCATCGTGGAGGAATCATATAACTCCCCCAACTCCTCCGACTGTGGAGATAGCCCCAAAGATCATCCCCACCACAACCATAACCACTAAAGAAACCAGGATGATTACCACCAGGTATCCGGCCACTTTTTCTTTAGGAGTCTCCATTAAGGGAGTGGTTAATCCCAGGTACATCAAATAGATCCCGTAGAAAGAGGCAAAAATGACCAAAACTCCCAAGAAAGGAATGATATAAAGGATCCCCGCTATCCAGGCTGGAGTCATACTGAAAACCGCCAGTTTCATGGCATTTTCTCTGTTCTGAACAGAAGAAAAAGTGGAAGCCAGGGCATTAATGATCAGCCCGATGATGTAGACCGTCACAAGAGACCCTATATAATAAACAATTGCTTGGACAAGGGCAGTCCCTATCCCCAATCCTGCATAAGGACGGCCCAGACCGATCAGAGCCCCTCCTAAAAATCGAGCCACTGCCGGAATGGCAGCCAAAATGAGAACGTAAGAAGTGAATAACTGAGAAAGCGGAATGGTCTCATCTTTAATTTTTTTCCATTCTTCTTTGGGGTTTAAAATAATTCCTTGAGCTCGAGAAACCACATTCATCTGTATCCTCCTTAGATGGAATTTTCAAAACTATATAATTTTTAATCTTTCATGTCAAACAAATTCAAAAATCAAAATTCAAAAGTTAAAATTATTTGAATTAAATCACTGAATCAACAAAACAAACTAAACAGACTAAATCAACGGTCTTCTTTCTTTTCTTGCCTTAAACTTTTCTCGCCTTTCTCGCTCGTCTCGCTTTTCTCGCTTTCTACTAACGCAACAAACACAACCAACGCAATCAACGCAAGTAACGCAAATAACGCGAGGAACTTAATAAACGTAAAAATCCAAACAGACCAAACAGACCAGATCAACCGAACAGACTAAATAGACTGAATGGACAAGATAAACTCAAGCAACGCGAGTAACGCAAATAACGCAAAAGGATGGAGGCGCGGGTCGGATTCGAACCGACGAATCGAGGTTTTGCAAACCCCTCCCTTAGTCCACTTGGGCACCGCGCCTTCTTTGATATATTCCCAAAATAACAATCTGGAGCGGACGATGGGATTTGAACCCACGACCTTCTGCTTGGCAAGCAGACGTTCTACCCCTGAACTACGCCCGCTCTCCTTACTGAGGTTTCAATTTAAATTAGCAGATAGGAATAATCCTGTCAATATGGCTGAGAAGGATGGAACTGAATTTGATCCCCTAACCTTATCACATCTTCACAAGAGAGAATCTTTATGGTGGAGGTGTGAGTCTGAGCATCAATAACCACCGAATTTCCCAGTATATGAATGGGAACACCTTTTTTGACTCTCCGGTAAATGATCAACTGCTGGCCCCGTTGGATGCCCTCTTCTGTTCCAATATTGATTAAAGCCCAATGACCTCTTCCCAACTGATGAAAATTATCCTGCAGATGGATGATTTTTCCCTTCACACCTGGGGTCTCTTTCGGAGGCACATCATAACCCAGATCTTTTCCCTCCAGACCTTCCTTTTCTCTGAAAGGTCTTAAAAAGTTTCCTAACATAATCTTCCCACAGGATTTTTCGATTCGAGCGGAAGCTCTTTCCTCTTCCAGAGTGATAATCCTAGCTCTCCCTCTCCGGTTGGCTAAAGGTCCATAATTCTCAACCGGAGGACCTACTTCCAGAACCATAAACACCTGGCCGGGTTTCAAACCATCCTTCTCTCCCTTATTGAGGTAAATAATGTCCGATTCATTCAAAAGAGAGCGTTCGTACTGACGTTCTGCCCCGATTATCTTGGTGTCCAGTTCTTTTTCCAGGATAAAGAAAGAACAGTATAAGTCCTTTTCTGAGATCAAAGGGTAAATGTCCTGATAAATCTTGGCTTTCTTGATTTGAGACTTCTGCTGCGGGTTAGAGTCAACAGAGGCAAAAGGAGATCCTAAGCTACCGAAAACAATGATCAAAGACAGGATGAATGAAAAAAAAATCCTTTTTTTCATGAGTAAATTTAAATTTTTCAATTTCAAACCTCTTGCTGGAAAATTTCTCAATTTGAATCCATTATATTTAGGCCTTCTCTCCCTGTCAACAAAAAAAAGAATTATAAGCATTTTTTTCCCATGGCGGATAATATTTTTTTTGGAGGGGTCCTTTTTCTACTTTTTCTTGACAACCCTAATTCTTATTTTTAATATAAAGACAAATTTTTACCAAAAATATAAGCAAAGGAGGTTTTCAGTGAACAAAAAGGATGTGACGTCCAAAATGGCCAGAGATGCAGGGATCACCACACTGCAAGCGGAGAAGGCATTCAACACCATGATGGGGGAGATAAAGGACGCTTTAAAGCGGGGAGAAAGAGTGACCTTTTCTCGGTTTGGAAGTTTTGAGGTCAAAAAAAGAAAATCCCGAAAAGGCAGAAACCCCAAGACAGGGGAAGGGATCAACATTCCTCAAAAAAACCGGATCAAATTTACTCCCAGTAAATTGTTCCAGAACAATCTCTAATCCGCCAAATTTTTACTCTCTGCCCTTACTAAAAAATTTTATCAAAATATATCCTTCCTGAAGTTTCATAAATCTTCCCCCGGTCCTCTATATTGGACAAGAATTCTCCAATCCTATACAATTGAATCCGATTATGAACCGAATAAAACACAAAATATGTCTGATCTTTGGAGGATGCTCTGCGGAACATGAAGTTTCATTGTCCTCCGCTGCTTCTGTGTACAAAAACCTAAATCATGATAAATACGAAATATTTTCCATCTACATAAACAAAAAGGGATTTTGGAAGCCAGTAGATTCCCCCCTCCAGCCTCTCTCCAAACTCCAGCAAGGTGAATTTTACTCTTTTCTTCCATGGGGCCCTCCTCCTTCCTCGACTCCTATGAAGGCTGATGTCTATTTTCCTGTCCTCCACGGACCTTATGGGGAAGACGGAACCATCCAGGGTCTTCTGGATATGGCTGATGTTCCCTATGTGGGGGCTTCCGTCCTTGCCTCTTCTTTAGGAATGGACAAAGCGGTAGCCAAAAAATTGTATGCAGCCCATCATTTACCTGTGACCGATTATGTGGTAGTGGAAGAATCTGACTGGAGAGAGAAAAAAAACTCTTACCTTGAAAAAATCAACCATCGTTTCCCTCTTCCTTTTTTCGTCAAACCAGCCAACCTGGGCTCAAGCGTGGGGATCACCAAAATTAAAGAATACGCTGAGACTGAAGCTGGTTTGAGAAAGGCTTTCCGATATGACAGAAAGGTTATCGTGGAAGAAGGAATTCAAGGAAGAGAAATCGAATGTTCGGTGCTGGGAAATGATCATCCCAGAGCATCCTTACCCGGAGAAATCATCCCTCATAGGGAATTCTATGACTACAAAGATAAATATGTGGAAGGAAAAACCTCTTTCGGAATTCCCGCTCAACTACCCGACTCTATTGTTGAGGAAATCCAACGAATTGCCATTGAGGCCTATAAGGCGATTGATTGTTCAGGGATGGCTCGAGTGGACTTTTTCCTTCAAAACAACCCCCAAAAAATATTTTTGAATGAAATCAACACCATCCCGGGTTTTACAGAAATCAGCATGTACCCCAAATTATGGGAAGTCAGTGGAATGCCTTTTTCTCAACTCTTGGAAGAACTCATTCATTTGGCTCAAGAAAAGCATCAGAAAAAAAATAAAAAATCCAGGGATCTATGATCATGAGAATTCTTGGAATTGACTACGGAGATAGAAAAATCGGGCTGGCTTTAAGCGATCCCCTTCTTCTCACCGCTCAGCCTTTCCAGTCTTACAGGCGCCGACGGAAACAGGATGACACCCAATTTTTCCAGAATCTGGTTTCCCGTTATAAAATTAAAAAGATTGTAGTGGGGCTCCCTGTCCTCAGAGACGGCACCCCCGGAACCAGAGCTCACAAGACCAAGAAATTCGCCCGATGGCTGGAAAAGACTGTCAATATCCCGGTTATCCTCTGGGATGAAAGGTTCACCACCAAACAAGCCTTGGAAATTCTTCGGAATCAGAAAGCTTCCA
>JAGXKI010000084.1 GCA_018335295.1 bacterium | reverse complement strand
GGGGAGCTCACAAGACCAAGAAATTCGCCCGATGGCTGGAAAAGACTGTCAATATCCCGGTTATCCTCTGGGATGAAAGGTTCACCACCAAACAAGCCTTGGAAATTCTTCGGAATCAGAAAGCTTCCATCCAGGAGAAAAAAGACAGGAAGGACAAACTTTCCGCTGCCCTCATCCTCACTTCTTACCTGGAAAACAGAGAGACCAATTCTCATGTGGCTCAAGATAGTTAAGAGAATTTTATTTTTCTCTATCATCCTTCTCCTCCTTTTCTTTTCCTGGTTTACTATCGAATTTGTTTCTTCTCCCCATACACCCTCCCGCTCCCTCATCCTGGAGATCGAAAAAGGGAGGACGGCCCAGAAAATAGCTCAGAAACTTCAAGAAAAGCAAGTTATCTCCAAAAAATGGCCTTTTCTAGCGGGATACACACTTTTTTATTCCTCTCACAGCCTCAAAGCCGGTGAATACAGGTTTCAAATCCCCTTATCC
Source organism: bacterium (assembly GCA_018335295.1). GTDB lineage: Bacteria > Acidobacteriota > Aminicenantia > Aminicenantales > Aminicenantaceae > JAGXKI01. The sequence continues at coordinate 4,855 of JAGXKI010000084.1, read as the reverse complement.
CCTAAAAAAGCCCTGAAAAAGCTCACTCAGGGAAAGGTTTATCTTCACCCTGTGACTGTCCCTGAAGGATTAACCATAAGGGAAATGGCTCCTCTCTTTCAGTCGGCCCTCTCGGTTGAGCCCAAAAAATTCCTTGAAGCGGCCTCCAATCTCCAGCTTATTTCCTCCATCGACCCTAAGGCAGGGGACCTGGAAGGGTATTTGTATCCCGAAACCTACCACTTTCCCAAGGGAACATCAGCTCAAGAAATCGTGGCCGCCATGGTTTCCGAATTCAAAGAAGTTTTTATCCCTTCCTGGGAAGCCAGGGCCAAAAAAATCCACCTGAGTGTGAGAGAAGTGGTCATTCTGGCCTCTTTAATTGAAAAAGAAACCGCTGTTCCTGAAGAAAAGCCCTTGGTCTCGGCCGTCTTTCACAACCGCTTGGATAAAGGAATGAAACTGGACTGCGATCCCACCATCATCTATGCCCTCAAAAAGAAAAATAAATTTGGAGGCCGACTGCGGAGCCAAGATTTGAAGCTGGATTCTCCCTACAACACTTATATATTCGGAGGGCTCCCTCCGGGACCCATCGCCAACCCAGGAAAAGAATCCCTAAAAGCCGCGCTATACCCGGCGGATGTTTCCTACCTTTACTTTGTTTCCAAAAATGACGGGAGCCATCACTTCAGCCGCACATTTAAAGAACATCAAAGAGCGGTTAACAAATATCAAAGGTAGAGAAAGGAATCCAGAAATCAAATTAAATTTTCATTAGCCCTGAACCTGGAATGGGTCCGTCACCCCGTTCTGATTTTAAAACCCTCAGCGGTCCTTCTTTTCTAATTTGGTGATCCATTTTTGGACAGAAGGCTGCTCTTTATTCAAGCTCAAAGAAGCTTTGAGTATCTCCAAAGCTTTATCCTTTTCCCCAACCTGGGAATAACAATAACCCAAAGAATTAAGAAGGCTGATATTGCTGTTATATATCTTATTTCCCTCTTGGAAGTGCTTTATAGCCTGGTGATAATTTCCTTTTTTCATATACAGCCTCCCTTTGGTAAAGAAATAATCAAATTGAAACCTCTCCTCTCCCTTTATCCTTTCAATCAGTTCCAAACCTTTGTTGTACTTCTCTGTTTTGAGGAGAAAGTTGACATAATCAATCAATCCTTCTTTATAATCGGGATTCATCTGGAAGGCTTTCTGGTAGTAAAAGGAAGCTTTCTCATTCTTATTGGCTTTATTATACTGGCGGGCCAGCATGTAATAAAAAGTATAACTGTGGGAGAGAGGAAAACCCTTGGTATGAGCAATGGGATGGGAAATGGATTCTTGGGGAGAAACGATAAAATTCCCTTTGCTCTCATCCAAGATCTTCCCCTTTTCTCCCTGGAGAGTTATTCTGAATTCATAATAATCAGGCCTGAGCTCCTTGGCCGGAAAGGTATGGGTCAGAGCCAAGATTTTCCGGAAAGGTTGATCATCCAGGCTCACCTTATAGGATTTTTCTTCTGAAGATTTTTGTTGGGTCCCCTTTATGCGAATATTCACTTTTCCCTCTTCCCACAATTCTCGGTCAATCTCAGAAAGAACCAGCATCAGAGAAATATCATCTCCAGAGGCAAATGTATTTTTAGGATCCACTACCAGTTTCCTCTCTAATACTTTATAGGGAATATGCATTTCTCCTTTATAATTCCGAAGGTTGTAGCCCACTAAAGGACCTACAATATGGGGGGAATCCGATGTTTCTGGGATATTTATATTTTTTTCTATTACCGTGAATTCCTTTCCTACACTGTTCCGCAGAAGGATAATCAGCTTGTAATTTCCTTGAGCCACAGGAAAAGAGTCTTCGATGGCCAGGCCATTGGACCTTATTCTTTCGATTTCCTGGGCAGGAAAGTAATAGGGAAATTTTTTGGAATACTGGAATATAACTTTTTCTCCCTTGCGGAGGCTGACATCGAGCACAAAATTACAATAATACTGATCCTTGGCTTCATAATAGTCTATGGACAGGTTCTTGGGAGCTACCGAGAAATGGAGGAAATTCAGACCGGTAAAGGGATCCCGGAGTAAGGCCGTATGGTTGTCGCTTTCCACAAAGTTAGTCATATACTCTGTGCTGACCATCCCTTTGTAGTCCATGAAATGAGTGGCATAAGTAGGATTCACATCTTCAGTGGGAGATTCCAAGATATCTTTGATAAGGATAGAATTTCGCGGAGAGGGCGTAAAATTGATCGGCATTTCTCCCTGGACCAGAGAAATGGAAGGCTGAGCTAAGGTAGGAGCTATTTCTTTAATTTTTTTATATAATTTCCGGTAATTGAAGGGATCCATGTTTTTGGATTTAATAAGCAGGCTGGAAGGACCGTCCACCGCCGGGTCATACAACTGGAATTCACCACCCCCCCCTCTTTGGTAAAATACCAGGGCGAATTGAGGAGGGAGCTTTTTTCGGTCTTCCCCATAATAATACCACACCACAGTGGGATAAATCCCCTTTTTCCCGATAAACCGCTCCTTACTCTGAGGAGGGCCCAGGATGATGTATATCCTCCCCCGGTCTGTCTTCCATCCTTCTCGGACCGTTTCTCTTCCTAAATATTTGTTGGCATGGTTAAATCTTTCAATAATTTTTTCTCTGTATTCATTCTCCGGAGTGCCTGGAGTGGGGTCCCTCTGCTTCCAGAAACTTTCAATGAAAATATCCCTTTCTCTTTCCGAGTTCAACTGCATAAACACATCTTTTTCCTCTTCGGTAATGATGTATTGGGTCAGTTTCAAAAACCTCTGGTGTTTAGGCGGCAAATCCTTTGGCTTGATTTTTTTACCAGCGCTAAGAACATTGCATAAAAATAGCACAATAAGGACAATCCCTAAACTTTGGGCCATCCTTCTCATTTTCCTCTCCTCATAGAAAAAAACTTCAAAATAAACCCACTCGTTTCAGATTTTGACTTTAAAAATTTTTCGGGCTTTTCCCAGTTTATGTTTCCCGATGATAATCACATCAAAAAAATATTTCCCCGGCTCTAAATCCACAGAAAAAGTAAAGGTGAGATTTTTCTTCTCCAGAACCTCATCTTCGGTGGCTTCAAACTGACGGCTTTTCTGAAAGTTATTCTTGCGATCGGGGTGTTTTTGAGAGTATACGAAAAATTCAAATTCAAAATCCGCTTTAAGCAGACGGTCTTCCTGGGTAAAGATTAAATCTTTCACCGGTATAGATATCACCACTTCCTTTTCCCCCGAATCATAGGTCAACCCAAAATCCATAAACTTTTTGGAAAATCCCTTTTCCTGCTGGATAAGTCCCAGCCGGGCATTCTCTAATGCGTTGAAAAAATTCCCGTGAACTCCAGAATGGGGGTTGAAGGTGTAGCTGTTGTCTCCTCGCTTGTCCACAAATTCTATGGCAAAATCATACCGGTAATAATACCATATCTGGTAGCCTTTGATATCGGGTTGATTCATCATGGGATGGCGGTCGATCTTATCCGGGGATCCAAAATAGATGTACATCCTTCCCCGGTCTGTCTTCCACCCGGGAATGCCTTCATGAAAACGTTCGTTGGCATATTGAATCCTTCGATTAAACTTTTTCTTGAACTCATTTTCTTCTGTATCTGGATTGGGATCTCTCTTTTCCCAGAATTCTTGGATAAATTCTTTCCGGGATTTCCTATCCGGCAGATGTTTGAAGATTTTCTTTTCCTGGTCGGTCATGATCAACCGGGCGGTGGTGTAGAATTCTCTGCTTTCGGGGCTCATCTCCACTCTGCTCAAAACCCCACAACTCACCAATCCTCCCAATAAAAGGAAGAAAATGAGAGAAATCCCCGCTAATCTTCTCCTATCCATTTTAAAAATTTATTTACTTCTTTTTTAAATAATCCAAAAAGCCCTTGACCTGCTCGGCTCTTTGGGAATCAGGATCTTTTTCCAGGTATTTTTCAAAAACCTGGACAGCTTTTTCGTTATTTCCCATATTCAAATGGGTAAGGCCTAACTGGTAAAGACTGTCCAAAAAATCTGGATTGACCTCTACCGCTCTTTGGTAATATTTATGGGCGTTCTCAAATTTATTGAGGTTATAAAAATCAGTGCCGATATTATAGAGCACAGTAGCATCGTCAATTTTTTCGAATTCAATCTTACTGTACCATTCAAACGCCAGGTCACTCTTCCCTTGGTTGGCGTAGCAGTTTCCGATGGACATGATGAGGTCCTTATTGTCTGGCTCCTCTTCTAAAACTTTCTTATAATACTCCACCGCCTTATCATATTTTTCCATTTTAAAATAACAATTCCCTATATTCCGGTTCACAATATAAGCCTCGGGAAATTTTTCCAGGATAGACTTATACTTCTCCACGGCTTCCTGGTTTTTCCCTTGTTCAAAAAGTTTGTTTCCTTCCTTCAATTGAGCTTTCAGGTCCTCAGTCAGCACCAACCCTTCCACTTTCTCTATGTTCACTTCTATCACAGGGTTATCTCCATAAGTTTTTACGTTTACACTTATTTTTTTGGGCGTGTACCCGACCTTTTGAAAATCGATATTCCATTTACCCCCTCTGATCCAAGCCGCTACCCATTTTCCCTGTTTATCGGTTTCAACTTCAAACCCATCCTGAGCTTTGACACTGAAAAGTTTGACAGTAACTCCTTCAACGGGATTTCCCTTTTTATCATAAACAAATCCTTTGATTCGGGCCCTTCCCTTATAATCTTGAGCCGCCAAAAAAGTGGTCGCAAATAAAATGAATAAACCCAAAGTAACAGTCTTTTTCATCTACAGTCTCCATTATTACCAGTATTGCCAAACCTATCTTATCATTTCAGATGGATAAAAAAAAGCCCC
>JAGXKI010000083.1 GCA_018335295.1 bacterium | reverse complement strand
ATTTGAGATAAATCCGGGCTAAATAAAAATAGCTTAAGGGAAAATTAGGATTCATTTCCATGGTCTTTTCTAAATATTCCTTTTCTTTATCTGTCTCCCTCTGGTGGCGGTAAATTCGGGAAAGGTTGAAACAAGCCCGGAAGTGATGAGTGTTGTATTCCAGCTCTTTTGTGTATTCTACTGCGGCCCTCTCCAACCTTCCTCTTTTTTCATGGATTTGAGCATAATTGAAATGAAGGTTCACCAACTGCGGGTTGAGCTCCAAAGCTTTGTCCAGTTTTTTCTGGGCTTCCTCCAGCTTATCCTGGGCGATGTAAATGGCTCCAAGATTGCTGTAGGCTGAAGCCGAAGAAGGATTCTTTTCCAGACATTTCTGGTAATACTGGATAGCCTGAGGATAGTCTTTCTGAAGTCGGTTGATATTTCCCAACAGGAGATAAAGCTGGGAATCCGGAGGGACCACTTCCAGGGAATCGGTGATCAATTTTTCGGCTTCATCCCATTTTCCCAATCTTATCTGGGAATTGGCGATATTGATGATGGTGAAGGTATCTCCGGGTTTCCGGTCCAGGGCTTTCTTAAAATACTGGATAGCCTGCTCGTATTTATGCTCTCTAAAGTAAAGATTTCCCAGCGAAAAATAAGCATTGACAATCTCAGGGTCTTCCTGGATGATTTCTTTAATCATTTGCACCGCTTTCTCAAAATCTCCTTGAAGTCCCATCTCTCGAGCCCGGGACAGCTGGTTGAACACGCCGATCTTATCCTTAGGACTGGCTAATTTCTTTCCCTCTAATCGGGAAAGGTCGGTGAAAGAACCAATATAACCCAAAGCCGCTAATTTCTGGCGGGCTTCTTCGTCCAGGTTTTTATAATCCATCCGGAAGGCATCTTCGCTACTCCTTCGGATGAAATCATCGGCCATCTTCTTCAACCTCCGGGCTTCCGCAGGGTGAGAATCGATCAAATTGTGTCTCTCCTCTGGATCCTGCTTGAGGTCATAAAGTTCCAGCTGGGGAGCAATGATCAATTTGAACCGTTCATCCTGGACCCCTTTCAATTCACTCCATCCATAGTGGAACCGGGGATAATAGGTTTCGGAATAAGCCAGACTGTTTTGCTCAGGATTATCCTTGAAAAATGTAGGAATCAGGTTCTGACCCTGGACCTTTTGGGGCACAGGTAGATCGGCCATCTCCAACACGGTGGGCATAACATCCATCAGGTTCACCACAGCACTCCGGCTCAAACCGAACAATTTCTTGAAGGGAGTGACAAAAATCAGAGGCACATGGATGGCCTCCTGATAAATGAAAAAACCGTGGGTGCTTTCCTGGTGTTCCCCTAGACTTTCTCCATGGTCTGAGGCAAATATCAAGATGGTATTTTGAACAAGATCCTTTTCTTTGAGGTATTCCCACAGCCTTCCCAGTTGGGAATCGGTGTAGGCGATTTCTCCGATGTAAGGGCGCCCCGAATATTGTTCTTTAAACGGAGAAGGAGGCTCATAAGGAGTGTGGGGATCAAAGAGGTGAACCCAGGTGAAAAATTTCTTATTTCGGTTTCCCTCAATCCAATGGATGGTTTCATCAATAACTTTGTCTCCTCTTCGCTGCACATCTCCCAGAGAAATGGTTTTGAACTGACTCAAGTCAAACTCATCAAAATAACGGTCGAATCCCTGGTCCAAACCCCATTTGGAATCCAGCACATAGGCTGCCACAAAGGCCGCTGTCTGGTAGTCCTGTTTTTGAAAAATCTCCGCTAATGTTTCTAGCTCCGGGGGAACAATGAACCCCCCATTGTCCCTCACTCCATGAAAGGTCGGAGAAGTCCCTGTGAGAAGAGAAGTATGGGAGGGTAAAGTGAGCGGAGTCTGGGACATACATCTTTCAAATTTAATTCCCCGAGAAGCAAAAAGGTCCATGGTGGGTGTGTCCACTTCTGAAAAACCATAACATCCTATCCGGTCAGCCCGAAGGGTATCCACAGTAATCAGGATGTAATTGTAGGGTTTCTTTTTTTTCAGACTGGAAAAGCTTTGCTGAGGCCCTTTCAAAAAATAAAGCCCCCCCAAAAGTAATAAAACACAAACCGTGATTATCCCCGCCCACAGAATTTTCTTCTTCATGAATACTTATTTTAGCACAGGATGAAATGTTGATGAATAGGGTGTCATTTAAGCTGGTTTCGTAAGGATAGGGACAGGTATCCAGAAATTTGAAGTTCAAAATTCAAAAGTCAAAATTTGAATATAGGTTAAGGTTGAGGGAATTCAACCGAATAAACCAAAAGGACTGAAAAGACTGATTCAACGGAACAGACCCAACAGAGGAAATAGACGCAAGGAGCGCGATGAACTCGGAAACCTAAAAAACTGAATGAACGAAGTGGTTAAATCATTTCAGGGGAAAATGTCATAATGTAAGATACGACCCTATTCTTAAAATAAAAAAGGGATGGCACCGGAAACGTGCCATCCCTTGATGTTCGGTTTAGAACCTTTAGGTCATCAGAACCTCAAACGGATTCCCAAACGGGCCTGTCTGGGAGCTACGATGTCATAGAGTTGATGACCATCCGTAGAAGGCCACTGGTCAGGATACCAGTCGTACATAATCCGGGTTCCCCAATCTTCGATGGTGTCGTCGTTCAACACGTTGAACACATCAAACATCAAACCCAACTGGTACTTTTCAGCAATGGTAAAGGTCTTTTCTAACCGGATATCCAGAATCTTGGACATGGGATAATGGTGGGACCCTCGATCTTCTGTGAAAAAGGTCTCCACGCCATGATACAGACGGGTTCTCAATCTCCGGGTCCAGCTTTCACCGGTTACGGCTTCGAACCGGGCAGTCATATTGATTCCATAAGGAAGAATGTAGGTGGCGTTGACCTTGATCATGTGGGTGGGGTCGTTTGTGAGATGTCCTTCGGCGTTGATCCAATCGTTGGGATTTGATGTTGGAGCATCTCCAATGGTGCTCTGTGAATAATTGTCAACGGTTCCGGTGGCTTCCGAGTACATATAGGAGGCCAATAGCTGCCACTTATTGGAAAACCGTTTCTTGAAGATGAAGTGGAGTCCCCAGTACTTCTGGTAAGGCTCCATAAGCACCCACGGGTCCGACTTTTCCACGTTCTTTATGAGATATTCATGAACTCCGGGATTGGTCTGTTCGTAGACGGTGTAGACATTATCGTTTACAGGATCAGGGACTGTGGTTTCCCTATAGTTGCCGGCTTGGTCCACAGGACCGAGGATGCTTTTCCATTCCCGCAGAACAAAATTGGCGGTGAGGGAGGTATCTGTGAAAAGCTCTCTCTCGATTCCCACTGTGTACTGTTCCATGTAGGGGTGGCTCACCTCATCAGCCATGGTGTAGAGCTTTTCGTGTTTGATTCGGAACCATTCGATCCATCTTTCTTCGGGAGGATAATAATAGTATCCCACATAGTCACTGAAGTTTTCAGCCGGGCTCAGGTTGCTGTGGTAGTTGGAGAGCATGGCTTCTGTGAAATGTCCGTAGTGGGCCTTGAAAATGGTGGTGCTGTCTCCCAAAAGGTCGAAAGTGAAGCCCGCTCGGGGAGCCAGCCGGAAATTGCTGTAAACCGGTTCATCAACCCCTTTGACAAAACCAAACACATGAGAGAGGCGCAACCCGATATTCAGGTTCAACCTGTCGGAGACTTTCCAGTTATCCTGAACATACTCTTCCACTCGGGTGTATGTGGGTTTGGTATCATAACCTTCATACTGGTAGGCAAGGTAAGGTCCATTGTAGTAATAGCCAAACGGTCCATAACCTGTAAAATCCACGTAGTACCTATTGTTGGGTCCGGTAAATCCGAACCGGTTCCGGACCACTCCGTGTTCAAACTCCACTCCGAACTTGAAGTCGTGGTCTCCTTTGATGAAGTCCTCGGCGTAATGGGTCAAACTGGCGTTTCCCTGGACTCGGTTCCGGTCTCCATAATAGTACCAACCCGCACTCTCATAGCGCATGTTGTCATTTATGGAATAGTGAGCGCTTTTATCTCCCGCTTCCGGATCCAGATAGTAATAGCCGTTGAAAAAAGACCCTTTCAGGTCAAAAAAGGTATTCTGGTTGATGATGTGAGTCAAAGAAAGATTTCCCACATAATCCGGGGATACCTGGTCCACACAGGCATCGGGATGAACTGTGGACCCAGAAGCCCGGTTTACTCCGTTGTAAACATCCACTTCGAAGAAGGTATTGAGGTTGGTTGAGGGAGTGAGCTGAGAGGTTAATTTGATAAAACCTCGAGGCTGTTTGTAATCCACGGCTTCGGGAAAACCCGTGGGATAATCCATAGTCCGATAGTACTGGGCTCCGACGAAAAACCACAGCTTATCCTTGATGATGGGTCCACCCAAGTGAGCTCCCGCGTCGTAAAGTTTGCTAAGGGGTGAAGTGAGGTCGGGGAAATCATCGATGTATTCCTGGTTGTTTTCCGCCTGCCACAGTCCTTCCGGCCAGTCAGTTTTTTTCCCTTGGAAGATGAAGTTGAAATGACCGGAAAATTCATTTCCTCCGGATTTTGTGACCATATTGAATATGGCTCCAGTAAAGTTCCCGTATTCAGCGGGAAGACCGATCCCCATCACTTTGGCTTCCTTCACGATGTTGGGGTCGAGAAAGACCCAGGCTGTTCCCCCCTCAGGGTCGGAGACATCCACACCGTCCACCTGGTAAGCAATCCCTGTTCCTGTGGAAGCCCCAAAGGCCACACTTTCATGAACCCCGGGAGCCATGTTCACGATATCGGTAGAGAAATTGCTGTAGGGAATGTTTCTCAGAATCTCCTCATCCAGAGTGACCGAGGCGGTTTCGGTGGATTTGACATCCACAGTGGGAGCTTTTCCTACCACTGTGACTTCCTCTTCCACTGTAGCGGGTTTCATCTCCAGATTGACGGTCAAGGTCATCGTGGTATTGAGGTCAACATTTTCCTGAACCACCGTATTGAATCCCTGAAGTTCCGCTTTCACTGTATAAGTTCCTGGAGGGATCGCAGGGAAACGGAATTTTCCTTCGCCTGTGGTTATAAAGGTGCGCTGCCCCATCAAACTGGGACTGGTCAACGTGACGGTCACCCCGGGAAGGGGTTCTCCTTCATCATCTTTTACGGTCCCCTCGATCGCTCCAGTCTCTCTAGACTGAGTGAAAGCGAACGGTGAAACCAGCAAAAGAATCATTAATGAAACAAGCAGTGACTTGATTTTCATCGTCACCTCCTTTTTTTGAATCCTTCAATTTTTAGCAATGTATAAATTCTTATTCAGATATTCCTTCTCCTTTTTATCACCTCCTTTCCTTAGGGGGATGCCCATAATTATACCCGAAAAATATAATGCTGTGAATTAAAATTTTTAACTAATATCTTAT
>JAGXKI010000029.1 GCA_018335295.1 bacterium | reverse complement strand
GGGGGAGTCATCATGAACCAAAGAATAGTTATGAATGAGTTCCACCGCACAGGAAAAGGGAAGAAGCATTCGTTGATCCGCTCCTAATCCTTCTCCCGTACAGAGAGTTAACAGAGCTCTGAACCTCTTCCCTCCAGAAAAAACCGCATGTCTCATGGCCTGATGCAGCGGCGTTTGAGGAGAAGGAAGGAATTGTTCCAGCTCTTCCTCGATGGCTTTCTTTTTTTGAAGGAGTCTCTGTTCACAATCCATAGGAATTAAAAAGGGACATCATCGTCTTCTTCCTTATCTGAAGTCCCTTCCTCTTTTGAGGATACATTCTCTTTTTGCTGAAGGTCAAAGGATTCTTTCTTTACCTCTCCCTTTTCATCCTGGAGTAAGATTTCGATTTTTTTCTCCGCTTTTTCCAGTTCCTGCCTCAAGAATCGAGCCAGCTTAACTCCTCTTTCAAACAGGGCCAAGGATTGGTTTAAAGAAAGACCCCCTTTCTCCAGTTTTCCTACGATCTCCTCCAACTCTTTCAAAGCATTTTCAAAGCTTAGTTCATCCATGACGGTCACCTTCTTATCCATTGAAAGAACGGCAGCGGAGGATTCGCCTCCTTAGAAGTTCTTTCAACTCTCTTCAATTTCAGATTGAATCGATTTATCCGGGTCCACCTTCTGAACCAAACAGGTGAACTCTCCTTTATAAAATGAGACCGAAACTCGGTCTTTTTCCTTCACTTCCTTGATATCCTGGATCAATTTTTGGGACCCGTTTTTCCAGCACAAAGCGTACCCTTTTTTCAGTATATTCAGAGGACTCGCGCTATGCAATGCCGTGGAAAGTTGATTCCATTTTCCACGATAATCCTGAGCAGTCCTTTTCAAAAGACTTCCCATTTTCTCTTCCAAAAATTCAGCCCGCGACCGCCATTCAGACATGGTCCGCCTCTGTCTCTCCATGGTCTCCATCGCACTCCTTTCCAGTTCATCCACCCTTTGCTGAAGATGACGGATTTTATCTTTGAAATTCTGGAACGCTTTATGATGAAGGAGTTCCAGCACGGTTTGCTTCTGACCCTGCAAGAAATATTTCTGGTGATGAACCATTCTTTTTTCCAGATTCTCGATTTGATCCATAAAAGACTGTTCTTTTTCAATGACCAACTCAGCAGCCGCCGAAGGAGTGGAAGCTCGGATGTCCGCCGTGAAATCGGCGATGGTGAAATCCACCTCATGGCCCACAGCCGAAATGACGGGGATAGGGCATTGGTAGATGGTTCGAGCCACTTTCTCTTCATTGAAAGCCCAAAGGTCCTCCATGGAACCGCCTCCTCGGCCCACGATCAAGGCATCGATGTCCGGAAGCTGGGCCAAATAATCAATTCCTCGGACAATCTCATCACTGGCCCCTTCTCCCTGGACTCTTACCGGGTAGATAAGAATGTGGAGGCGGGCAAACCTTCGTTCCAGGGTGCGGAGGATATCCACGATGGCAGCTCCCCGGGGAGATGTGACCACTCCCACTTTTTTGGGAAGAAGAGGAAGAGTCTTTTTGAGCTGGGAATCAAAAAGACCCTCTTTACCCAATTTCTCCTTGAGTTGTTCAAAGGCTAACTGCAATGCACCTTTTCCCTTAGGCTCCATCAACCGGGTCACCAATTGGTACTGTCCTCGAGGTTCATACACGTTGATCCGCCCCTTACACACGACCTGAATCCCATCTTTCATCTTGAAAGGAACCCGTTGGGCTTCAGAGCGGAACATCACTGAGCGGAGCTGCGAATTCTCGTCCTTGAGGGTAAAATACATATGACCTGACTGATGCCGGTGGAAATTAGAGATTTCTCCTTCCACCCAGATCAAGGGGAAGGCAGTCTCCAGTTTCATCTTGACCAGGCGGGTGACTTCATAAACTGTGTGAATTTTGTCCGGTTGGCCCAAACTATGATTCAGGTTTTTCACTTTCCTCCTCCACCACAAGTTCCCGTTGGATGGAAAGGGCTTTTCCGGTTTGAAGATCCACTTCCAAAAAAACGGAGGCAAACATCATCCTCCCTTTGTCCGGAACGAACCTCTGGGGAAGGGCGGTGAGAAATCGCTGTACGGCGGGTTCTCTCTTTATCCCGATCACCGAATCATATCCTCCCACCATCCCCACATCCGTGATATAGGCTGTTCCCTGGGGAAGGATCCGCTCATCGGCGGTGGAAACATGGGTGTGCGTGCCCAAGACAGCCGAAACTCTTCCATCCAGATACCAGCCCATGCCCACTTTTTCCGAAGTGGCCTCCGCATGAAAATCCACCAAAACCACCGGAGTCTGTTCCCGTAAATTTTCCAGTTCTTCATCCGCCTTGCGGAAAGGGCAGTCCACTGCATCCATAAACACCCGGCCCTGGAGGTTCAGCACTCCTATCTTCAATCCAGAATCCACCCCATAAACTCCAGACCCTCTCCCTGGATTCTGGGGAGGGTAATTGGCCGGCCGAAGCAGACGAGTCTCCTCATCCAAAAAAGAAAAAACCTCCTTCTTATCCCAGATATGATTTCCTGAAGTCAATACATCAATCTCATCGAGAAGCTCCGCGCAGGTTTTCCGGGTAATCCCCACTCCACCCGCGGCATTCTCTGCATTGGCCACCAATAAATGGGGAGAATATTTTTTCTTCATAAAAGGAAGAATCCTTTTCAGAGCCTTCCTTCCGGGACGGCCGATCACATCCCCTACAAAAAGAACCCTCAGTTTATCGGGCATATTCCACAGCTCTCATTTCACGGATAACCGTGACTTTAATTTGTCCCGGATAATCCAGTTCGTCCTTAACCTTTTGGGCAATCTCTTTGGCCATATCTCCGGCCTTATCATCGGTCACTTTCTGGCTTTCCACGATGATCCTCACTTCTCTTCCTGCCTGCAAGGCAAAGGCTTTGGCCACTCCGTTATAGGAATTGGCCACTTCTTCCAGTTTTTCCAATCTTTTGATATAAGATTCCAGCAGTTCCCGTCTGGCTCCCGGCCGAGCCGCCGAAAGAGTGTCAGCGGCCTGAACCAGTACAGCTTCCACAGAAGGAAAATCAATGTCCCTATGGTGAGAAGCGATGGCTTGACTTACCGCTTCTGTTTCTCCGTATTGTTTTACCAGATCCACACTCAGCTCAGTATGGGTCCCTTCTACCTCTTTATCCACAGCTTTCCCTACATCGTGGAGCAAGCCGGCTCGGGTGGCCACCCGGCCATCCGCTCCCAGTTCCCTGGCCATGATCCCGCACAGATGCGCCACTTCCACTGAGTGCTGGAGAACATTCTGGCCGTAGCTGGTTCTGTATTTCAATTTACCCAACAGCTTGACCAACTCAGGGTGGAGATCCTGGATCTTGAGGTCCAAAACCACGGATTCGCCTTCCTGCCGGATCCTTTCATCCAATTCATTTTGGGTCTTCTCCACCACTTCTTCAATCCGGGCCGGATGAATTCGGCCATCAACCACCAACTTTTCGATAGACATCCGGGCCTTTTCCCGCCGAATGGGGTCAAAACTGGAAAGAATCACAGCCTCAGGGGTATCATCCACGATGATATCCACTCCCGTGGCTAATTCAAGAGCCCGAATGTTCCGGCCTTCCCTCCCTATGATCCGTCCTTTCATGTCGTCGGAGGGAAGATCCACCACAGAAACCGTGCTTTCTACTACATGTTCGGCTGCCGATCTCTGAATGGCCTGACTGATGATTTCTCTGGCCATCTGCTGACTTTTCTGTTTGGTCTCTTCTTCTACCTGCCGAATGGTCTGGGCGGCTTCCATTTTGGCTTGATCTTCCATCATCTTTTTCAGCTCCTTCTTGGCTTCGTCCTTGGTCATGCCGGAGACCCTCTGCAATTCCTCAGTGGCTTTTTTCATCAACTCCTGCTGTTTTTTTTCTTTGTTCCCAATCTCCTTTTCCCTGTGATCCAACCGCTTCTCTTTTTCGGAAAGATTCCGCTCTTTCTTCTCCTGAATTTGCATCTTCCGTTCCAGATTCTCCTCTTTGTTAACCAGATTCCTTTCCCTCTCCGCCAGTTTCTGTCTTTGTTGGCGGGTTTTGTTTTCAAACTCAGATTTCAGGTTGAGGTATTTTTCCCGGGCTTCGAGAGAAGCTTCTTTCTTTATCTTTTCCGCCTCTTTCTGGGCATTTTCCCGCAGGTTTTTGGCTTCCTGTTTGGCCTTAAGGATAGACCTGAGTCCTGAAGACTTTTTAAAAAGGATAAAACCCACACCCCCACCCAGAAGGAGGATAACAGCAACAGCTATCAGTTGGAATGTATTCACTTTGACCACCTCCTTTTCGGGGTGTCAAAGGAGATGAAAGTTAGGAGGACTTTAAAAAATTTTTACAGCTTCACAGGGAGTGAATAGTTTGGCTCCGCACGTCGAATCTCTATGGATAACTCCATGGTCATTCTTCCTTAGATGACCCTAAGCTTGCGTTCATTCCATCTTTGATTTCCAGGGTCCTTCTTATCTGATTATTTGGGCGCTTCCTTAAAATTTTTGCGTTTATTCTCATTTTTTGAGATATGTCCTTCCAAACTTTCCATTTTACTCTCCATCTCACCAATGACTTCGCTCAGTTGATCCAGTTTTTTTTGAGTCAGAAAGCACTCGTCGGCAATATTTAAAGCCGCTAATATGGCTATCTTTATGGTATCCTTTGACTTAGATTTCGTGGCCACTTCGTTCATTTTTTGATCAACATATGAAGTCAAATGGTTGATGTATTGTTCATCCTCTTCTCCTTTGACTCTTATCTTATGTTTCCTCCCGTATATTTCTATTTCCATAATTTTATCAATCATATTCCCAACTTATCGATTTGATTGATAATGGTTTCAATCTTATTTTTGATAATCTCTCTTTCTTCTTGGTAATCTTTGATGTTTTGGTCCAACTCTTGAGTCTTTTTGGCCTGCTCTTCCAAATTTTTCTTTTCGGACTTCAGCTCGTTGACTTGTTTCTTCAACTTCTCATTCTCCGCCACAAGATTGTTTATATAATTCGAAACTTGGGAAATCTTCCCTTCAAGGATTTTAATCCTTTCCAGTTCAGTTGTCAATTTATCCTCCTTCTCTAAGCTGAAATCCAAATTTGGTCTTTAAAGTATGGATAATTCTTTGTTGGAAACGATCCACCTCTTCAGCCTGTAAGGTCCTCCGCGGATGACAGAATATAAAACGCAAGGACAGGCTGGCTTTGTCCTGAGGAATGGAAGATCCTGTATACCGGTCGTATAATTCAAACCGGTCCAGATAAGGAATGTTCAATTTCTCCAAGGCTTCCTTGATCTCTTGAAAATAAATATCTTTATCTGCCAAAAATGAAATATCTCTTCGAACACAAGGAAAACGGCTCACGGGAGTGTAGCGGAAAGGCTGAGGCTGTTTTTCAAAGAGAGACTTCAAGCTCAACTCGGCTCCCCACACATCCTCATCTAAAAAATAATTTTTGCAGATGTCTTTTCTCACCAACCCCAGACCTCCGATCATTTCTCCTTTGTAATAGAGGAGAAGAGAGAATCCTGGTTCAAAATAGGGATGATTTTCCTCCTTGAAAATAAACGGCTCATAGCGGAGTTTGGACATAAAAGCTTCCACAGTTCCTTTCAGATGGAAAAAGTCTGTTTCCTGAGGGCTCTCCGCCCAATGAGTCTCTTCAATCATTCCAGTTGTGGCCAGGGCCAGTCTGAGTTCTTCTCCGTATTTTTCATTTTTCCAAAAATAAATATTCCCTATCTCGAAGACATGGACTCCTCCGGCCCCTCTATTCCGGTTCCATATAATATTCTCCAGAATCCCGTCCATGAGGTTGGTTCGCAGGAGTGAGGCTTTGGAGGAAATAGGGTTTTTAATCTCAATGGCGGCACGGCCTGTATGGAACTTCACTTCTTTCTCTGGAGCTGAAAAACTGAAATTCAACACTTCATTAAAACCATAATGGAATAAAGACTGCCGCAGTTCGTTGATCCGAGCCCTTTTCTGGTCAAACCCAGGTTCCACATCCTTCAGGGGAGGAAAAACCGAAGGCACCTTATCATATCCATAAAAACGGGCCACTTCCTCGATCAAATCCGCTTCCCTATCGATATCCACTCGGAAAAAGGGGATTTTGACCTGCCAGCTTTCGGGACTTTTATTCTCTATATGGAAACCCAGTTTGGCCAGGATTCTTTCGATGAAATCCCGACGGATGTCCATCCCCAGAAGCTTGGATATCCGGTGATTCCGGAGGACTACGGTTTTGTTCTTCCGGGGCTTAGGATAGATATCCACAACCTGCTGGGCGGCCTCCCCTCCCATTTGAGACAAAAGTGAGGCGGTCATTAAGGCTGCTTGAGGAGGGAAGGAAATGTCCGCCCCTCTCTCAAATCTGTAAGAGGCATCTGTCTGGATCCCTGTTTTTTTCCGGGTTTTCCGAATGGAAACGGGATCAAAATAAGCGCTTTCAATAAACACATCCTGAGTTTCTTCGGTGATGGAGGAGTTCTCTCCCCCTATGATTCCAGCGAGAGCCACAGGTTTCTGACTGTCGGCAATCACCAGCATTTCGGGAGACAGAGCAATGTCCTCTTCTTCCAGAGTTTTCAAGACCTCGCCTTTTTTGGCTCGGCGCACCATTATTTTTTCTCCGGAAATCTTGGCTAAATCAAACGCATGAACAGGATGAGCCGTGGAAAAGACCACATAGTTGGTAACATCCACCACATTGTTGACCGGTCTCAGTCCAATAGCCTTCACCCTTTTTTTCAACCAAGAAGGGGAGGGCCCTACTTTTACACCCTTGATTATAATTCCACAATAACGGGGACACAATGTCTCATCGGAAACCTGAATGTCTACAAGGTCAGAAGTCTTCTCATCGGCTTCAATCAGAGGCCATTCCTTGGGACGAAGATATGCCCCCAGCCCAGCCCCCAGTTCTCTGGCTACTCCCAAATGGCCCAGGGTATCGGGACGGTTGGCATAGGTCTCCAGCTCCAAAATTACATCCTCCTCTGTTTCTTCCCATTCATCCACCAGCAAACCGATGTTATTGAGGCGGTCTATTAACTCAGAGGTGGACACATTGAAGTCAATGTAATCTTTAAGCCAATTAACACTTATTCTCATTTTTGCAAAAACTGCCGGATAAACCGGAGGTCATTCTCAAAAAAATTCCGCATGTCGGATATCTGGTAGGCAAACATGGCGGTTCGGTCCACGCCTAAGCCAAAAGCAAACCCCGAATATTTCTCCGGATCGGTGTTCACGTTCTTAAACACCTGAGGATCCACCATTCCCGCGCCCAATATCTCTATCCATCCATTTCCTCCACAAAGACGGCACTGTTTATCTTCTCCTTGACATAGAGTGCATCCAATGTCCACCTCAGCAGAAGGTTCTGTGAAAGGAAAAAAACTGGGACGGAAACGGATCCGAATCTTCTCGTGGAACAGCGTTTTCAGGAAAACCTCCAGGGTGCCCTTCAAATGGGCGAAATTGATCCCTTCATCCACCACTAAACCTTCAACCTGAAAAAACATAGGGAGATGAGTGGGGTCGGGAGTTTCTTTGCGGAAGACTTTTCCGGGCATAATGATCCGGACCGGGGGTTTCTTCTTTTCCAGGATCCGTATTTGAACCGGAGATGTGTGAGTCCGGAGGAGCAAATCGTCGGTGACATACAGGGTATCCCAGTCATCCCGGGCTGGATGATGGGGAGGAAAATTCAAGGCTTCAAAATTGTAGTAGTCGGTCTCCACTTCAGGACCAGTCTCGATGGAAAAGCCCATCCTCACGAATATATCCTCGATTTCCTGCTGAAACAGGGTGATGGGATGGGGAGAACCCAGATACCTTTTCTTGCCGGGAAGGGTCAGATCAATCCGTTCTGTAAATCGAGGACTCTCCAAATTCTGCTCCACCCTCTGCAGTTCCTCCTGGATGGTCTCTTTCAATTCATTAATCCTCTTTCCGGCTTCCGGCTTTTCTTCAGGGGAAAGGGTTTTCAGCTCTCTAAGAAGGTGAGTGACCAATCCTTTTTTCCGGCTGAGATAGGTATTGCGGACCTCTTGCAGGGATTTCTTATCCCTGACTTCACTTATATCTTTTTTGAACTTCTTGGTGTATTCTTCAATCCTTTTATTCAGGTCATTCATGCTTCTTGCCTCTGTCCATCCCTATCCGGACTCAAGCACTCGCTTTTTTCACTTTTTGGACCAGCCGGAGAAAACTATGGGGATAATTAACGGCGAGATCAGCCAGCATTTTCCGGTTGATCTGAACATTCATCTTCTTTAATCCATGGATGAACTGGTTGTAAGAAATCCCGTTTTGCTCCGCCGCGGCCTTAATCCGGACAATCCACAGCTTCCGGAAATTTCTTTTCCGGGTCTTTCGGTCTCTGTAGGCGTACAGACGGGCTTTTTCCACTGCTTCTCTGGCTGGGCGATAATTGTGGCTTCTGGTCCCCCAATAGCCTTTGGCCGATTTCAAAATTTTAGACTTCTTTCTTTGTTTTTCCTTTCCTTTTTTCACTCGGCTCATTATTCCTTCTCCTTGTTGTTATCTCAATCATCCATCAGTTGGGGCTTTCAGGAACCAACCCCAAACTGCGTTCTTGGAGGCCTGATGAACTTCTCCTCTGATGTTAATTTCATTCTCTCCATTTTAAGACCGGAGAAAGCAAAAGCCCCTGATTCTAGAAATCGTTGGGCAGTAATCTCTTCATCCTTCTTTTATCCGCCCCTTCCAGAAGACCTTGCTTTCCCAAGCGCCTTTTTCTTTTTGCTGACTTCTTGGTTAATATATGACTTTTGTTAGCCTTGTTGTATAGTATTTTTTTGTTAGCTGTTATCTTGAACCTCTTTTTGGCTCCTCTGTGAGTCTTTTGTTTGGGCATCTTTTCCTCCTGATTTGGCGGGACTCAATAATGTGGAAACAGCCCAGGGTTGTTTGTTAACCTTTCCATCCTGTTTTCCCAGATTGCCCACATCCGCTTTAACTCTATCCAGGATCTCATAGCCTAACTCTGGCTTTGCTTTTTCTCTTCCTCGAAGCATCACTGTAATTTTCACCTTATTTCCATCTTTAAGAAATTTTTGAACATGGCGGACCTTAAAATTGTAATCATGGTCGCTGATTTTGGGGCGAAACTTAATCTCTTTAACCTGGATTTGTTTCTGATGTTTTTTGGCCTCATGTTCTCTTTTATGTAAATCATAAAGGTACTTTCCGTAATCCATCAAGCGACAAACAGGCGGATTGGCTTTAGGGGCCACCTCCACCAAATCCAGGCCTCTTTCCTTGGCCATATCCCGGGCTTTTCCCACAGGGAAAACTCCCATCTGGTTTTTGTTTTCATCAACCACCCGCACTTGACTTACCCGTATCCTTTCATTGATTCGATGAGGTTTCCCTTTCTTTTTCTTAGAATACTTACGTCTTCTGATGATAAACCTCCTCTAAATTGACAGACATATCTCTATTTTTAACTATTTCTAAGAGTTTTTCAAGAAAATCCTCCACCTGAACTTCACCCTTGTCTCCTTGAGTGTGAATCCTGAGAGAAGCGGACCCTTCCTTCACTTCTTTATCCCCCACAATCAGGATCAAAGGTGTTTTCTTGGTTTCGGCATCTCTTATCTTGTATCCCACCTTTTCCCGGCGGGCATCCACACAGGATCTCAACTTGTTCTCTTTGAACTTTTGATCCAGGGTGTGGGCGTAGTCATTGTGTCTATCCGCGATGGGGACGATCATTATCTGAACAGGAGCCAGCCAAACCGGAAAGCTGCCTTTGTAATGTTCGATCAAAATTCCGAAAAAACGCTCCATGGAACCGAGCAGGGCCCTGTGGATCAAAAAGGGGCGGTGGAAATTTCCATCTTCGCCCACATAAGTGATATCAAACCGCTCAGCCAGGTTAAAATCAAGCTGGATGGTGGTGCACTGCCAGGATCTTTTCAGGGCATCCTTGATTTTAATATCAATTTTGGGTCCGTAAAAAACTCCTTCCCCTTCATCGATTCGGTATTCCAGGCCTTTGTCAAGAAGAGCCTTTTTCAGGGATTGGGTGGCTTTCTCCCAGTCCTCGGCTTTTCCCACGTATTTCTCCGGCCGGGTGGAAAGGAAGATATCAAAATCCGAAAACCCAAACGTATTCAAAACCCTCATAGCCAAAGAAATGGCCTTCTTTATTTCTTCTTCCAGCTGGTCGGCTCGACAGAAAATATGGGCATCATCTTGAGTGAACCCTCTCACTCTCAAAAGACCGTGGAGAACCCCGCTTCGTTCATACCGGTAAACCGTCCCCAATTCAGCCCACCGGAAAGGGAGATCCCGGTAGCTTCGTTGGGACGAATTGTAAACCATGATGTGGAAAGGACAATTCATGGGCTTTAACTGGTACTCCACGTCTTCGCTTAAAATCGGAGGATACATGGCTTCATAAAATTCGGTATGACCGCTCCTTCTCCAGACATCCAGCTTGGCTATATGAGGAGAGTAAAGAATTTCATACCCATCTTTCAGATGTTCCTCCCGCCAGTAGTCCTCAATGATGCGGCGAACCCTTCCTCCTTTGGGGTGCCACAGGATCAAACCCGCGCCCAAATCTTCGTTGAAACTGAACAGGTCCAGCTGAGGACCCAGTTTCCGGTGATCCCTTTTCTTGGCTTCTTCCAAATGAACCAGATGTTTTTTCAGCTCCTTGCGGGTGAAAAAAGCGGTTCCATAAATTCTCTGAAGCTGTTTTCCCCCTTCCTCTCCTTTCCAGTAAGCCCCGGAGACAGAGAGGAGCTTGAAATGCTGCACATAGCCGGTTGAAGGCACATGAGGCCCCAGACAAAAATCGATAAAATCTCCCTGCTGATAGCAGGTCACGCTTTGGGGTCCTTTCTCCTGAATCAACTCCTCTTTGAGTTGCTGGCCTTTCTCCTTAAACAGTCGGATGGCCTGGTCCTTAGAGAAAACCTTCTTGCGGATAGGAATATCTTCCTGGGAAAGTTCTCTCATCTTTTCTTCAATATCAGAAAGATCATCCTGGGAAAAAGGGGTTTCTCTTAAAAAGTCATAGTAGAAACCGTCTTCTACGGCCGGTCCTACTCCGATTTGAGTTTCCGGAAAGAGTGTCAAAACAGCATGAGCCAGGAGGTGGGCCGCGCTGTGCCGGAGAATTTCCAAAGCCTCTTCGGACCCGGGATAGACCAGCTGAATTTGGGCATCCTGACTGAGAGGAACATCCAGGTCCACCATTTGGCCGTTGAATTTGGCGGCCACCGGGTTTTTATTCCAATTCTGCTCTGATAAAAATTGAAATAGACTTTTCCCCTTAGGCACAGAATGTTTGGACTTTCCTATTTTCACACTGACAGTTTCAGACATCTGGTCTTGTATGCATTCAACAGGAAAAAAGCTCGCTTCTGGGTCTTTCTCTTCCTCTTGAACACGTCTCCATCACAAATGAGAATGGTAGGCGCGGAGGGGTTTGAACCCTCGACCTCTTCCGCGTCAAGGAAGCACTCTTCCACTGAGCTACGCGCCTAGGCTTCTTCACCCAAGTATATTAACCATTTCCCCTGTAAGTGTCAATAGAAAGGGTTCGGGGTAATGGGCTCAGAACCACGCGGATTTGTCCCAGCGAGACAAATCCGCTCGATTTCCGGTTTCGCTCTCCTTTCGCTTCGCTCAAGGAACCATGCCCGCTCAACCTCCAATACGGGTTCTTACGCCCATTACCCCTCACTGGGATGAGAGGCTAGGAACCACGCGGATTTTCCGCATCGAGAACTCGGAGGGGAAAAGCTCTGCTTTCCCCCTTCCGACGGTCGCTCAAGCTCCCTGCCTCCCTTCTCGGGCCTCCGCCCTGCGACCAAGGGGACATATCCCCTTGGAACCCCCACTGATTTGTGAACAATTACAAATCAGTCAATCCGGCTCGATTTCCGGTTTCGCTCTCCTTTCGCTGTGCTCAAGAGACCGTGCCCGCTCAACCTCCAATACGGGTTCTTGCGCCCCTCACCCCTCGCCTGGAAAAACAGGTAATAATGCAATTTCCGGATGAGATTGTTTTGGGTTCTTTATATAAAGTAAAGATAAATATAACAAACCGAATAATGAGGTTCGAATACTAAGGTTGAGTGAATTCAAAATTCAAAAGTCAAAATTCAAAATTTGAATAGAAATTGAGTTAATTCAACCGAACAGACCGAATAGACCAAATCACCGATATCAAATCAAACCCCTGATCATGTCTCACTTTTCTTGCTCTCTCTCAACGCAACAAACGCGATTAACGCTGTCTCGCCTTTCTCGCTTCTTTATAAACGCAACAAACTTTCTTCTTGCCCGTCTCGCTCAATCAAATGCCTTCTGTGACAGAACCCAAAAAATTTTATTAAACACAGTATTTTCAAGTCAATTCCCAGAAAGAAATATCAAAAAGAGACAATTTCCGCCGTGAATTTCTGTGTATCCAGCAGAGCCACCGTGCTTTTACCGCTCACCCATCCTCCTGTTTCTCCAGGATTGACCACTAGAGTCTTTCCTTTCTTTTGAACCTGAGGTTTATGGATGTGGCCGTAGACAATCACATCATATTCTCCTGAGGAAAGATAGGATTCCACCGGAGAATCCAGATGAGTTAAGAGGATCCGCTTATCCTGGTGACCGAAAACAAAAGGAGCTTCTTTGATTTCTCCCACGGACTGAAAGGCCTTCATCAGCCCTTTTTTTTCTCCATCACAGTTTCCAAACACCGCTTTAACCGGACAGGAAAGTTTCTTTATCTCCTTGACCGAAAAAGGAGCAATGAAATCTCCTGCATGGAGAACCAGGTCGCAGGAGGACTGGTTGAATATCTGAACAGCCCTGCGGATGGCTAACACATTATCATGCGAATCGGACATCAAGCCAATCATCATTCTCCTTCCTTTCCGAAGAAATCATCGATGGGATTATTTATTTTATTCTAAACCATATTCCCCTGCGTCTCAAGGTGAGCGAAACCGGAAATCGAGCCGGATTGACTGATTTGTAATTGTTCACAAATCAGTGGGGGTTCCAAGGGGATATGTCCCCTTGGTCGCAGGGCGGAGGCCCGAGAAGGGAGGCAGGGAGCTTGAGCGACCGTCGGAAGGGGGAAAGCGGAGCTTTTCCCCTCCGAGTTCTCGATGCGGTCAATCCGGCATGGTTCCTAGCTCCTCACCCCGAACATAATATATTCTTCATTTTATTTAAATCTCTTGAAATAAAAACCGAATAAATATTCCTTCATGGGCTTCCGTAAACATTTTTCGTTCAACTCCGGCGAGGGGTGAGGGGCGCAAGAACCCGTATGGAAGCCTGAGCGGGCATGGTCTCTTGAGCGAAGCGAAAGAGGAGCGAAGGCTGGAATCGAGCTGGATTGTCTCGCTGGGACAATCCAGCGTGGTTCCTAGCTCCTCACCCCGAGCCCGTTTGCATAATCCCCCTCCCTGTATTATACTAACCCTCTATTTTTATCTCTGGAAAAAATAAGAAATTATAAAGAAGGAGTCTAAAAAATGAAAAACGCCATCATCATGGGCGCCGCAGGAAGAGATTTCCATAATTTTAATGTCTTTTTTAGAGACAACAAACAGTATCGGGTGATGGCTTTCACCGCAACTCAAATACCTGATATCGAGGACCGGAAATATCCCGCCGAACTGGCGGGGGAACTTTACCCCCACGGAATTCCCATCTACCCAGAGAAAGACCTCACCAGTTTGATCAAATCAATGGATGTATCCGAGGTCTTCTTTTCTTACAGCGATGTCCCTCACGAAGGGGTCATGAACAAGGGGGCGGAAGTCATGGCCGCCGGAGCCAGTTTCACCCTATTGGGCCCTACGGAGACCATGCTCCAGAGCCAGTGCCCCGTAGTGAGTGTGTGTGCGGTTCGGACTGGGTGTGGGAAAAGCCAGACCAGCCGGAAAATCGCTCTTCTTCTCAAAGAAAAGGGAAAAAGGGTGGTGGTAATCCGCCATCCCATGCCTTACGGGGACCTGAACAAACAAAAGGTTCAGCGGTTTTCAACTTATGAAGACCTAAAGAAGCATGAATGCACCATAGAAGAGATGGAGGAATACGAGCCTCATATCAAAAACGGGATTGTGGTCTACGCTGGAGTGGATTACCAGGCCATCCTGGAGGAAGCCGAAAAGGAAGCCGACGTCATTCTCTGGGATGGAGGAAACAATGATATCCCTTTCTATCAACCCAATTTAGAAATCGTGGTGGCAGACCCTCACCGGCCCGGACATGAACTCAAATACTATCCCGGAGAAACCAATTTTCGAAGAGCTCAAGTTCTGGTCATCAACAAGATGGACACCGCTGAAAAGGAAAAGGTCAATCAGGTTCTAGACAACCTCCAGAATTTGAATCCCCAGGCTAAGGTCATCCGTGCTAATTCCGCCATTTCTGTTTCTGAAGGCGAGAAAATCAAAGGAAAGAAGGTCCTGGTCATCGAAGATGGCCCCACTCTCACCCATGGAGAGATGTCTTTCGGAGCCGGGATCGTAGCGGCTCAAAAATATGGAGCGGCCCAAATTGTGGATCCCCGACCTTATGCATCAGGAAGCATCAAAGAAACTTTTCAAAAATACAACCATCTGGACCGGGTTCTCCCGGCCATGGGATACGGAAAAGAACAGATGGAAGAGCTGGCTCAAACCATCACTGATACCGATTGTGACCTGGTGGTCAGCGCCACTCCCATCGATATCCGCCGCATCATCCAAACCAACAAAAAGATTCTCCGTGTTTTCTACGAACTGGAGGAAATCGGTTCTCCAGACTTAAAAGAGGTGCTCAAGGATTTCTGATGAAACGTAAAATCGCCTTGATCGCCTTCGGCGGCAACGCCCTCCTGCCCAGCCATCAGAAGGGTCTGCAGTCCGAACAGATGAAAAATGCCCAAAAGGCCGCCCGCTTGATGATTCATGTGGTCAAAAAGGGCTACGACCTCATCCTGGTCCACGGAAACGGACCTCAAGTGGGAAACATCCTGATTCAGATGGAAGAAGCGGTCAACAAAATCCCCCCCTTCAGTGTGGAGGTCTGCGATGCCATGACTGAAGGAAGCATGGGGTTTATGCTGGAAAAGGCCCTGGTCAACGAACTCCGTAAAAATTCGCTGGATAAAGACGTAGCCTGTTTGATCACCCAGGTGGTGGTGGATAAAAACGACCGGGCTTTCCAGAACCCTTCCAAACCCGTGGGGCCTTTTTACTCCAAATACAGAGCCCAGATGTTATCACGGAAGAAAAACTGGAATATGATCGAAGACGCAGGCCGGGGCTACCGAAAAGTGGTCCCTTCTCCCAAACCCATTGATGTGGTTCCCAAACGGATTATCCGGGATCTGGTGCATTCGGGCAAAATTGTGGTCACAGCCGGCGGAGGAGGCATTCCGGTGATCATCAACGGAAGAGGACTTTTCCAGGGAGTAGAGGCGGTCATCGACAAAGATTTTGCAGCCAGCCTCATCGCCCGGGAGGTGGAGGCGGACCTGTTCATCATTCTCACCAACGTGCCCCGGGTATGCCGCAACTTCAACACCCCCGAGGAAGAGCCGATCAAATCGATGAACACGAAAGAAGCCCAACAACTTCTGGATGAAGGACAGTTCCCTCCCGGATCTATGGGGCCCAAAGTGAAAGCCGCCATTGAATACATCCAGAATGGAGGAAAAGAAGTGCTGATCACTTCTTCCAACCATCTCAAAGCGGCTTTGATAAATCGATCGGGCACCAAGCTTGTCTCATCTAATTAAGGAGAAAGAGAGCAATGTTAAAGGAATTTC
Organism: bacterium; assembly: GCA_018335295.1. Lineage (GTDB taxonomy): Bacteria > Acidobacteriota > Aminicenantia > Aminicenantales > Aminicenantaceae > JAGXKI01. The sequence continues at coordinate 12,793 of JAGXKI010000029.1, read as the reverse complement.
TTTCCATACATGATTTGACCCTCTACCAGTTCAATCAAATTTTAGATTTATCCCAAAAAATTAAGGAAAAACCAAAGGAGTTTAAAAATAAACTCCAGGATAAAATATTAGCGATGATTTTCCAGAAGCCCTCCCTGCGCACTCGGATGACTTTTGAAGTGGGGATGCTGCAGATGGGAGGGGAAGCGGTTTACCTGGCTCCGGCGGATATTAAGCTGGGAACCCGAGAGACTCCTTACGATGTGGCCAAAAATCTGGAAAGATGGGTGGATGCCATCATGGTCCGAACCTTTTCTCACCAGACAGCCATAGACCTTTCCAGGCATGCCCGCATCCCTGTGATCAACGCTTTAACAGACCTCCTCCACCCTTGCCAGGGCATGGCTGACTTTCTCACTCTCAAAGAAAAGATGGGGGATCTCCGTAAGGTCAAGCTCGCTTATGTGGGAGATGGCAACAACGTGGCTCACAGCTTGATATTTGCGGCAGCTAAATCGGGAGCCCAGATCTCAGTGGCCACCCCCCAAGGATACGAACCCCAATCCCAAATCATCCAACATGCCCAAGAGGAGGAAAAGGGGAATTCCTCCTTCCATCTCCATATTACCCATGATCCATGGGAGGCTGTTCATGAAGCCGACGCTGTGTACACCGATGTCTGGGCTTCCATGGGTCAAGAAGAAGAAAAGGAACAGAGAGCTCAAATTTTTTCTCCTTATCAAGTGAACAGCCAGCTTATGGCCCATGCCAAGCCAGACGCCCTGTTCATGCACTGCCTCCCCGTCCATAGAGGGGAGGAAGCTACTGCCGAAGTGGTTGATTCCACTCAATCTGTTGTGTTTGATCAAGCAGAAAACAGACTTCATGTTCAGAAAATAATTATGTTATTATTATTAGTAGATTAAGATGGTTAAAGAAAACGAAAATACAATTATCACCGAAAAAGATTTAGAGTTCATCCGGAGTGAACTGTCTCAAACCAATGAACCCTTGTCCTACCAAGAACTCACCCGCAAACTGGCATACCGGAAAACCGCCAGCCAACTCCAACAGGAAGTTAAAAAATACAATCCCTACTGCAGGTATGAAGTAGGGGACCTGATTTATAAAGAATACGATGAACCTTTGATGGTCAGCAGCAAAGTAAAGGAACACTTCAAGGGCGGGGTGGTGGTCAAAGTCAAAAGAAAAATTAAATATGAAAATTTCAACAGTGAAATGCTGGAAGTAGATTATTCCTGGGGAGGAACCTTCCGGAAGCACATTGATTATATGAAAAAAACCGGCACTCATGTCCTTCTTCCCAGCAACCTGGACGGGAAAAGCCTTCCCCCTGAAACCTTGAGTAAAGAGGAAGATCCCCGTCATAATGTTTTGCCCATGTCGGAAAGAGATTTAAAGGCTTTAGGGAAAAACTTGAAATCTTCCCTTACCCATTCCAATGAGTTCCTCAGATGGGAAGATTACATCCAGCTCAAGGAAAAAGAAAAGGAGATCCCTGAAGAAAAAATCAAAGAGATGGAAGCCCACATCCAAGAAAACAAAACCTCCGCTTCCACAGAGGAACTGGTGTCTCAATTTTTCAACATCAAGCCTTCCCAGGAGTCTTTCAATCTTTACTGCATAAGCCTTAACCATGTTCTCAAAAAAGATCACAAGAAAAATTTCATCTATGTTTCTCCCGAAGGATGGGGAAGATGGCATTTGAAGAACACCCTGGATTCCTTTCTTGAAAATCTTCCCCTTTCAGCCCCCCCGGCGAAAACCCCCCAATTTGAGAAAGAAGCCAAACCGGAAGCCGCCCGAAATCAAAGGTTCCCGTTGAAGCTTTATCTAACCTGGAGAGAAGTTCTTTCCGGCGGATTAAGAATCCCGCGAATCCTGAAGAAAAAACTCTCTCAATCCAGAGAATACATCTTCACTTATGCCGAAACCGGAAAGAATTACCGGGTTTATTTTTATCCTTCAAAATGTTTCTTCATTGGGTTGAACGATTTTTACCAAGAAAACAACATCCCTCAGGGGGCTAGCCTCACTCTGGAAAGAAAAGACCAGACTCATTTTCATTTCTGGGTTAAAAAGTCCAAGAAAAAAATCTCCTTCCCCAAGGTCACTTACAACCCGGACCAGGATAAATTTACCGCCGGCGGAGATGAATTGTTCACTTTCGCTATGCCCAATAAAATTATCCACCTGGAAAGTGAATTCCTTAAAAAAATCACCTCCCTTTATCCCCAAAGAGAGCAACTGGATTTAAGGGCTCTCCTGCTCCTTGTTTTCAAGAACTTTGGTTTGCAGGGGGAAAACCTCTCTCTTCACTTTCGAAGAGCTTATCATCTGGTGGATATGCTCAAAAACACCACCCTGGAAGAAGTTGAAAAAACTCTGTTGAATTCCTCTGAATTTGGTCGATCAGAGAAGAAGAAGGCTGTTTTCTTCTACAAAGAAAAAATCAAGAAAGAGGAAGAAATCAAGCCCGAAAAAGAAGAGGAAGAAGAAAAGCCTGTCCCTAGAGCGGAAGTTGAAAAAAAGGAAAAGGGAGAAGAAAGGCCCGCCGCGGATACAGAGCAGCTTGAAATCGGAGTCATTGAAGGGGAATCTCCTAAGGAAGAAATCAAAGCAGAGTCTCCCCAACCGGAAGTCGAAGAGAAGCCTCAGCCTCCAGAACCCTCTCCTGAACCCAAAAAAGAGGAAATCACAGAAAAACCCAAAGAGAAAGAGATAGAGAAAGAGAAAAAACCGAAGAAAGAAAAACCTCCCAAAAAAAAGAAAAAACCAGAGAAGGAAGGACCCAAACCTCCCCGGAGAGGCAAAGGAGAAAAGCGAGTTATCGAAGAACAAATCGAGCTGGAGGAATCGGAAGAGGAAGCTCTTTATGCTGTTAAATCTGAAGAGGGTGGAGAAGAGGAAAAAGTCGTTCCCCCATCACAAAAAAAGAAAAAGAAAGAAAAGAAAGCTTCCAAACCTTATGTTTCAAAAGAACCCTCTTTCGGCATTTTCGCAGAGAAACTCCAATCCGCTCTGAAACAGAAAGACCCCCAAAAAAAAGAGAAAAAGGAACCCAAAACATCGTCTCAGGGTTCCCAAAAGGAAAAAGAAAGCAAAAATAAGAATAAATCCACGTCTTCAAAAGAAGAAAAGAACCGTGATCAGTGATTCTTAAAAAGGAGGGGGCGGATCAGCTCTGGTCCGCCCCCTTCTTTTCCTTCTTTTTATAAGATTTCTCGGACTGAACCCTTTCTGCGGGTGACTCCCATCTGATCCAAAAGTTCCAGAAGGGGAATGGCATACTTCCGGGTCAGCCCTGTCATCTGTTTAAACTCTCCCACAGTCATCTCTTTTTTTGTGGAACCCTTCAGTTTTCGGACAAGCTCATCCAGCCACGGAGAGTGGATAAAAAAACCGTCCGGCCCCTGCATGATTTTGCGCCGCTGGATGAGAATGGAGATCAAATCGTTCAGTTTTTGTGAGGAAATGGAAAAATGTTTCTTCAGTTCTTTGTAGGATAAAGACTTAAACCGTCCTTCCTCACACATCCGTTCCAACTCGGCTAAAATCTTTTCCTCTCTCTCTGGAAGAGAAACCTGAAATTGAGAGAGGGCTATCCGGTCCTGGATTTCTTTGATCCTTCCTTTTCGGTAAAGATGTTTCACGGCCAAGGATAAAACCCGAGGGTGGAGTTTCCACCGGCTCTGGATCTGGGATTTCCTCATTCCCACCTTCTGAGGATGGCGCCGGTGAAACTGCTGCAGTCTTTTCAGGATCTTATCGCAGAGAAATTCAAAACGGGATTGAGTGAGAAGGAGAAGGGGAGAAAAACGGACGATCTTGATTGACCCCTTTCTTTCCAATTCCTGGCTGCAGGAGAGAAGGGAAGAGGGAGACAAAGAAGAGAATGAAGTCAGCTCCTTCTCTCCCACTCCCTTAATCCCTTTCTTATGGGCTAAAGCCAAGATCATTTGTTCCCTATTTCCCGAAAGCTGCTCCAGAAAAGAAAGAATTCCTGAGGGTTTTGTCTTCCCCTTTTCTTCTCCTTCTGGATTGAGAACCCTGCCTTGAGCCAGAATTTCCCGTCTTCCGGGTTTCTGGAGTTCAAACGCATCTTTCCATTTTAGAAAAAGCGGCTGGGAAGAGCGCACATGGATAAAATGCCAATCGTCTCTTCTCTTTTTTTTTGGGCTGTAGAACGAAAAGGACACAGGGACTTTTTGGTCCTTAAAGAGAAGGGGGGCATCCACCGAAAAGGGAGACAGGCCTTTATTCTGGGCCTCCTGTGAAGAAAAATTCACCATGGCATCGAAATTAGTTGTCTTCACTGTGGGCGTCCTTTTTTTCTAGCTTAAAACAAAATCCATCTTCTTCAGATGGGGATCCACAGAAGCTATGGTCACTCTGACTTTGTCCCCCAGTTCAAATTTTCTTCCGGTTCGTTTCCCCTTCAGAGTTTTTTCGGTTTTTTTAAAAAAATAATCTCCATGCAGAGAGCCATAAGGAATGGTCCCCCCCACAAAATAATCCTTCAATTCAACCGTCAGGCCCGCTTTGGTGATATCCACGATGATTCCTTCCATTTCTTCACCCAGCTTTCCTTTCAGAAAGCGGAAAATCCGCCATCTTACCAGATCTTGTTCCGCGTCGGCAGCTTTCCTTTCCCGTTCGGAACAATGTTGGGCTATTGAGGGAATCGAATAAGTTTCTCCAGAGTCCTGTTGCAGAACTTTTTTCAGGAGACGATGAACCATCAGATCGGGATAACGCCGGATAGGAGAGGTGAAATGAGTGTATTTTTTCTTGGCTAATCCATAATGGCCTTTATTTTTTTCTGAATAGAAAGCCATTTGGAGGCTCTTGAGCATCTGGAGGGTAACAAATTTCTCCTCAGCCTTTCCTTTAACCTGAGCCAAAGCTCCCTGCAGCTCCTTCTGGGTTATCTTGCCGGAGGAAGGAAGATAAACATCGAAATGAGATAACATCTTTCCTAAAAGTTCCAATGATTTCAAAGAGGGCGAAGGATGAACCCTGTAGAGCATGGGAATGTTTTTTTGAGAAAGATAAGAAGCCACCGCTTCGTTGGCTGCCAGCATGAACTCCTCGATAAGCTGGTGGGCCTCATTGGTTTCAAACGGCTCCACCGACTGAAGGATGCCTTCCTTATACACCAACTCCGGCTCGGGAAGGTCAAAATCCAGTCCTCCCTTCCTTATCCGTCTCTCTCTCAATGATCCAGCCAGGTTCCGCATTTTCAACAAAGCCGGGAGAAGATGGGAATATTTTTCCATCTCCTCTTTTTCCCCTTGGAATATTTTGAACACAGATTGATAAGTCATCCGAGCCTGGGTACAGATCACAGAGGGATGGAACTCCCAATCCAAAAGGTTTCCTTTGGAGTCGATCAAAAGGACCGCTGAAAAAGTCAATCTTTCCTGTTGAGGCCGGAGACTGCACACCTGGGTGGAAAGGTTCGCCGGAAGCATATGGATGACCTTTTCGGGAAAATAGACACTATTTCCTCTTCGGTAGGCCTCTTTATCCACGGCTGAACCAGGCTGGACATAATGGGAGACATCGGCAATGTGGACTCCCAAATAATAATTTCCCTTCTCATCTTGCTTAATGCTCACCGCATCATCAAAATCACGGGCATCCTCTCCGTCGATAGTGACAGTCAGCCAATCCCGGTAATCCTTCCTTCTCCTCCTTTCGGAAGGAGAGATGGAAGCCGAAAGGCTCTGGACTTCCTGAATCACTGAAGAAGGAAAAGAGGTGGGAAGGTTGTATTTATGGATCATCACCTGGACATCCACACCGGACTCATCCGGGGTTCCCCATACACTCTTCAACTGCAAGTTTTCTCTATCAACCTCCACTATATTCCCTTCCGATACCGGAGTCTTTTGGGGCCTCTTCACGGGCATTTCCCTTTCTGAGGGAGGATCCAGAGGTTTCATCCAGGCCTTGGAACCGCGTTCCCTGTAAATTCCCAGGAGGCTTTTCTTGTTTTTCTTTAAAATCCGCAGGACTTTCCCTTCGGGTTTCCCCTTTTTTCCTTTTTTCCGGAAAAGAATTTCCACAGTGTCTCCTTCCAAGGCTCCTTGGGTGTCCGGAGGAGGGATGAATATATCTTCCATTCCCTCATTCTCTGGTTTGACAAACCCAAATCCTCTGGTGGACTGAAGAAACTCCCCCTGGATAGTGGGAGAGCCCGTGGAAAGGAAATATTTTTGCTTAATCCGAAAAATGGCTCCTTTTTTCTCCAAATCTCTCAATTTTTTCTTTAATGTTTTTCTTTCTTTAGAGGAAAGGCGGAGTTTACGGGCGAGACTGGACAAACTCAATCCCTGTTTGTTTTTTTTCAACAATGTCAGAATTCGGCGAATCATGGCTTTTCCTTTATCAATAATAATAAGGAGAGACGTAAGGAATCTTGTGTTTTTCTCTTAAATATTTCAGGAGTTTGACCCGAAACACCCTCTCCCATTCCTCGGAATCCGAGATGTTGTATTCCTTTAAAACTTCTTTTCTCACTCTTTCTTTATCTCCGGAGCTGGCCCGTTCACACAGAAGGTTTTCCACCTCCTGTTCTATCCTCTCCAGGGACTCTTCATCCCTCTCATTCTTTTCCAAAAATCTTTGTGCCCGGATGAACACTTCTCTCAAATATTCCAGTTCGGGAGGGAGATGATCCAAAAAATTCTTTATCGCTTTGTTCATCTTTTTCCCCTTCTCCGCTTCTGTGAATTTTTTATGGCTCTTTCCCACTTTTCTTTCCTTGTAAGAGGTGAAGCTCTTCATCACAGAGCGTTGACAAAACTCCAAGGAAAGGACCTTCCCCTTCCGACCAGGGGTCATCCGAAACCGAGAAAAAGACCGGTTGATCCCCTCCCGGATTACATGAAAAGGAATGCCCATTCTTTCCCACTGGGCGATCAGTTCGATCTCTTTGGAGGATAGAAAAAAGGGGGCTCCTCTTTCATTGAAAAAACAGCGTGCAACGTTTTGAAAATAACGGCTTTTTTGATCGGAGTTCATCAGATTTCTATTTTCCTGTCAGGATTTTTTCTCTCTGTTCATGTCTTTATTTCGTTCATAAATGATCCTCAATCCTTCCAAAACCAAAAAGGGCTCATAGTGCTGGATAGAGGGAATCTCCTGGTCGAGTCGGGAATTGAGCCCTCCTGTGGAGATAACGGTGGTCTCAGCTTTCAGCTCCTGTTTGATCTTTTCTATGATATTTGAAACCAAACCCATGTAACCAAAATAAAGCCCGGCCTGCATGCTGGAGACGGTGGTGCGGCCGATTATCCGGGGGGGTTTCTTTATCTCCACATGGGGCAATTTAGCGGCTCGAAAATAAAGGGCTTCCCCGGCAATCTGAACTCCTGGAGCGATGACTCCCCCCAAATACTCTCCCTTGGAGGAAACCACATCAAAAGTGGTAGCGGTGCCAAAATCCACCACCACGCAGGGCCCTCCGTATTTTTCAAAAGCAGCCACAGCAGCCACCACTCGGTCAGCTCCCACTTCATAGGGGTTCTCATAGAGAATGGCCATCCCCGTCCTGAGCCCGGGACCCACAACCAAAGGTTTGGTCCCGAAAAGTTTTCGGCTCATTTCCTGGAAAACAGGAGTGAGGGGAGGAAGAACGCTGGAAATGATGACCGCATGGATCTGGTCTCTTGGAAACCCACCCAAAGAAAGGAGATTGAGAAGAGTGACGGCATACTCGTCACAGGTCTTCTTTCTATCCGATTCAAGCTTCCAGTGAGCTTTTAAAGTTTTGTCCTGGAATAATCCCACCGCGATATTGGTATTACCGATATCTACAGCCAAAAGCATTGTTTCCTCCTCTATTATTTTCCCAGAAAATGGACCTGACCGGAATAAAAAGTTTTCTGCTTTCCTCCAACATCCAGAATGATCCCCCCTTCAGGGTTGATCCCTGAATATATACCCGAAACCACTTCATTTTCAGCAGCTACGGTTACTTTTTTACCGGGGTAGATTGCAGAGTGATGTTGGAAAGCATCCACGATTTTGGAGTTCTCTCCTTTCAAAAAGACCTCATACCAACATTCCAAAGACTGGAATAAGTTCTCTACAATGCTTTCTCTCTCCACCTGAACCTCCTTGGAGGTTATCAGGTCAAGGGAGCTGGCCGCCGACCGTACCTCTTCGGGGAAATCTTGAACCTGGTGCCCTGTGTTTAACCCAATACCTAAAATAACATAAAGGAGCTTCCCTCCCCAAAAACTGCTTTCACACAAAATCCCGCCCAGCTTTTTCCTCTTCCACATGATGTCGTTGGGCCACTTAAGCTGAACCGAAACTCCCACGGATTCAAAAACAGCTTCTCTGACGGTCAAACCCCCGACCAGAGGGAGCAAAGAAAGACCGGAAGCGGGGGGGTATAAAATGAAAGAAATATAGACTCCTTTTCCGGGGGGAGAAATCCATTCCCGTCCCTGAGTTCCCTTTCCCTTTGTCTGCTGGTCAGCTATTACCACCGTTCCCTCGGGCTCTCCTTGAGAGGCATACTTTCGGGCCAGGTTATTGGTGGAAGGGCAGGAAGAAAACCTGTGGATTTTATTCCCTATCTTCATGAATATCTATCAAAGACTCCCCAATACACCGAAGGGGGATATCTTACCTCCCTTCTCTCCGTTCATGAGAAGAAAGGAGCTGATCCAAATTTTTCCTCAATTTTTCCTTTTGATCCTTTAAACTGTCCATCCTTTTCTGGGTCTCTTCTATGACATTTTTGGGGGCTTTTTGGAGAAAGCTGTCATCCTGGAGCCTCACTTTGATCTTGTCCATCTCTTCCTGAACCTTGGCCAGTTCCTTTCTCAGCCTTTGTTTTTCCTTTTCAAAATCAATCATTCCTTCTTCCACCGGGACAGCCAGTTCATAGGCCGGAGTCACTCCCCGAAGGAGTTTCTTTTCCTGGGGAAAATCCTCTTTGATTTTCAGTTCGCGGATGTTAGCCAGGGCTATAATGTAGACCTGGTGATGGAGAAGGCTCTCTTCGTGCCCCTTTTCCTTGACTTTAATCCAGAGAGGAACACGTTTGTGGGGATGGATCCGGTTCTCCGCCCGGATGGTTCTGACTTCAGTGATCACATCTTGGAGGAGTTTCATCTCTCTTTCCACCCTGGGGTCTTCCTTCCCTTTCCGGGACTGGGGGAAGGAAGCCACGGCTAATGATTTTCCTGAATAAGGAAGATGCTGCCAGATCTCTTCGGTGACGAAGGGCATGAAGGGATGAAGGAGTCTCAATATCTGATCCAGGGACTCCACTAATACAGACAGGCTGGTCCAGCTCCTCTGTTTCAAACTGGGCTTGACCATTTCTACATACCAATCGCAGAATTCATGCCAGACAAAATGGTAAATTTTCTCTGCCGCTTCATACATCCGATACTGTTGGAGTGCTTGATTCGTTTCTTTGATAATATGGTTCAACCGGCTTTGGATCCAACGGTCGGCCAGGGTGAGTTCTTCCTCTTCTACCTTCAGCTCCCCTTCTTCCAGGTTCATCAGGACAAAACGGGAGGCATTCCAGACTTTGTTCACAAAAGCTCGGTAGCCCACCATCCTTTCCTCGGAAAGGGAAATATCCATCCCCGGAGCGGCCAGAGCCACCAGGGTAAACCTCAGGGCATCGGTTCCGTACTTTTTCACCATCTCCAAAGGATCGATGATATTTCCTTCGGATTTGCTCATTTTGCGCTTCTTGAAATCCCTGACCAATCCGTTGATGTAAACTTCTTTAAACGGGATCTCCCCCATAAATTTCAAGCCCATCATGATCATCCGGGCCACCCAGAAAAAGATGATGTCGAACCCGGTGGACATGAGGTCGGTGGGATAAAATGTCTCTAAATCTTCTGTTTTTCCCGGCCATCCCAAGGTAGCAAAAGGCCATAAGGCCGAGCTGAACCAGGTGTCCAGGACATCTTCATCCTGAACCAGATGGGAACTTTCACATTGATCACACTTTTGAGGAGCTTTCAAGGCCACCATCATTTTCCCGCAGTCCTGACAGTACCAGGCCGGAATCCGGTGCCCCCACCACAACTGCCGGGAAATGCACCAATCATAGATGTTATACATCCAATCAAAATATATCTTGGCCCAGTTGGAGGGAACAAACTTGATTTTCCCTTCCTCCACCACTCGAATGGCTTCTTGAGCCAAAGGCTTTGTTTTCACAAACCACTGCCAGGATAGATGAGGCTCGATCGCCGTCTTGCAGCGGTAGCAGTGTCCCACCGCATGCTGGTAATCTTCCACTTTCTCCAGGAATCCCTGTTTTTTCAGTTCGCGGACAATCTTTTGCCGTCCCTCAAACCGGTCCAACCCCCTGAATTCTTCTCCTGCTTCCTCGGTCATCTTTCCGGATCCATCGATAACGGTCACCTGCTCCAGATTGTGTTTCTTTCCCAATTCAAAATCCACAGGGTCATGGGAAGGTGTAACCTTAACCACTCCTGTTCCAAACTCTCTCTCCACTCTTTCATCTGTGATCACTGGAATCTTTCTTCCCGTCACAGGGAGTATCAATTTTTGTCCGTGGATACGAGTGTACCTCTCATCATCCGGATGGACTGCCACCGCGGTATCTCCCAACATGGTCTCGGGACGGGTGGTAGCCACAACCACATGATTCTGGGAATCCACCAAGGGATACTTGATATAATAAAGCTGGGACTTCATCTCCTTATGTTCAATTTCAATGTCTGATAGAACTGTGCCACAGTGGGGGCAGCGGTTCACCATATAATAATCCCTGTATATGAGTCCTTCTCTATAAAGATCCACAAACACGCGGTTGACAGCATAAGAAAATCCATCATCCATGGTGAATCTTTCTCTGGTCCAATCCAAAGAAAAACCCAGTTTTTTCAATTGATTGATGATCACTCCCCCGTATTTTTCTTTCCACTCCCAGGCCATCTTCAAAAATTCCTCCCGTCCGATCCTTTCCCGGGATAATCCTTTTTGGGCAATTCTCTTTTCGATGACATTGTGAACCGCAATGCTGGCATGATCTGTGCCCGGGAGCCAGAGCACATTGTATCCCTGCATCCTCTTCCATCTCACCAGGACATCGGGAAGAGTGAAACAAAGGGCATGCCCCATATGGAGAGATCCGGTCACATTGGGAGGAGGAAGCACCATAGAAAACTTCTTTTTTTTGGATGAGGCCTCAGCGGTAAAAAGACCTTCATCAATCCAAAATTGAGACCATTTTTCCTCTACCTGTTTGGGATTATAGGCTTTGTCCAGTACATGTTTTTGATTCATCCTTACACTCCAAAATGAAGCCTTAAATCCATCTCATAAAGAAGCAGAATAGGGGTGGAATTCCTTTGGCTCCACCCGGGACACGAGGCTCAATCTTCGTGGACTCCTTCTTTCTCTCTGTCTTTACTGGGGATCTCATCCTGAATCCAAGTTTTAATCCGGTTTTCCATCTCTTGGATCTCCTTCTTGATCAACCCCTTGATCCTCTCCTCCAGGGCCTGATTCCAACCCGAAACGGATTCTTCTCCAGGCCCCAGTTCCTCAGGCAAAGTTTCCGGAGACTTTCTTTTCTCCAAAGCATCCCGAACCTGTTTCACCAACTTCTCAGAATCAAAGGGCTCCTGAACAACGGTTTCGTGATTGATTTCGGCAATCCTTTGTTCATCAAGGGGTTCAAAGGCTCCTTGCAAAAAGATGAGAGGCGCTGAATGGAATTGCCCCTCCTCGTTCAGGACTGAAGCGACTTCGTAACCATCTTTCCCTGGAAGGTTCAGGTTCAACAGGAAAACATCTGGTTTTATCTGGTTGACAGATTTCAAAACTTCTTCTCCATCACTGAAAAAAGATATCTCGAACTCCGACTCAGGAAAGGCCATATGAATGGTTTCCTGCACAGAGGGACTTTCTTCGGCTACAATCATCTTATAAGACATTTTTGAATGAATCCAAAGCGTGGGGTCGGACCCGCCTGGCTCTGACCCTGCTTTAAGGGATGATATAATAGTTGGGGAAAAAGTTCAACAGTTAGCTCGGGGTAAGGGGTTCAGAACCACGCCGGATTGACCGCATCGAGAACTCGGAGGGGATAAGCTCCGCTTTCCCCCTTCCGACGGTCGCTCAAGCTCCCTGCCTCCCTTCTCGGGCTTACGCCCTGCGACCAAGGGGCCATACCCCCTTGGAAGCCCCACTGATTTGGGACTGCTCCCAAATCAGTCAAATCCGCTCGATTTCCGGCTTCGCTCTCCTTTCGCTTTGCTCAAGGAACCCTGCCCGCTCAACCTCCAATACGGGTTCTTCACCCCTTACCCCTCGCCTGGGAGTCCAGACAATGGTGTAAGCAGCGGATAAGATTGTCTTGAGATTTTTTAATTTATATAAAAAAATTAAATAGAATAAGTAGGTTTGTATGGATTGGTTAAAAAACTACGCTAATTTCACCCAGCAAGAACTCGGAGGGGATAAGCTCCGCTTTCCCCCTTCCGACGGTCGCTCAAGCTCCCTGCCTCCCTTCTCGGGCTTACGCCCTGCGACCAAGGGGCCATACCCCCTTGGAAGCCCCACTGATTTGGGACTGCTCCCAAATCAGTCAAATCCGCTCGATTCCAGGCTTCACTCCCCTTTCGCTGTGCTCAAGGGACCATACCCGTTCAGCCTTCCATACGGTTTTTATCACCCATCAGGCTTCGCCGGGAAAAACAGGCAATAATGCAAATTCCGGATGAGATTGTTTTGGTTTCTTTTCTCGCTTTATTTTTCAACGCAACAAACG